>SFGS01000122.1 GCA_004557565.1 Bacteroidales bacterium | reverse complement strand
TCGTATGTTTAAAGAGTCGTGCGAGCCTAGACGTGATTTCCGCTCAATGCAAGAAGGTTGGAACACCGCCCTTCGTAAGTTGTACGGTGCAAATGACGCACAGCGTTACCGTCTTATTCTAGCGTGTGGCTTTGGTGCATCTATCCGCTCAAGATTTGGCAGTGAAACTGGTGGAGTGATTAACATCTACTCTGAGGACAGTGGTTTTGGTAAGTCCACATTAACGAAAGTGATAAGCGGGATATTCGGCTTAACCCCAGACCCTTTCTTCTACCAAGCGAGACAGGGTACTACGGTGAACGCCTTCTTCGAGATTATCAGTTATGTGAACAGCTTGCCTATGACGCTCGACGAGACTGGGCAGTTGGAAGTCGAAGACTTAATGCTGTTCGTGCACACCTGTACATCAGGTCGTGCGAAAGCAAGAAGTTCTTCGCAAATTAACGACATCCGCACCAGTTTACCAGGGTGGAAATCGCATGTGTTCAGTTCGTCTAACGTGAGTTTGTGGAACCGAATCACTGAGCATAGAGCGGAAAATGAAGCATACCTAATGCGTATCGTGGAGATTCCAATCCGTGCACTTGCTCAGTCGTCTGACAAAAACTATGGTGATGAAGCTGTGCGTGAAGTGCAGAAGTATTATGGTGTAGCAGGGCAAGCGATTGTGGAGTACGTTCTTCACAACGAGGACGAGATTGAACAGCTTTGGCATAAAATCTCGGCTGGATTAACTGAAACGTGTCATCTGCACGGTCGTCATCGCTTCTGGGGTGACATTATGACTGCGGGTGTTGTAGGTGCAATCGTCGGTGAGCGAGCGGGTGTGTTCCCGTTTGACCCGAAAGAGATTTACCGTACTGCTCAAGAGCTACTCCATGAACTTGTTGTCCGTGCTGAAGGCAAAATCGTACGTGAAATTGAGTTGTTCGGTGAGATGCTCAACAAATACTCAGCGAATACGATTGTGGTCAAAAACAGTCAAAACTCGTCAGCACCGATTAAAGCACCACAAGGTAGAGACGCGTATGTTCGCATTGAGATTGACGACATGAAAATGTACGTGGATTATGTTGGCTTACGCGAGTTTGCAAAAGTTCGGCAGTTCGGCATTGAGCGTCTTGAGAGTGCGTTGGAAGAAATTGGTGCGGAGCGTGGCGTGTTGAAACGGATGTGGGATAACACAGAGTTCAAGACAGGTAACCCACCAGTGCGTGTGTGGAAAATAGACCTTCGCAATCCGAAGGCAAGAGAATATATTAACCCAGGAGATTTCTATGAGAATAGAGAGCCTAGCGATGGCAATGGCGAGACTGGAAGATGAGATGAAAGCGTGTACCGATGTGTACACGTTTAGCTCACTACTCGACAACACTGTATCGTTCGACATTGTGAGCAACATAGTCGACGACATTGCGAAATTAACGAAAATGTATCTTGGTGAGAAACGCTGGATACGCCAAGAAAATGGATATGAACTACGTGTAGGCTTCGCCCCGACCGAAGCCATGTGGTTCAAAAAATACGGTGACGGGAAAGCATATAAGGGGTACAACAAATGACAATTTATGTTTATACCAAAGACCATCTTGTTGCAGATAAAGCTGAGTATAAGTCTGGTGTAGTAGTTAATGACAACATGCAAAAAATTGCTACGTACAATGCAATTGATGATACAGGCAATGCAGTGAAAATTCATCTGATGGTGTCAGGGTCAGTCGATACGGTGCTTGCCCTACGTGAGTGGGTATATGACGAGTTCGTGTACAAAAGAACTTCTTTATCCGACATAGCGTTAGAGAACTTGAGTATCAACCTACGAGACCGATACAGAAATGCGATTGGTGACGATGAGTTCGATGGTATCTTGGTTTTCGTCACGACATCAGGTAAGCAATTTGCATACTTTCTCGGTGACAAACCGTTCTTAGTGCCAATCAAACCACCCTACGCTGGCGGGTACAGAGATGCAGTGCTTGTTGCACTTGGTGCATTAGATGCGGGTGCAACTGCTGAGGAGGCTTATAAATAAAAAGGGTCCGCCCCGACAGCAGACCCTTCTATTCAAAAGGAAAAACATATATGAAAACCGTTGCAGGTAACCAAACCCAACAACAATCCGAAGTTTATACTACTGATATACACTTGTCAAGTGAGGGTGAATACCCTGTCAATAAGGCAACCACTATCTCTTGTGTTCATGGGTCGTACGTGGATTTTTCTGATTTACGCCACGCCCATATAACCGAAGACGATATTGCTGACCGTCTGTGTGCTATAAACCGCTACAATGGCGGGACAGCTACACCTTTCTCAGTAGGAGAACACAGTCTAGCAATCCAAAACTATCTACGCCAACGTGGAGCTACTCAGCGAGTTCAGCTTTTAGCCCTACTGCATGATGTGACCGAAGCATTTATAGGTGACATGGTGTCGCCACTCAAGAAGTTATTCCCAGCTTTCTCTAAGCTCGAAGATGAACTGTTCGATGTTATCTGCACACAACTAGGGATTACTGAGCCGTTCACAGAAGCTGAGTGGGTAGAGGTCAAGCTAATCGACGAAGCGATCCGCCCGATTGAGTGGGTAGTGCTGAACGACTTCACCATGCACGACAAAGTTGGTGTGTGGGAGCAGGATATGTTCCCTATTTCTGACACAGTGCGGACACTAATGCTC
>SFGS01000121.1 GCA_004557565.1 Bacteroidales bacterium | reverse complement strand
CGTCGATTATCCCCGAAGCGGAGATACCAATAACAACGGCGAATGGGGACACGGCAATCTCAACTATATGAACGGTTGGAAAGGCTTGTCCACGAAATACACAGGACTTCGTGCAATGGGTTCGTATTCAGGCAATATTGCCTACTGTATTGAACCGGGTACAGGTCAGCGGACTGGAGACACTCTCACCGAAAAGGACGAGAACTTCTTCAACAACATCAGCCCGAACGGTACGATTTCCGGCGATGATATTCGCCTGCTTATCGGTCGTATCTTGCAGTACGGCTATCGTGGAGGTATTTCGACAAGCTGGAAGTCTCAGAATGAAAGCGACGCCAACTGTATCGCACACGCTTATGCCACTCAGATTTTGATTTGGGAAACGATTGTCGGCGAAAGAGACGCAAGCTTCAATCACGTTTCTACCGGTGGGTATAATGCTGTGCTTGAATGTGTAAGCTCTGCACACCCACTTCGCAGTAAAATCTTGTCTTACTACAACAGTATGGTAACAAGTGTTCAGAATCACACCAAAGTGCCGAGCTTCTGCACAAGGTCAAGCGGTTCTGCAAAGGTAAACGAGCTTGAATGGAACGGAAGCAAGTATGTTGCTACTCTCACCGACACAAACGGTGTGCTTGGCAATTATAATTTCTCGGCAAACATTGACGGTGTTTCTTTCTCCGTCAGCGGTAACAAATTGACTGTTTCGATGGATAAAGCTCCGAGCAAGGAATTTACCATCACAGCCGCAAAGAAAAACGGCGTCCGCAGAGGTGTGGTCGTATGGTCTGACGGTATCCATCAGAACGGAAACGGCATTCAGGATGTGGTCACTTACGCTCAGGAGGTCAGCGACCCTGTCAGCGGCTTTGTCAAAATGAAGGTCAGCTACGGCTCTTGTCAGATTGTAAAGACAAGTGAGGACGGAAAGGTTGACGGCATTCAGTTTACTGTCAGCGGTAACGGTGTAAATCAGACAGTCACAACCGCAAACGGCGGTAAGTTCCAGCTTGATAACCTTATGCCCGGTGTTTACACGGTCACAGAGCAGTCTATTGACAAGTATGTGCCGCAGGAGGTTCACAGAGTAACTGTCGTTGCCGGTCAGGTGTCAAAGGTCAATTTCAATAATGTTCTCAAGAGAGGTAATCTTCAGGTAATCAAATCCTCCGAAGATAATCTTGTAGAGGGCGTTACCTTCCACCTTTACGGCACTTCTCTTGCGGGTATTGCCGTAGATGAATATGCCGTAACAGATAAGAACGGTGTTGCTTCTTTCAATGATGTGCTTATCAGCGGTACTACCCCTTACACTGTTGAAGAAGTAGATACGGCTATCCGTTATGTTGTGCCTGCAAATCAGACCGCACCGATTAACTGGAAAGATGTTACAACCCGCAATTTCACGAACATTCTCAAAAAGTTCAGCGTAACTGTAACAAAGAGCGACCGTGAGGAAGGAACGCCGCAGGGCGACGCTACCCTTGCCGGAGCAGTTTACGGTATCTATAAAGGCGAAACCCTTGTGGACAAGTATGTAACGGATAAGAACGGTCAGTTTACCACAAAGGAATATATCTGTGATGACGACTGGACAATCCGTGAAATCACTCCGTCCGAGGGCTATCTGCTTGATACCACAATCCATAAGGTCGGTGCTGAACCGCAGCTTTATACGGTTGAACACAATCAGACAGCAAATGATGTTACAGAGCAGGTTATGAAAGGTAATATCGCCATCATCAAGCATACCGATAACGGAGAAACACAGATTGAGACACCTGAAAACGGTGCAACCTTTGAAATCTATCTCAAATCTTTCGGCAGCTTTGACGCAGCAGAAGAAGATGAAAGAGATGTTATCGTCTGTGATGAAAACGGCTTCGGTCAGACAAAGAATATGCCGTATGGTGTATATACCGTTCATCAGACCTCCGGTTGGGAAGGTCGTGAGCTTATGAAAGACTTTGATGTGTTCATTGCTCAGGACGGTCAGACCTACCGCTATCTTATTAACAACGCAAACTTTGAAAGCTATATCAAGGTTGTCAAGGTGGACGCAGAAAGCGGTAAAAACATTCCGTATGCCGGTGCAGGCTTCAAAATCTTTGACCCTAACGGTAATCAGGTAACAATGACCTTTACTTATCCTACTCCGACAACGATTGATACTTTCTACACCGACGCAAACGGACAGCTTGTTACACCGGAGAAACTGGAATACGGCAAGGGATATTCTCTTGT
>SFGS01000120.1 GCA_004557565.1 Bacteroidales bacterium | reverse complement strand
CATCCCGCTGGGATGCGTATTTGTTATGCGATATTTGCAGGCATTTCGCTTCGGTCATGCTCCATTTCGCTTCGCTCATTTCGCATAACCTTCGCTGCATACCTGCCTACACACATCAAATCCCTATGGGGTTTTTTGCAATCATCACTAAATATATGATTACTGCGACAACTTGTATATCAGTTCAAAAAAGTCAAAAATTGAACAGAAAAGCAAGAAAATATTAGTTTACTATTCAATATTCAGCTATTTTCTATGGCATTGGGGGATTTTCGAGGGAGAGGAGGGTGTGTTTGGTGGGGAGCCCTCCGGCGTAGCCTGTGAGGGTGTGGTTGGTGCCTATCACGCGGTGGCATGGGATGAAGATGCTGATGCCGTTTGCTCCGATGGCTTGTGCCACGGCTCTGATGGCTTTTGCGTTGCCGACGCTTATGGCAATATCTTTGTAACTGCGTGTGGTGCCGTATGGGATTTGGAGTAAGGCGTTCCACACACGTTGTTGGAAATTGGTGCCCACAGGGCGTAGCGGAATGGTGAAAGTGGTGCGAGTGCCTGCGAAATATTCGTTGAGTTGTGCCATGGCTTGCTCCAACACACTGGTGGACTCGGTTTTGAAAGAGGCGTGCATCAGGCGTGCAAGGCGATGCATGTTGCGCTCGGCGCATGGCATTTCGCTCCAGTCGCAAAGGCATAACTCATCGCCCACCGATGCCAAGACCATTTTCCCGCATGGCGAATCGTAGTGCTGGATATAGACAGTTTCGCCGTTCATTTTTTTTAGATGAAAAGTTCGTTTGGTTTTCTTGTGGCGCAGGGCTTTTTGAGCATTTGCGTGATGATAGCCATCTTCACTTTGCCGATGCCTCTTGCGTGGGTGGGGCATACAGCCACACACTTCATGCACGAAATGCACTTGTCTGCGTCCACTTTCTTGGGCTGGTTGATGTCGATGGCACCCACTGGGCATTCTCTGGCGCATAATCCGCATTTGTTGCACCCACGGTGAGCGCTGGGCTGCACACCTTTAATCGGCAGTCTGTATGGACGATTTCCGGGGATTTGAGGCGTGGAATTGTCGCTTGAATCAATCTTTTGGGCAATGGTTGAGGCGAATGCTTTCAGGTCGGCTGCGTCGGTGGCATCGGGGCGGCCTGCACCGTATTTGCGTACGATGCTGTGTTCGGCATTTGCTGCGACTGCGGCAATGATGTGGAAGCCCATTTCGGTGGCCACATCTTCCATTTCCACCAAGGCATCGTCATAGGCACGGTTGCCATAAACAGCCACAATTACGCACATCGCGCCGTTTGCCTCAATGTGCCTTAATCGATCCACCGCCAAGGCTGGCACACGGCCGGCAAACACTGGCATGGAAATCACCACCAAATCATCAGCTGCGATGCTCGGATATTTCAACTTGTCTTCCGTGATGCAAAGTTCGGTCAGCGTGCTTTCTGCCTCGAATCCTGCGCACAGCAGTTCGCTCACGCGGCGTGTGCCGCCTGTGGGGCTGAATGTGATTTGGTGAATAGTTTGTTCCATATATGTGAATAATGTTTTTTTTGACGTGGCTTTGGGGTATAAACGAAAAAAGACTTGCAATATTTTGCAAGTCTCTTTTTAGTGGGGTGGAATATGGGGTTCGAACCCATGACCTTCGGAACCACAATCCGACGCTCTAACCAGCTGAGCTAATCCCACCATGTTTTGATTTAACGAGTGCAAAGGTAGAACTTTTTTTTCACCTGTGCAACTTTTTCGGGCAAAAATCATTTCGATAAGCCAAAAAATCGCACATTCCAGTCTGACGAGTCCAACTTTCCTGATAAAGTCCTTGAAAAATCTAAAAATCACCGATTTTACCCAATTTTATCTGATTTGTGCAGAATTTTTATTTCTTTAACGGTTGTTGATGAATTTTCGGTTTTTGCGGTGGTGGCGGTTCAGTGGAAAATTAGTGGGGATAGATTATGCATTGTTGCCGAATCGTGAATGGAATCAAAAACAAAAAACATAAAAAACAGCCTTGGGGCAACGTGGAATGCTTCGCATTTGGCGGTGCGACTGTGTGCTTTGCGTCATTGGAAACGAGTTTCCATTCCGCCAACCACACAATCCCTCCGCCACCCTCTCACGAGGGCCTTCCACGTTGTCCCAAGGATAAAAACCGCTCGCCGTTTCACGGCGAAAAACCCCTGATGACAAAATGATTTCTTGGAAGGAGGTCGTATCAAATTTCCCAAACGATTTTG
>SFGS01000055.1 GCA_004557565.1 Bacteroidales bacterium | reverse complement strand
CAGAACCAAACAAAAATTCATCCCCGAATATGAATTTGCAAAAAGATACGCTATGGACTAATTTTTTCAACAAAAAATTTGGAAATTAACATAGAAAGCAGATCCCACGGTTTTGCGCGCCTGATGTTAAATCTCACGGATGATTCACTGCTACTTTGCTCCTTTTGGCTCACACAGATCTCACAGATCTCACTGAATTTTTCTTTTGATGGTGTTAAATCTCACAGATGATTCAGGCGTGGTTTTGTGCTCACACAGATCACACAGATCTCACTGAATTTTTCTTTTGATGGTGTTAAATCTCACAGAGGTTGGCAGATGGGTCGTGGAGCATGTCCGAGCACTCCGAGTGCTCCGAGTACTCAGATTTCCAAAGCTCACACAAATTATTTTTGTTGAATCTCGTTGAATCTGTGTGAGCCTAAGGGAGCAAAGGTGCGGAGAGCTTCTGTGAGATTTAGCGCCAGGCGTGCAAAACCGTGGGATCTGTGAGATCTGTGTGAGCCTAAGGGAGCAAGGGTGCGTGAAGCATCTGTGAGATTTAGCGTCAGGCGTGCAAAACTGTGGGATCTGTGAGATCTGTGTGAGCCTAAGGGAGCAAGGGTGCGTGAAGCATCTGTGAGATTTAGCGTTAGGCGTGCAAAACTGTGGGATCTGTGAGATCTGTGTGAGGCATAAGGGAGAGGCGGAGCGAAATATTTTGTGAGATTTGTGGGATTTTGGGGGAATTATTTTTTGCTGCGGGCAATTTGGCGTAACTTTGTAGGTTAGAGTTGGATTGTGGCATTTTTTGGATTATGGCACGATTTTTGCACTACTTGATATTTTAAGATTATAATATTTCAAAATAAAATTTGATGACTGAAAACAAAGAATTGATACAAGCCATTATTGAGGGCGCGCAGGAAAAGAAGGCGCACCAAATCGTACATATGGATATGAGCGAAATTGAAAGTGCCTCTACTGGCGACTTCGTGATTTGCACCGGCAACAGCACACAGCATGTGGATGCCGTGGCCGACAGCATTCGTGAATACGTGGAAGAGAAACTCGGCACTCGCCCATACAACTACGACGGTTACCAAAATTCGCAATGGATAGTGCTCGACTACGGCAACGTGTATGTGCACGTGTTCCTCCCCGAATTCCGCGAACGCTATCGCCTGGAGGAACTGTGGGCAGATGCCGTGGTGACCGAAATTGAAGATATTTACTAATCAAGCTTACATCAGAGAACTAATAACAAGCAAATGAAATTATTTGGCAATAATAGCAAGGCTTCGGGTGGGGGATTGAAATTCAACATCTACTGGCTGTATGCGCTCATTTTCATGGTGCTCATCGGCATCTATTACACAGGGGAAAGCACCTCGGTGAAGGAGATGCCTTGGACCGACTTTGAGGGGTGGGTGCAGAAAAAGGCGGTGAGCCACATCGTGGTACATGCCAATCAGGGCGATGCCGAGGCTGAAATCACCGATGCCTACGCCAAGCAGGTGATGGGCAAGGACTATCAGCCTGTGCCTGGCGCTAAGGCTGTGATCACCACCACCATTCCGAGTGCCGATAAATTTGAGGACCGTGTGGACGAATGGCGCAAGTCGGGCGTGTTTAACGGTAAAGTGGAATACGACCGCCACAGCACTTTCTCCAACATATTCTGGTCGTTCGGACCACTCCTGCTGCTGGTGGTGTTCTGGATATTCATGATGCGCCGTATGGGCGGCGGTGGAGGTGGAGGCATCTTCAACGTGGGCAAATCGCGCGCAAAACTCCACAACAAAGACAAGGACAAGGACGTGACCTTTGCCGATGTGGCTGGCATGGAGCGTGAGAAGAAAGAGGTGAGCGAAGTGGTGGAATTTCTGAAAAACCCCAAACGCTACACCGACCTGGGCGGCACCATTCCAAAAGGCGTGCTGCTCGTGGGTCCTCCAGGCACCGGTAAAACGCTGCTGGCAAAGGCTGTGGCTGGCGAGGCGAATGTGCCTTTCTTCTCGATGTCGGGCAGCGACTTTGTGGAAATGTTTGTGGGCGTGGGCGCATCGCGTGTGCGCGACCTGTTCCAGCAGGCAAAGGAGAAGTCGCCTTGCATCATCTTCATCGACGAAATCGACGCCATAGGCCGTGCGCGAAGCACCAAAAACGAATTTTCACGCAACGATGAGCGCGAAAACACGCTCAACCAGTTGCTCACCGAAATGGACGGTTTCGGCAACAACAGCGGCATCATCGTGCTGGCTGCCACCAACCGTGCCGACGTGCTCGACAAGGCTTTGCTGCGCGCAGGGCGTTTCGACCGACAGATATACATGGGCAACCCATCGCTCCAAGACCGCATCGGCATCTTCAAGGTGCATCTGAAGAAGGTGAAATGCGATGGTAGCGTTGACCTTGACAAATTGGCACGAATGACGGCAGGTCTGTCGGGTGCCGATATTGCAAACATCTGCAACGAGGCTTCGCTCCTGGCAGCCCGACAGGGCAAGAAGGCGGTGCAGCAGCCCGACTTCATGGCGGCTATCGACCGTGTGACCCGTCAACTCGACAAGCCCACACGCATGACCGACACCGTGACCTTCGACGACATCGCCGGCATGAAGCGACCCAAGCGTGAGGTGCGCGAAATCATCAACTTCCTGCACAATCCGGAGCAATTCACCCGCCTCGGTGGTGTGATACCGCGTGGCGTGCTGCTCGTGGGCCCTCCAGGGTCGGGTAAAACGATGCTGGCAAAGGCTGTGGCAGGCGAGGCGAATGTGCCGTTCTTCTCCACCAGCGCTGCGGAATTTCAGGGCGAGTTTATGGGCTCAGGCGTGAGCCGTGTGCGCGAACTGTTCCGCAATGCGAAGGAGAAAGCGCCGTGCATCATCTTCATCGACGAAATCGACGCCATCGGCAGCCGCTCCAACCGCAACGGCGAGCGTGAAATCACCCTCAACCAGTTGTTGGCTGAAATGGACGGCTACGGTACTAACAATGGCGTGATAGTGATGGGCGCCACCAACCGTGTGGAACTCATCGACAGCGCACTCATTCGTCCCGGCCGCTTCGACCGTCAGATTTACGTGGGATTCCCAGAAAAAGACGACCGCATAGAACTCTACAACCTCTATCTCAACCGCATTTCGGTGGACATCGACAAGATAGATGTGGAAGAACTGGCTCGACGCTCATCGGGCTTCAGTGCGGCTGAAATAGCCAATGTGTGCAACGATGCGGCACTCCAAGCCGCTTCGCAATACAGCGAAATGGTGACGCAAGACCACCTGCTCAACTCGATAGAGAAGGTGCGCAAGGGTTTGGACTTTGAAACCAAACTCGCCAACAATGTGACTTTCGACGATGTGGCTGGCGTGAAGAAGTCGAAGAGCAAGATGCTCGAAATCGTGGACTTCCTCAAGCGTCCCGACTATTACACCCGATTGGGTGCGAAAATTCCACGCGGCGTGCTGCTGTCGGGCCCTACCGGTACCGGTAAGACGCTGCTGGCAAAGGCTGTGGCAAATGGGGCAGATGTGCCTTTCGTTTCGGTCACCGGTCCCGACTTGGCAAACCCATATTCCGACCCAATCGCACGCCTGCACTCCATCTTCAAGGAGGCGCGCGAGAAATCGCCATGCGTGGTGTTTATCGACGAGATTGAGGCTATCGGCGCAAAGCGTAGCGAGGTGATGGCAGACCAGAGCCGCACTCCGGCGTTGTCGCAACTGCTCGTGGAAATGGACGGTATGGGCAACAACAGTGGCGTGATAGTGCTGGCTGCGTGCAACAATCAAGACTCGCTCGACAAGTCGCTACTGCGCCCGGGCCGTCTCGACCGCCATATCTATGTGGCTCAACCTAATTTGGAAGAGCGTGCCGAAATCTTCAACCTCTATCTGAAAGATGTGAAGGTGGGCGAAGATGTGGATGTGCAGAATTTGGCGAAAATCACCTCTGGCTTCAGCGGTGCCGACATTGCCAAGGTGTGCAACGATGCCGCCCTGCAAGCCACCACCAAAGATGCCGAGGCTGTGAGCCGCGACTACTTCGTGGCTGCTATCGACAATATCCGTAAGGGATTGGAAGACAAGCAGAGCGATGTGGGCTCGATTAAGTTCTCCGACGTGGCTGGCATGGAAGAGGCTAAGCAGGAAGTGACCGAGATTGTGGATTTCCTCAAGAATCCTGAGAAATATAGCCGTTTGGGCGGCAGAGTGCCTAAGGGTGCGCTGCTCGTGGGCCCTCCAGGCACTGGTAAGACGATGCTGGCAAAGGCAGTGGCTGGCGAGGCAAATGTGCCGTTCTTCTCTCGCTCTGGTTCGCAGTTTGTGGAGAAGTTTGTGGGCGTGGGCGCATCGCGTGTGCGCGAACTCTTTGCCGAGGCGAAGGAGAAGGCTCCGTGCGTGGTATTTATCGACGAAATCGATGCCGTGGGCACCAAGCGCAGCAACGAGGGTTTCAACAGCGAACACGACCAGACGCTCAACCAGTTGCTCACCGAAATGGACGGTATTGATGGCGCAAGCGGCGTGATAGTGCTGGCTGCCACCAACCGCGAGGATATTCTCGACGACGCGCTCTTGCGTCCGGGTCGTTTCGACCGCAAGGTGCATGTCACGCTCCCTGCGCTCACCGACCGCGAGGCTATCTTTAAGGTGCATCTGAAGAAGGTGAAGGTGGATGAGACTGTGGATTTGACACAGTTGGCTCGCCAAACCCCAGGTATGAGCGGTGCGGAGATTGCCAACGTGTGCAACGAGGCGGCAATCCTCGCCGCACGCCAGAACCGCGAGGCTGTGACGATGGCTGACTTCAACGAGGCTATCGATAAGGTGACGCTGGGCTTGGAAAACAAGTCGATGCTGATGACTCGTCAAGATGTGTATGAAACTGCCGTTCACGAGGCAGGACACACCACCACTATCTGGCTGCTCGAACATGCAGCTCCGCTGGTGAAGATTTCGATTGTGCCACGCGGCAAGGCGCTGGGCGTGAATATGACTATGCCGGAAGAACGTGTGGGCTACACCAAACAGGCGTTCCTCGACGAGATTTGCTCGTTTATGGGCGGTCGTGCGGCAGAGGAGCTGTTCCTCGGCACGATTGGCACTGGCGCGCTCAACGATATGCAGCAAGCCACTCGCATTGCGCGCAGCATGGTGATGTATTACGGTATGAGCGAGAAGATGCCTAATATCTCGTATTACGACCCACAAGGCCAGCTCGGACAACGCCCATACAGCGACGAACGCGCACGCCTCATTGATGAGGAGACTTCGCGCATAGTGAATGAGCAGTACGATCGTGCAAAAAAGTTGATTTCTGAACACGCTGAGCAGCACCACAAGGTGGTGGATGCGTTGATGGAAAAGGAGGTGATTTTCGCCGCCGACGTGGAAGCCATCTTCGGCAAACGCCCCTGGAAGAGCCGCACCGAGCAGCTCATGGAAGTGGCAGAGGCACGCCGCAAATCCCAACAATAACTGGCAGCTTTGCTCCTTGGGGCTCACACAGATCTCACAGATCCCACGGTATTGCACGCCTGGTGGTAAATCTCACTGATGCTCCACGCAGCCTTGCACCCTTAGGCTCACACAGATCTCACAGATCCCACGGTATTGCACGCCTGGCGTTATATCTCACGGATGCACCACGGCTTCTCTTGAAAGCCTATTTAATCCGATTTTTACACCTATTTAATCCATTTAAACCCTATTTACACCTAATTAAAATAAATAAAAAAATTGGTGTTAATGGATTTTTAATGGATTAAATAGGTGTTTTTTTCTGCCACAAATTAGCACAAATTTTCACAAATTATTTTTGAAATCTGTGTGAACTTTGGAAATCGGAGCACTCTGAGCACTCGGAGCACTCGGAGTACTCCGACATGCCCCACGACCTTTCTACCTAACTCCGTGAGATTTAACATCATCAAAAGCAAAATTCAGTCAGATCTGTGGGATCTGTGTGAGCCTTAAAACTGGGCGGTGGGGTAAAAAATATGCCCCTGCTCACGTGAGCAGGGGCATATTTTGTGTTAGAGAGGGGGTTAATCTAATTTTTCGTCTTCGGTGTAGGCGGGGATGACTTCGCCTTCGAGTTTTTTGCGGATGGTGCATGTGCTGTTGCGGAAGGTGTGACCCTTGCTGCGGTGCACAAGAAAGTCGATTTTCTTGCTATGCGCCATCTTGTCTTTCACTACCCAAAGTCCGTTGACCCATGGCGTTTTGTGGTCGGTGACCACGATGGTGTCGCCAAACTGGAAGCCTGCGCGATAGAGGTCGAGCGAGAGTGCCACCCAACGGTGTTCGCCAGAAAGCACCTTCTTCGGAACGATGCGGTCGCCACTTGCGGTGCCTCGGCCACATTTGCCACCTGCGTAATACATGGTGGAACGTACGGTAAACTCGCCATCACCAGCAAGAGCCAGTGAAAAAACAGACAGGATAGTTACTAATGCTAAAAATATTCTTCTCATATATTTGTTTTTGTGGTATAGCCGCCCATAAAGGAGTAGAGTGGGGCGGAACGAATGTTTTGCTTGTGCTATACCTGGTTTTGTGATGAGCTGTTTCAAGCAATAAACAGCTGTTTCAAATGGCGTATAAAATGATAAATATCGCCGTTTGACATACACAAAGTTAATCTATCTTGTTGAAAACGAATAGGGTTAGTGATTTTTTAACCACACTGTTAAAAATTGTAATTTTATAAAAAATGCACAGATTTAAAAAATGTGTGTTGCTCTCAGGGTGCTGATTCTTGCATTTTACCCTTTTTTGCTTTTTTCGGAGGCAAGGCAATCGGTAGCAAAAAAAAGTGGCGAAATGTTAATGGGTTTAACACTTCGCCACCAAAACTTATAGATTTTCTATCTGTTAGTCTTTCTTTTTCTTCGAGCGGAAGAAGCCTTTTTTCTTGGTTTCTTCGCCTTCGTCGCCGTAGCCATAACCATAACCGTAGCCATAACCATAGCCGTAACCATATCCATAGCCGTAACTGTAGCCATACTTCTTGGAGTTGAGTTTCACGCCGTTGAGCAGCACCACCATGTTCTTGATTTTTTGCTCGTCGCTCATCTTCTCAAGCTCGTCGAGGAATCGCTTGTCGATCTTGCCAGCGCGGATTACATAGATTGTGGCATCCACGTAGCGGTTGATCAACGATGCGTCGGCAATCAAGCCAAATGGCACGGTGTCGAGAATGATGTAGTCGTACATTTTCTTCAGCTCAGAAATGAGCATTTCCAGACGATCGCTCATCAAGAGGCTGGTAGGGTTGGGTGGAATGGCACCGACATTCACGAAGTCGAGGTTTTCGTGGAGTTGGCCTTTGATGATAATGTCGTTCACGCTGTCCACTTGTTCGGAGAGGTATGCGCTCACGCCAATGCCGTTGTTGCTGATGTTCACATAGTCGGAGAAGCGACCCTTACGCAAGTCTAAGTCCACGCACACCACCTTCTTGCCTGCTTGTGCGGTGGTAAGTGCAAGGTTGAGCGCCAAGAAGCTCTTACCCTCGCTGGCAGTGGTGGAAGTGAGCTGAAGCACTCTGCCTTCGGAGCCCTTCTTAGGTAACACGTAGTCGAGGTTGCTTCTGATGATACGCAATGCTTCGCTGATGCGGTCGCGGCCGGTTTCGGTAACCACAATTTCCTTCGATTCCTGTCTGGCTGGCTTTTCGGGCACTTCGCCGATAACGGAAAGGTCGGTGTTGTCCTCGATGTCGCGGCGTGAGCGGATAAGCGTGTCGAGCGATTGAATCCAGAACATCAGGTAAATCATCAGTGCTGGGAACGCCAAACCCAAGATGATGCCGAGGGCAACGATTCTGGTTTGGTTAGGCGACACTTGACCCGCGCTTGCCGATTTCTCAATCACCTTAGCGTTAGGCTCGGTGATAGCGAGCTGGAGCGCATTCTCTTCACGCTTGTTAAGCAGGTAGAGGTAAAGTTGCTCCTTAATCTGTTGCTGGCGTGAAACCTCGGTAATAGCTTTCTCCTGCGATGGGATAGCCGACATACCGCCAGTGGCGCGACCCTCTTGCGAGTGGGCGTTGGCTTGCTTCAGGCGGAGCGAGTTCACATAGGTGTTGAGCGATTGCAGAATGGTGCTGCGCATCGAGTTGAGTGAATTGGTGATTTCAATCATCACAGGGTTGTCCTTACCCGATGAGGCTTGAATCTTCTGGTATTGCAGCATCTTATCGTTGTAGTTGGCAATTTGACCTTGGATGCCAGCGTCAGCCAGACCAGTATTGCTTGGAATCAACTCTTGGCCGTTCATGCGGTGCATGTATGCCACAATTTGGTTAGCGAGCGATACCTGAAGGTCGGCATCGTTGGCGTTCTTCACAAATTGAAGGCTGGTGGTTGGGTCGCTAAACATCTGCGAGTTCATATTGTTCACCTTCAGCTGTGCGATACGGCTGTCCACACCGCTAAGGTCTTTCGAGAGCGATTCAATACGCTCGGCGATAAAGTCTTCGGTGTTTCTTGCCACAGAGTTCTTATCGTCGATAGCCTCCTGGTTATACACAGCCACCAGAGCGTTAAGCACGTCGATGCTCATCTGCTCGTTGTCGCATGCGAAAGAGAGGTTCACCACGTCGCTAAACTTGTCGGCAGCCTCGGCGTTGAGGTTTGCCTCAAGCGCTTTAGCCACGCCAGCCACGGTAGATACGCGTGCTATAACCTTGTAGTCTTTGTATTGTTCGGTGTAGTGCTGTGTTTTGGTGATGGCGATAGGGCCAAACTCAGTGTTCACCTTGTTGCCAAAGTGGGCTTTTTTCCACTCGCCGTCGTTGATTTGAAATTCCAGGTCGTTGCCACCCTTAGGCACCACGGTCATTTCGAATGGCTTTTCCACATCTTGAAGAGGGGTGATTTGGAGCGGACTGGTCTTGTAGCAGTTCACATCGCGCAAAAACACGTGTCCGTAGTAGCGAATGTTCAAACCCAGCTGATTGACCACGGTCTCCATCAGAGTGGTTGATTTCAACTTGTAGATTTCGTTAGCTACCATGTTGTTGGCGCCAGCGATACCCAAGTCGCTAAACAGTGCAGTTTGGCTACCAGCCGATTTCGAGTCTTTAGTGGTGATCAGAATCTTAGCCGATGAGCTGTACTTCTGAGTTTGCGACTTTGCGAATAAAAACGCAAGGCAGCCAAATCCCACCACCGAAATGATAAACCAGTACCAATTTCGCACACAAGCTGTAAGGAAAGGCTTGATTTGGAACGCAGATTCTTCCGCTCTTTTCGCGGTTTTTTCTTTCACCGCGCTTGTTCCGTTTTCTTCAATAATGTTTTGCATACTATTTAGTTGTATATATTTAATTGCAATGAAATATCTATTTTGATGTCAAAAAACAGGCACTAAAACGCACTTTCGGCATTTATCCACCTTACAACTCACAAAGTTAGTCATATTTTCCCGTATAACTATTATAATCAATGTGTAATTTTCCCCCACCACCCCCATTTTTCCCAATTAATTGTTTGGGGCGAACACGGATTTGGCGGATATGACGGATTTTTCAGCCACGAATTAGCACAAATTTTCACAAATAATCTTTTTGTTGAATCTTGTTGAATCTGTGTGAGCCAAGCCCCTGCCCCACGACCATTCCATCAACCTCCGTGAGATTTGACATCATCAAAAGCAAAATCAGTGAGAGTGGGATCTGTGTGAGCTTTAGCCCCATATAAAGTGTGGGGGAGGAAAAAAAGATAGCCGCCTGTGGTGGGGCGGCTATCTTTGCGTTATGGGTGATGTGTGAGTTTATTTTTTGAGGGCGGCGATGCTTTCTTCGAGAGTTTTGATTTTCGATTGGGCATCGGCTTGCTTCTTGCGCTCGGCTGCCACCACTGCCTCAGGGGCGTTGGCAACAAAACGCTCGTTGCTAAGCTTCTTCTCCACGCTCTTCAAGAAGCCGATAGCGTAGTCGAGTTCGGCTTGGAGCTTCTTGATTTCCTCTTCCACATTGATGGCTCCTTCCAGTGGCACACAGTATTCAGTGGTGCCCACCATGAAACTTGCTGCTGCAGGGTCTTTGGCGTCAGCGTCGGTGATGCTTTCGAGTCCGCCGAGTTTTTCCACGATGCTCTTGAAAGGATTGGTCCATTTGCCCACAATCATCAGATTCATAGGCTGCTTTTGAGGAATGTTCTTGCTCAAGCGCACGTTGCGCACGCCAGAAATGATGCTTTTTGCCTCGTCCATCGCCTTCAGCAAATCGGTGTCGGCATCGGCAGGAGTTTGGTTGATAGGCGCATACATGATGCTCTCGCCATCTTTGCGCTCATCGATGTGCTGCCACAGCTCTTCGGTGATGAATGGCATGAATGGGTGGAGCAAGCGGAGCAGACTGTCGAAGAAACGGAGCGTAGCGTCCATAGTGGCGCAGTCGATAGGCTGCTGGTAGGCAGGCTTCACTGCTTCGAGATACCAAGCAGAGAACTCCTCCCAGAACAGACGGTAGATAGCCATCAAGGCTTCGTTGAGGCGGAATTTTGAGAACAGGTCCTTCACCTCAGCCTCGGTGCTGCGGAGCACATTGTCGAACCACTGCACTGCCAGGCGGCTGTGTTCGGGTTGCTCAATATCTGCCACTTCCCAGCCCTTCACCAGACGGAAAGCGTTCCAAATCTTATTGTTGAAGTTGCGGCCTTGTTCGCAAAGCGCATCATCGTAAAGGATGTCGTTGCCAGCAGGGGCTGCGAGCATCAAGCCCATGCGCACACCGTCGGCGCCGTATTTCTCAATCAGTTCGATTGGGTCGGGCGAGTTGCCGAGGCTCTTGCTCATCTTGCGGCCGAGCTTGTCGCGCACGATACCAGTGAAATACACATGGCGGAATGGCATCTCGCCCATGTATTCGTAGCCAGCCATAATCATGCGAGCCACCCAGAAGAAGATAATGTCGGGACCGGTCACCAGGTCGGCGGTGGGGTAGTAGTATTTGATTTCCTCGTTGCCGGGGTTGTTGATGCCGTCGAACAGCGAGATAGGCCACAGCCAGCTTGAGAACCAAGTGTCGAGCGCGTCTTCGTCGTGCTTGAGTTCCTCGGCGGTGATTTTTTCGTAGCCTTCTATCTTGCGAGCCTTTTCGAGTGCTTCCTCACGGGTTGGTGCCACCACGTATTTCTCATCGGCACCGTCGGCGGTAGGCAGGAAGTAGGCAGGAATGCGGTGGCCCCACCATAGCTGGCGGCTGATGCACCAGTCCTGAATGTTGTCGAGCCAGTTTTTATAAGTGTTCTTATACTTTTCGGGGTAGAACTTCAGCGCGTCTTCCATCACAGGAGGGAGAGCGATGTCGGCAAAGTGCTGCATCTTCAAGAACCACTGCATACACAGGCGAGGCTCCACGGCAGTGTCGCTGTTGCGTTCGGAGTAGCCCACCTTGTTTTCGTAGTCTTCCACGTGGTCGAGCAGACCGGCGCTATCTAAGTCCTTCGCAATCTGCTTGCGGCAGTCCATGCGGTCCATGCCCACATACAGAGGCGACTGATCAGAGATGGTGCCGTCGGCATTGAAGATGTCGATGGTTTCGAGATTGTGGGTCTTGCCGAGCATGTGGTCGTTGGTGTCGTGTGCAGGAGTCACCTTCAAGCAACCCGTACCAAACTCGATGTCCACATAGCGGTCCTCAATCACAGGAATCACGCGGCCCACCAGAGGCACAATCACCTTGTGGCCCTTCAACCATTGGTTCTTTGGGTCTTTAGGGTTGATACACATGGCGGTGTCGCCCATGATGGTTTCGGGGCGCGTGGTAGCCACCACGGCGAAGTAGCCCTTAGCGTCTTTGTGCACCACGTTGCCTTCGGCGCTGGTGTCGACGTTTTCTTGGTCGGCAAGATAGTATTTCAGGTGATAGAGTTTCGATTTCTCATCACGGTAAATCACTTCTTCGTTGCTCAATGCGGTCTGAGCCTTAGGGTCCCAGTTCACCATGCGCAATCCGCGGTAGATGAGTCCCTTGTCGTAGAGGTCGCAGAACACCTTAATCACGCTTTCGCTACGCTTTTCGTCCATGGTGAACGAAGTGCGGCTCCAGTCGCAGCTTGCGCCCAAACGGCGGAGCTGCTTCAAGATGATGCCGCCGTGCTCGTGGGTCCAGTCCCAGGCGTGCTTCAAAAATTCGTCGCGTGTAAGGTCGCTCTTGCGAATGCCCTGCTGAGCCAGGCGGTTCACCACCTTCGCCTCAGTGGCGATAGAAGCGTGGTCGGTGCCAGGCACCCAGCACGCGTTCTTGCCTTCCATGCGGGCGCGGCGCACCAGAATGTCTTGGATTGTTTCGTTGAGCATGTGGCCCATGTGCAGCACGCCAGTCACGTTTGGCGGTGGAATCACGATGGTGTATGGCTCACGCTCATCGGGAACAGACTTAAACAAGTCGTGGTCTGTCCAATACTTGTACCATTTATCTTCAACCTCTTTTGGGTCGTACTTTGTAGCTAAAGTGTTCATATTGAGTAGCTGAATTATTATATTTTCTTTCAAACTACAAAGTTACGAAAAACTTTTATTTCTAATGTGTGGCAAACCATGATTTTTTATAAATACAGGGGGCACAGAAACAAAAACGGTTCAGTGGATAAATACTGGGAGGAACTGAAACAAAAACATAAAAAAACAGCCTTTTGGCGATGCCAGTGCTTCGCACCTGTCGTTAGTGCTGCGGCATGTCTGATTTCAAGCCGAGGCTTGAATCTGCCACACCACCGCCCTAACGCCGCCCTCCCAAGCGAGGTCGGAGGCATCGCCAAAAGGATTAAAACCGCTCGCCTTCGGCGAAAAACCAACCCAGTAGGGACGTGATACTTCACGTCCGCCCATAATAGTGATACCATATTGAATGTCAGTCATTTGGCGCGGACGCGAAGTATCGCGTCCCTACCATCAAAAATCGTTTTAGGAGATTGATACAACCTTTTTTCATGTTTTTGTTTTTGATTCCATTCACGATTCGGCAACAGTATAATCATTGCCCCACTAATTTTCCACTGAACCGTGAATATTAGTTAGTCAGGCAAAGATATTAGCTCAATGCTTACACTGGCACATATATATGTGTAGCTAAAAATCAGAAAGATACAAGACAAAGCAAAAGTCCATTTTATCGTTTTTGATGTGATTTTTTTTCTCCGTAAAATTCTTCTGCTTCTTTTGATGTAGAATTTTTCAACTTTAAGCCAAACAAAGTTTGCGCCACAGCCCAATGCGACACCCAGTGGCAGTATGAAGTTTTTTGAATATGGAACTACAAAATGAAATAGCAACGCAAATATTGGCATAAGACCAACCCATGCAAACCAGCTCATTTGCTTGCAGGATACTCTGGTGCAAGAGTCCTTATGGTCGTAAAAATGGCTTGATGCTACATAATAAATCCAAAATAATGTATCAGCTATTTTCAGAGCACGATTTTCTTTCATAACATTAAATAACTGTAGAGATACTTGTCAGCCAACTGATTGGCAAATAAGAAAAGGACAATAAATAACAATATAAATATGACATTGATGGTGAATGTGTAATACCATTTATTATATTTTGTTTGTTCATAATAGTTGATTATCTGTTCCCCTTTTCCACTTCGTTTAAAGTACAAATAAATTATAATTAAGATTAGGAAGCTGATAAGCACCACTGATATGGCAAAAATCTCCTTGTTGATTTTTTCCAAACATAGCTTACATGCAAAGCGGATTACAGTTGCAACCGTCAATGCCACAGGAAAGCAAAAACCATAAATCACAGCATCAAAAATACTCCCTTTTTTTCAGGGAATCGTGCTTTACTGAAAGCATAAAAAATCAAATCCGTTATTCTCATGAATGTAAGCGCATGTTAAAAATTATCATCAATCCAATCATAAAGTTGTTCACCCCAAATGGCGTCAGCCACACCAAGCCCAGCAGAAACAAAAGGTCCAACAATAGGTATTCTCGTTTCCTGTAAATGAACTGTAGTCCCGATGGGTCAATAAATTTCAGTGGGTTGTTGAGGCAGTAGGCGTAGCTGTCCTCGCTGCCACTGGTGAGGCGGTTCATGCCGTCGTAGCCGAAAGGCTCGCTGTGGCCGTATATGCTGTCGGTGCGCAGTGTCATGTTGCCGGTCTCGTTATCTCCTTATTTTTTCCAATGCATAGTATATCAATATGGATATAGAAAGGTATGCAACAAAATAAACGATATGGAGCAGGAGTATATAGTACCATTTGTTGATTTTTGTCTTATCATAATAGTCCATTATCTTTTCGCCTCTACCATTATGCTTATAATAAAAGTATATGAGTATCAATACTAAGGCCATGCCCAACAACATTACATGAGTGGGAGGATAGCCATAGGTTAAAAATAACTGAGGAAAGAATACTTCGTAAGCCTTGCTTATCAATATTAAAGCAAACATAAGAGGAAAACCATATCCAATTACTCCGCCAAAAAAAATCCCCCTATCCTCTGGCGCAACGTTATCTTTAGTCCATATATAAAAATATAAATCAAAAATACACATCTTATTATTAGTATTTAAGTTTG
Organism: Bacteroidales bacterium; assembly: GCA_004557565.1. Lineage (GTDB taxonomy): Bacteria > Bacteroidota > Bacteroidia > Bacteroidales > Muribaculaceae > Sodaliphilus. The sequence continues at coordinate 2,283 of SFGS01000055.1, read as the reverse complement.
CCATTAAAATTCTTTCTCCACCCAATCATAAAAATCATCTCCCCACATAGCGTCTGCTATGCCTAACCCTACAGTGGAGGCGCGTCCCATCTCGTCCTCGCCAAGTAGACTCCACACCCGACTACCCCCGGCGTCAACCGAAGTGAGCGTGCCGAGCGTGCGATTGTTCCGCTCTATGCAAATTTGCGAATTATCCACGACATACGCAACCCTCGCCACGTTTTTTCCGTCGTAAGTCCACTTTTTTGAGTGCCCTCTAATGGTTAGCCCCGGCTGGCACACTTGAGGTGGGGGAGGAACTGTGGGGGTGTGGTCGAAAAGCGAAATAAAGTGGTATAAATGTAAAAAAGTGTTTTTTGAGGGAAAATTTCGGTATTTTGGGCTGATTTTTGGCGAAAATCGGGATTTTTAGCCGATGTGCGATTATGAAAAATTAACATAATAACACACAGGGGTAGCATCATTAACAGAAATTATGTAAACAAGCGTATTTTCAACAATACTTAACTATAAATTCACATTAATAAGTTTTTCAGTTCAAAAAAAAGGCACTACATTTGTACGACTTTCCACTTTTGAAGCGAAAGTTGAATAAAAATTGAAAATAAACGTTTTATAATAGACATTAATTATTATGGCAACAGCAACAGCAAAACCAGCTACTGGTAAACTTGGTATCATGGTAGTTGGCCTTGGTGCAGTGAGCACCACTTTCATGACTGGCGTTTTGATGACTCGCAAGGGTCTTGGCAAGCCAGTAGGTTCTATGACTCAATACGATAAGATTCGTGTTGGCCGTGGCGAAAACAAGAAATATCTGAAATATAACGAAATCGTGTCGATGCCATCATTGAACGATATCGTGTTCACAGCTTGGGACGTATATCCAGCTAACGCTTACGAAAGTGCTCTCAACGCACATGTGCTCAAAGAAAAAGATATCGAACCAGTGAAGGATGAGCTTCTCGCCATCAAACCTATGAAGGCCGCTTTCGACCACAACTACGCAAAGCGCCTTGACGGTGACAATGTGAAGCAATGCAAAGACCGCTGGGATATGGTTGAACAACTCCGCGAAGACATCCGCAACTTCAAGAAAGAAAGCGGTGTGGAACGCGTTGTGGTTCTTTGGGCTGCATCAACAGAAATCTATGTTGCTCCTGATATGAAGTATCACGGCACAGTGGCAGCTCTCGAAGCAGCTATGAAGGCTAACGATGTGGAACACGTGGCTCCATCTATGTGCTACGCTTATGCAGCACTTATGGAAGACTGCCCATTCGTGATGGGTGCTCCTAACACCACCGTTGATATTCCAGCTATGTGGGAACTCGCAGAAGCTAAGAAATTGCCTATCGCAGGTAAGGACTTCAAGACTGGCCAAACTTTGGTTAAGAGTGGTTTCGCTCCAATCATCGGCACTCGTATGCTCGGCTTGAACGGCTGGTTCTCTACCAACATTCTCGGTAACCGCGACGGTCTCGTGCTCGACGAACCAGCTAACTTCCGCACCAAGGAAGTGTCGAAGCTCTCTACCCTCGAATCTATCCTCGTGGGTGAAGAACAACCAGACCTCTACAGCAACTACTACCACAAGGTGCGTATCAACTACTACCCACCACGCGACGACAACAAGGAAGGTTGGGACAACATCGACATCTTCGGTTGGATGGGCTATCCAATGCAGATTAAGATCAACTTCCTCTGCCGCGACTCTATCCTCGCAGCACCTCTCTGCCTCGACCTCTGCTTGCTCATCGACCTCGCACACCGTGCTGGCCGCTGGGGCACTCAACGCTTCTTGAGCTTCTTCTTGAAGAGCCCACAACACGACTACACCGTTGACGAAGTGCCTGTAAACCACCTCTTCCAACAGTACGTAATGCTCAAGAACGCTATCCGCGAAATGGGTGGCTACGAAGCTGACGAAGAAATCGATTAATCTTCCTCGCGCATAAAATGTAAGATTTTACATACATTTCCTTAAATACTTGAAAATCGGGATTGCCTCATCATCAGGCAGTCCCGATTTTTTTTTGGAAATGATATACAAGTTGCCCCTGCACAAACCAAAGGGACGGTTCTTTTGGTATGCCTTTGGCATATACAAACCAAAAGAACCGTCCCTTTGGTTTGTGGTTTGAGGCTGAGGCTTGAATCAGCCACACCACATCACCAACGCCACCCTCCCCAGCGAGGGCGGTGGCATCGCCAAAAGGATAAAAACCGCTCGCCTTCGGCGAAAAACCAAACCCGGTAGGGACGTGATACTTCACGTCCGCC
>SFGS01000054.1 GCA_004557565.1 Bacteroidales bacterium | reverse complement strand
GCCAAAAGCGATGCAAAGTTACGACCATTTTTTGAACTGTGCAAATTTTCAAGCATTTTTTTGAAAACTTTTTTCAGCGGTGGGCTCCGTCGGAGCGTCAGCCAGGGTCGTTTTCCCTTTTGCGGTTGCAAAGGTACTGCTATTTGCCGAACTGACAAAATATTTCACAGGAAAAATTCAAACAAATTTTCACAGATTTTCACACACCACTGGCGCCCAACCACTTACACCAAAAAAAATTTTTCACACGCCAAAACCGCCCCAAAAAAGCAATGTGCGAGCCACCCCGCGACCCACACATTATATAATATAGAAAACGAATTTTTAGCTATTTTTTCTCGGTGCCGTTATTTGGCAGTTCTTTGATGTAAACATCTTGCTGCGGGAACGGAATTTCGATGTTATGCTCTTGAAGAGTTTGGTAAATCACCTCCTTCACATGAGCAATAAATTTCACTTTTTCCACAACGAGCACCCAAATGGCAACATTCAAATTCACGCTGCTGTCGCCAAAATCGCTAAAAAGCACCAGCACATCGTGTCCATTGTGCATGTCCATCACATTGCGGCCGTACTTGTCGGTATATTGCAGGCGCAGCACCGCATCACGCAAAATTTTGCGCACTTGCTCCACATTCACGCCGTACGCAACGCCAACAGGCACTTTTATCAACTCGTAGGAATTGTTGCGCGTAAGGTTACGGAAATTGTTGGCAAATAATGTGGAGTTGAGGAACGACATCACGCAGTTGTCGTTGGTGACCACCTGCACACTCTGGTAAGTGATGCTCTCCACCTTTCCTTGCACGCCATCGCACTCAATCCAGTCGCCCACACGCAGACGGCCAGCCATCAGCGATATGCCATAGAAGAAGTTGTTGAGCAAGTCCTTCATTGCAAAACCGATACCAGTTGCCAGACCTGCCGTGACGAGCGAAATGCCCGATTTCGGAATCTTGAGCAAAATAAATGCCAAAATCACGAAAAGTCCCCACACGATGATACCTATCACATTATAACCCAAAGTGAGGTTAATTTCGTTGGGTCGCACCGTTTCTTTACCCGTCTTGCGACGCAAACGTCGATAACTGAAGAAGCGGAACAACGCCTTGAACAGATAGTTGAAATAACGGAACAGGAAGAACGCCGCCGCCAAAACCACCAATTTGGCTATCGAGAGCTGGATGACATTCGGAATGTCGAAGAAATTATAAAGGAATATGTCGCGGCACGTTTCCGACAGGTTGAACACGTTGGCGGCCAGCCAAATGCTGAGCAGTAGCGTGTAGGCACCGGTGATGGGCACAAATGCCATGTGAATGAAGTCGAAAAACCAAGTGCGATAAATGTAGTCGCCATTGCGCAAACCCTGGGCTATCTCGCTCAATTTTGCGCCACCAGCGCGCAGGGTGTCGTAGAGACGCGCCTTCTCGTAGATGTCGAGCAGTCGGAACAACGCAATCACGCCTTGAATGGCTGTGAGCTGGAACAACCACCAAATCACCACCTCTACCGACATCAAAGTGCGGCCAAACCAAGTGAGCAAGGTGGCTATCAGTATCACAGCAAACGAGAGCCACGCATAAATGCGATCGGTCTGCGGCAACTGTGGCTCGGAAGTGAGCGGATCGTCGATTTCTGCTTGCGATGGCGCCTTCTTGCGAACTTTGAGCACCGATGCCAACCCCTTTGCCACAATGGTGTCGTCGGCCACGAGAGCTTCAATCTGCTTTCTGATGGTGCGCTCTTTCCTTCGCTCCTCTGCCTCGTTCACCTCTATCACCACGCCATCATCGTCGTCGGTCTCGTCATCTTCTTCTGATTGCTCTTCAGCATCGGCGGCAATGGTTTCGCTCTCACGCAGTTTGCCGGAGTGACGGCGAACGGCGCGCCATTGCCATACGAGGAAAAACAGCACGATGGGTGGAAACACCAAGTTGACCACGCTATTCGGAATAAACACGATGCGGAAAAGAATAATCACCAAACCAAGCACCAGCATTGGCATATACACGCAGAAGCCGTGCCTCATCTGATTGTAGCGCAAGCGAAGCAGCAGCGAAAAGGTGATGGCTACCAGCAGCACGGCATAATCCACCAACAGGTGCGATGCCATGATGAAGAAATTGTTGTAAAGGCGGCCGCGCAGCAGCATGATGGTGACCACAAACAGCAATGCCGCCATGGCAAACATCACAGCGGGCTTGATTTTGTCCATTTTCGCAAAACGCATCGCACGCACCTCATTGGTGCCGAAGTTAACCCACTTCAACCTCTTCAAAACGTAATAGAGCAACTTGGTAAGCAAAAAGCCCAAAACAAACGACAACACAAGATAAAAGACCACAAAGATTACGAAGCCCACAATCACGGAGCCTCGCCACTGGCTCTTGGCAAAGCGCGATTCATTGCCAAGGTTGTATTTGTTGGTCACATCGAGCTTGGCCCGGTCGATGTTGTGGCCGAAATTGCCCAAAATCTCGAAATAAGTGCTACCGTTGTCACGGAAAATAGAACTTTGAATATCGTCGTAGCGCTTTTGCGCATAGGTGTTCAGTTTCCCCAAAATGGTTGACACGTGCGAGAAAGCGATGCTGTCTGCAGTAATCAGACGCTGCGTTTTCACAATATTGTCGCGAAGTTGCATAGCGCTTTGAATACATGCGGCACGATCGGCTTGGGCGGAAAGCGAAAGCGTGTCGGGCGTGTGAAGTCGGCGTTTGCCTTTCATTTGAATCAAGGCAGGCGGCAGACATTTCAAACTGAAAATCAGTCCATCGTAACGCTTGATTTCACTGGTGATTCGAGCATTAATCAGGTCGTATGGCTTTTTGTTGACCGTCATAAAGTTGCGATACAGTTCCGTGGCCTCATTGCAGGCGTAAGTGAGGTCGAACACATAATCGGGATTTTGCGAATACAGCATCAGCGACACCTCGCCACACCGGTCCATAGTAGATTTCAGCGTTTTCTTCTGACTCGCGGTATACTGGCGGTACCGCGCCATGTTCTGCTGCTGCTTCTTGATGGCCTGGTCGAGCTCGCCACGAAGCACTACCAGAGTCTCGTCAAGATTTTTCTCGTTCAGCACAGCTTTCGATGGCACCGCCAGCATCAAAGCGCACACCACCAATAATATCTTCTTCATCATGTGATTTACTTTTTAAAATCCTTGACTTATTCAGCTGAGGCGGAAAACTAAGCGGAGACGGCCGTCTTTGTAGCGGGTGCTACTGATGCGGAAAGCACCGATTTCGGCAGTGTGCCTCACATGGTCGCCAGCGCACAAGCAGTGGTCGTAGTCGCCCACGCTCACCACACGCACCACATCGGAGGCTCCATCGGGCAGTCGCTTCAGGTCGAAGCGGTCGGCAGCCTCTTGCTGGGTGACGAAACTGAACGTAACGGGCATATCGGCGGCAATCACCTCGTTGACGCGCGCCTCAATGGCTGCCACTTCCTCGGCTGTGAGTGCGCGAGGGAAATCGTAATCGAGTTTCGACTTGGTGCGCTCCACATGTGCGCTCACGGCACGGCCGCAGCCAAACATCTTCACCATGGTGCCGTTTAAAATATGCTCTGCTGTGTGCATTGGCGGATATTCCGCCTTGTTATGCTGATTGAGTACTGGTTTTTCTTCCATAAAGAAATATTTATAATATTTAGAGTTTCTAATTTAGGTGATATATTGGTCGTAGCCTTTGAAAAATGCCAAAGGCATGTCCCACATTTGGGCGAAATCGCCAATTCTTCCACTACCGCTTCATTAGTTTTTTGGCGGCGGCGAGGCATTTTTTTCGGTCGCGGTCGGTGAACTGGGGGTGGCGGAAGGTGCCAGGTTTTTGTATGGTTTTCACCGTTTTGAAGCCGCTCCAGCCCAAAATTTCATTCAATGCGCGCACCACGCCACGAGTTTGGTTGGCGAGGATATTGAAAGGCCACATCGTGCTCGATGCCGTGACTATCACGCAGCGTTTGCCCTTATGCAAGGGTTTTGGCACGGCGAGGCTGTTCTCCCCCATCATGCCATACACGATGCGGTCGAAAAGCAATTTGAGTGTGCCGGGCATATTGCCCCAATAGCACGGAGCGCCCACCACCAGTGCATCGCAAGCCTGAATAAGGGCGAGCACACGATGGGCATCGTCGGCAGGCAGCACGCATTTGAGCGAACTTCGGCACTTCATGCACGCCATGCAAGGCTTCACGCTCAGGTTTTGCACCCATACGCTCTCCACCTCAGCACCCTGCGCCTCGCACTCCTGCTGAATCACTTGAAGCATGGTGGCGATATTGCCGCCAATGCGTGGACTTGCATTCAGAATCAGAATTTTCATTTCCGTATCTTCATCATTAACGTGCAAATGTAATAAAAAAACACGGGATGGCAAATTTGGAGAAGGAGTTAAGAGGTTAAGAAGTTTAAGAAGATTTTTTGGGAAGTTAAGAAGATTATTTTGGAAGTTAAGAAGTCAGGAAGTTAAGAAGTTAAGACGATGGCTTTGTGGCATGGCGCGAAAGAACAAAAAAAGACACCTATTTAATCCATTAAATCCTATTTTCACCTATTTTAATTTTATGGTGATAAATGGATAGGAATGGATTAAATAGGTGTATTGATTTCGGACTTATCAGACTTATCGGACTTATCCGCCCCCTAACTTGTTGACTCATTGACCTGTTGACTCGTTGACTTTTTTAGCCAACGGCACCTTCTGGGCCCCATTGGGCGGTGAGTTCGTTGAGGTATTTCTTTGCAGAAGCATCGGGCATCTCTTGAATGGCATCGTAAAGCACACCCTTATCGGTCCATTCCTTTGTGATACATTCGTGGAGTGCTTCGATGAGTGCCGCAGGCTTGTGCACCGCAATGTATTGGAGCAACTGCTGAGTGCGGCCTCTCATAAAGTTCATCACCATAGTCATCACAGGCTCTTTGGTATTCTCGCGGTTGAAGTATGTGCTTGCCAAATTGTCGAGCGTGGCGAGTGCCTCCATATCGTTATAGGAGTAGTAGTTCACATCGTAAATCGACTCCACTTCGGGAGTGGGTTCGTAGTATTCGCCTGCTTGCTTGCCCTTCAGAGGCTTGACGTCAATTTTGTTGAGTTTGATGATACCGTCGGCTGTGATTGCAAAATTGTAGTCACGCTCCTGGCTCCATACAGATTTTCCACCTAAATTGCGACCATTTTTGCGGTGCAGCACAAAGCCATCGGTATTGAATGTGGCACGGCAATGGTCGTAGGTTTGAGTCTGACCTTCAATGTTTTCGCCGTCCCACTCCTGAGTAAACTCCCACGATGGTGTGGTGGAAATGTCGCGCAAGTCGCCCTTTTCGACATTGTAGGTGGCGAGAATCAACTCATGGCCATCACCCACTTCGTGCCAGAACACCAGCATCACATTGTCGGCGAAAACCTTTGCGCCCACCACGAAAGGAGCACTGCCCTCGCCCAAGTCGATAAGCGGAGCACCGCCGAGCAACTGTTTCACCTGCTTGTCGGTGAGCCTCACCTCCTTGCCCTGCCCTGCATCGGTGGCAAAGATTTTGGTATCGTACTCCGTGCCGATAGCCACTTTGCTCACATCCAACCCCATGGCTTTGAGGAATGGCACTTCGGCAAGATTCACAGCCTGCTGTGGCTGCTCGCTCACTGCATTACTCGCCTCTGATTTAGAACCTTTACATGCTGTTGCCATCATCGAACTACATACGATTAAGGCCAAGATTATCAATCTATTCATAATCATTATTGGTTTTCAATTAGTCAATAATAATGCAAATATAAACATTTTTCCCATTTCCACCAAAAGCCCCCAAAAAAGTGCAAGCATCTTTTTTTTCGGTTTTAGGGAAAGACAGGGAGGATTATATATAACTAATGTGGTGCATCTCTGTTTTATCAGGAAATACACCACATTGGAAAGGGGTATTATTATTGGATTATTTTTCTTCAGGGAATTTGTTGGGGTATTGGAGCGGCTGGCGGGGGCGGCGAAGCGCACGCACTATCAGCCACACGCCAAGGGCGATGAATGGAATGCTCAGCAACTGGCCCATGTCCATACCGCACATGGCGCGCATTTCCACTTCCCATGGCTCTTGCACATTCTTCACAAACTCCACCAAGAAGCGCGCGCCGAAAATGCCGAGCATAAACACGCCGAAAATCAAGCCCGGTCGCTCTTGCTCATTGCGCTTCCAGTAGAGCCACATCACCACAGCGAATGTAATCAAATATGCGAGTGCCTCGTAGATTTGCGTAGGGTGGCTTGGCACAGAGAATTGCGCCTCGGCACCGGCAAGGTATTGAGGAATGTTTTCAATAAATCGAAAGCCCCAAGGCAGGTCGGTGGGTCCGCCGTAAATTTCGTGGTTAAACAGGTTGCCTATACGAATCAGCGCAGCCACCACGCCCACAGGCACCACCACACGGTCGAATGTCCAGAGCATGGAGCGCTTGGTCACTAATTTGCTGTAGAGCCAAATGGCAAACATGATGCCCAGCACGCCACCATGGCTCGCCAAACCGCCTTCCCAGATTTTGGGAATGTCGGCAAGGTGATGGCTGTAGTATGCCCAGTCGTAGAAAATCACATGTCCCAGTCGGGCACCCACCACTGTGGCTACAATCACATATATAAAGAGTTTCGACACCCACGATTCGGGCACGCCTTCGTGGCGGAACTCACGCCACACCACTTCGTAGCCAAACCAGAAGCCGATGGCAAACATCAGCCCATACCAGCGCACGGTCACGAAACCACTATAAATCTCAGGACTCGCAGTCCAAGTAATAAAGTCAAGCATCGGAAATATTTTGTTTATGCCGTTATCAGTTTGTCTTGCTCATTGGCGCAAGAGGGGAAATTTACCTTTTGCGGTTGGGGTCGCAGGTGAGACCCACGCCCAACTTGCGGAATATTTTGCGGTCCACCTCGTTGAGCATCACGGTGCTGTGCATCTGGCAGCCTTCAAGTTGTGGAAGCACTTCCAGCGCATGGCGGCAGTCTTCATCTTGGGTGCTGAGCACCGAGAGCGCCACAAGCACCTCATCGGTGTGCAGTCGTGGGTTTCTGCCACGCAAATACTCGATTTTGGTGTGCTGAATTGGTTCAATCAGGCTTTGTGGAATCAACTTCTTGCCATGGTCGATGCCTGCCAAGTGCTTGGTGGCGTTGAGAATGAGCGCCGCACTCGGTCCGAGCAAGTCGCTCTGCTCCGAAGTGATGATGGTGCCGTCGAGCAGTTCGATGGCAGCGGTAGGCATACCGAGCGACTGTTCGCGGCGTTCGCGAGCCGCAACGGTGGTTTTGCGGTAAGCCGTGTTGATATTCGCCTGCTTAAACAGGAGCGCAATCTTCTTCACCTCGCTATCGTTGCCCTCGCCTTCAGCCAACTCGTTTAGCGCGGTGAAATAGCGACGGATAATCTCGTCTTTAGCGGCTTTGCAGCACACCTCGTCGTCGCTGATGCAGAAGCCAATCATATTCACGCCCATATCGGTAGGCGACTTGTATGGGTTTTCGCCGTAGATGCCCTCAAACAGCGCATCGAGCACGGGGAAGATTTCCACATCGCGGTTATAGTTGATGGCAATCTTATTGTAGGCTTCGTAGTGGAATGGGTCGATCATGTTCACATCGTTGAGGTCGGCTGTTGCTGCCTCGTAGGCAATGTTCACGGGGTGCTTCAGCGAGAGGTTCCACACCGGGAAGGTCTCAAACTTCGCATATCCAGCCGTCACGCCACGCTTATGCTCCTGATAGAGTTGGCTCAGGCACACCGCCATCTTGCCGCTACCCGGTCCGGGAGCAGTGACGATGACCAGCGGACGCGTGGTCGGCACATAATCGTTTTTGCCGAATCCCTCATCCGAGTCGATGAGTTCCACATTATTAGGATAGCCCTCAATGGTGTAGTGCACGTATGAGCGAATGCCCAGGCGTTCCAGTTTCTGGCGATAGGCGTCGGCACTGCCCTGCCCATTGTAGTGCGTGATCACCACGCTACTCACCACAAAGCCACGATTCATAAATTCCTCGCGCAGGCGAAGCACGTCCACGTCGTAGGTGATGCCGAGGTCTTGGCGCACCTTATTCTTCTGAATGTCCACTGCGCTAATCACAATCACAATTTCAGCACTGTCGCTAAGCTGCTGAAGCATTGTGAGTTTACTGTCGGGCTTAAAGCCGGGCAGCACGCGCGACGCATGATAGTCGTCGAAGAGTTTACCACCAAGTTCGAGGTAGAGCTTGTTGCCAAATTGAGCGATACGCTCCTTAATGTGTTCGGATTGAATTTTAACGTATTTGTCGTTGTCGAAGCCGTATTTCATAATTTTCAGATTGTGCGAATGCAGATTAAAATACGGGGTACAAATTTAGTATTTTTTTCGCTCATTGCCAATATTCGGCGGAAAAAAAGCAAACCGACCGCACCAAAATCAAGCGCGAAGAAAAAATATTTCCAACGGAATGTGGAATTGGCACGATTTATGCTTAGTAAGGCGTAAGCGTTTCACGTTTCACATCCAACTTAATTACCCTAATCACACCATTGAAAAGCAACTCAAAACATTCCGCCACGGTGTCGCGCCCCTCCATTCGGCGCAACACCGTAAATTATTTTACGCACGCGCGCGATGCGCAAAGTCAACAAGCCAACAAGTTTTCGAGCCTTCGAGTTATCAAAATTTCGAGAGCCAAAGCCATCGTCTTAACTTCTTTAACTTCTTAACTTCTTAACTTCTAAAAATTCTAACTTCTAATTTCTAATTTTTGACCAGTGTTTCGCCAAGTTGTTATCTATCAATACTATTGTCGGTTTTCGGCAATTTTTTGGAGGCGTTGAGTTTGCAAAAATGTACACTATTATTCACATGAAAGAAAAGAAAGTTTTCCAAAAAATTTTTTATTTACTTGATTTTTAATTGGTTATTTTTTTAATTAACAAAAAAAGTTTTCCAAAACGAAAATTGTTAATAACTTTTCGGTAATTTTTGTTGCATAATCAGAATGCTTTAAATACCTTTGCAAATACATAATTCAAGCCCACAAATCGGTGGACTTTTATTACGCAAAACACAACAATAAAACAACCCTATCAATATAGCATTTTCCACTATGATTCAAACCGTACTCAAACGCGACGGCCGACAAGTAGGCTACAACGAAGAAAAAATCAAGGCTGCAATTCGCAAGGCGATGATAGCAGCAGAAGTAAACGACGACGAAGCGCTCATTCAGCGCATTGCCGACCGCATCGGTATGCGAGGCAAAAGCCAAATGACCGTGGAGGCAATCCAAGACATGGTGGAAAACGAATTGATGAAGAGCCCCTACAAGCAGGTGGCGCGCACCTACATCAAATATCGCCACTCGCGCAATGTGGCGCGCAAAGCCGGCACCGCCAACGTGTTTAAGGAAATCATCAACGCCAAAAACAACGACATCACTCGCGAAAACGCCAACATGAACGCCGACACCCCTGCCGGCATGATGATGAAGTTTGCCAGCGAAACCACCAAACCGTTTGTCGACGACTATTTGTTGAGCGAGGAAGTGCGCGAGGCTGTGGCCGACAATGTGCTCCACATCCACGACAAGGACTACTACCCCACCAAGAGCCTCACTTGCGTGCAGCACCCTCTCAACAAGGTGCTGGAAAACGGCTTCGTGGCTGGTCATGGCGAAAGCCGCCCCGCCAAGCGTATCGAAACCGCAAGCGTGATTGCATGTATCTCGATGGAAACTGCGCAAAACGAGATGCACGGTGGTCAGGCAATACCTGCGTTTGACTTCTATTTGGCTCCATTCGTCCGCAAAAGCTATATTGAGGAGGTGAAGAATGTGGCAGCCCTCACCGGCAGCGACCTCAGCAGCCTTTACGACGCCGAAATCGACGACTTCATCGAAAAGCCTCTCGATTTCCTCACGGGCGAACAGCGCGCGAAGCAACACGCCATCAACCGCACCGTGAGCCGTGTGCACCAAGCCATGGAGGCATTTATCCACAATATGAACACTATACACTCCCGTGGTGGCAACCAAGTGGTGTTTAGCTCCATCAACTACGGTACCGACACCAGCGCAGAAGGCCGCTGCATTATCCGCGAACTTCTCCGCAGCACCTACGAGGGTGTGGGCAACGGCAGCACTGCCATCTTCCCTATCCAAATCTGGAAGAAGAAGCGTGGCGTGAGCTACCTCCCCGGCGACCGCAACTACGACCTGTATCAATATGCGTGCAAGGTGACCGCTCGCCGTTTCTTCCCTAACTTCGTGAACCTCGACGCCACTTTCAACCAACACGAACTTTGGCGTGCCGACGATCCCGAACGCTACAACTACGAAATCGCTACAATGGGTTGCCGCACCCGCGTGTTTGAAAACCGCTTCGGTCCTAAGACCTCTATCGGCCGTGGCAACATCTCGTTCAGCACCATCAATATTGTGCGCCTTGCCATCGAATGTATGGGCGTGAAAAATAAGGAAGACCGCGAAAACCTGTTCTTCGCAAAACTCGACAAGGCTCTCGAAGTGACTGCCAAGCAGCTCCACGAGCGCTTCCAGTTCCAAAAAACCGCTATGGTGAAGCAGTTCCCTCTGCTCATGGCACAACTGTGGAACGGTGCTGCCGAACTCAAGCCTAACGACACCATCGAGAGCGTAATCAACCAAGGCACTCTCGGCATCGGTTTCATCGGTTTGGCTGAATGTTTGATTGCCCTCGTGGGCAAGCACCACGGCGAAAGCGAGGAGGCACAAAAGCTCGGTCTGAAGATTGTGACCTACATGCGCGACCGTGCATTGAGTTTCTCGGAGCAATATCAGCACAACTACAGTATTCTCGCCACTCCTGCCGAGGGCTTGAGCGGCAAGTTCACCAAGCGCGACCGCAAGGATTTCGGCGAAATCCCTGGCGTGACCGACAAGGCATACTACACCAACTCCAATCACGTGCCTGTATATTACAAATGCAGCCCTAAGCACAAGGCTGAAGTGGAAGCACCATACCACGATTTGACCCGTGGTGGCCATATCTTCTATGTGGAAATCGACGGCGATGCCACCCACAATCCTGAAGCCATTGCCAACGTGGTGGACTTGATGGACAAGTACAACATCGGCTACTGCTCCGTGAACCACAACCGCAACCGCTGTATGGACTGTGGCTACGAAGACGCTACCGAAGACCTGAAGGAATGTCCACACTGCCACAGCACAAGAATCGACAAACTCCAACGCATCACCGGTTACCTCGTAGGCACCACCGACCGCTGGAACTCCGGCAAGCTCGCCGAGCTCAACGACCGCGTAGTGCATAAATAAGGACAGAGGTTAGAAGTTAGATATTAGAAGTTAGATATTAGAAGTTAGATATTACGAGGTTAGAAGTTTTTTTTACCAAAGGCGATAGTGCCGTCTTAACTTCTTCAACTTCTTAACTTCTTCAAAAATTCGGAACATCACATTTAATGAGATACTTAAAGATAGTCCCGGGGACATCGGTTGATGGACCGGGACTTCGTACATCGGTTTATTTCGCAGGGTGTTCGCACCACTGCCACGGATGCCACAATGAGCATTCGTGGGACTTTATGGGCGGTGAGCAAATCGCCCCAGAAGCGCTGTTGCAAAAACTGCTTGAAAACGAGGAACCCGTCACCCTGTCGGGCGGCGACCCGCTCCAGCAGCCTCACGACGAACTGCTCGCCCTGCTCAAGGGACTGAAAGCCCACAATGTGAATGTGTGGTGCTTCACAGGCTACACCTTCGAGCAACTGCTCACCAATCGCCAGCACAAGGAGCTACTCGGCTACATCGACGTGCTGGTTGACAGTCCATTCGTCTTGGCGCAGCGCGACACCACCCTACGCTTCCGAGGCAGCACCAACCAGCGCATCCTCGACGTAAAGGCCTCCCTCGCCGTCAGCCACCCCGTCCTCACCCCCTACCAAGAAAGCCCCATCCTTTAGCTGAAAAATGTATTATATTTGCGCATATTCTTAAGGAGTTAAGTCAATATACGGAGATTAGCAGAAAATAAAATATGAAATACGGTCTATCTATAGCACTTGCGCTGTTATGGTTTGCGTTCTCCACAAGCTATGCACAAACGCATCTTACCGATTGGAAAAATCTAAACAGTAAAAGCACTATCACGTGCATCACCCACAACACGGACTACCTCTACGCATCTACCATGGGAGGCGGCATAGTACAAATCAATAAGCGCACTGGCGAGCAACACTGCATTGACCATGCACAAGATGGGCTTCCTGATAATTATGTACTTTCAGTCACATTGCATAACAACGAGTTATGGACCACAAACCGTTTTTATGGTATATCGCAACGCGCCAATAACCGCTGGTTCAGCCACACCTCTGCCAATACTGGCTTCCGCACAAACCAATGGTTTCATAGCATCGCCTTCGACGGCAACACTACATGGGTAGGTGGTTTGTTGGCACTCTACGAAATGCGCGATGGAAAAGTAGTAAACACCTACGATGTGAATCCACTAAGCAACCACTGCATTGTAACCGCCATTGCTTTTGACCATAACGAACAACTATGGTTCACGGTCTATGACTACAGACGAAAATACGCCCTTTGCACGTTAGACAAAAGTTCAGGGATGGTGGTCGATAAATGCAACGACTATGGCGACGCTTATGCTTTGGCTGTGGATAACGACAACACACTGTGGGTTGCCACCAAACAGGGATTGCTCCACTACACTGACCAATCACAAACCCTAATCAACTCTTCCAACACATCCCTCACAGAGGACGCAGTTTCCGATGTAAAAATTGATGAGCGAAACAATATTTGGTTCATAACCGACCATAATTTGTGCTGTTACAACCGCACCACGTTCACTACATACCCTATCCCTTATTCTGACGACTTCTTGCGTTGCTTTGACATCGACGGCAAAGACATTTATGTCGGCACTCATCAACATGGTATGCTCTCCCTAACAAACAAAGCCCTTACCCCTATCACCTACACTTTTCCTAACGCTCCAACGTCATCTATGCGTGGTGGTTGCGTGGACAAACAAGGGCGTTTTTGGGCAGGAACTATGACAGGAGCATTTGCCTATAACCCAACTGACGGCACAACAGAAATACTACCTATGCGTCAGATTGACGAGATTGTATCTGATAATAAAGGTAACGTTTGGCTAAAACCTTTCAACACGGGTGACACTTGTCTCATTGAAATAACACCCACCGACACCATAGCATACCGATACGACCAATATCCATTCAACGACAATTACATTTGCCAAATGCGTTTCGACCACACCAATCGCCTATGGCTTGCCACCACACATGGGTTGATATTTCGCGACAACGGACAATGGCATGTCTATTCCACCACTAATTCAAATCTCCCTACCAACTATATATACAGTATTGACTTCGACAGCCAAAACAATGTTTGGTGTGGCACTTTCGGTGCAGGGCTGACCTGTTTTAACGGCACGGGCTTCACAACTTACACCACCAAACAAGGTCTTGAGTCAGATTTTGTAGCAACTGTATGTGTAGACAAAAACGATGTCGTATGGTTCAACTGTCGCAGCAGCCAATACCCCGAAATATACGGTTTGGGGTTATCGTCGTTTCATAATGGACAGTTCAAAACATACACTGCCAACAACTCACAGCTTGCAAGTAACACTATATGGGACATAGAGACTGACGCAAAAAACAACCTATGGCTCGCCACTGGCGACGACAAGGGTGTTACACAGTTCGATGGCACACATTGGAACATATACAATACCGACAACTCTGGGTTGGCACTCAATGAAGCAACACATATAGCACTCGACGAGTATAATCGCCGAATTTGGTTTACATGCTACACTGGTGGTGGCGTAACGTATGCTAATTTGCAATACGACAACTCTGCTGTTACCACTTTAAACGCAAGTAAAGAACTGACCATACGTAATAATCATGTATTATTAGATCTTCCTGCCAATGTTTCTGTGTTCGATACCACAGGCCACCTTATATTATCCGACTACGGTACAAATATCGACCTCTCCAACCTCCATAGGGGCATCTATATCGTTCACACTTCCAACACAAATTACAGAGCAGCCCGAATAATCATTCCGTAGTTTTCTCAATCATTAATGATTCCCTCGTATAGATACAAGCCCCCCATTCCTCACCATATTATAATCAACAAACGATAGCATCCCATAAGATATTCCCTATTAGCATTTTAGACTTTTGGGGAATATGGGGATTTTTACTATATTTGCAAAAATAATCATTCATTTAATAATTTAATTTTTACGCTATGAACAAACTCTTCAAACTCGTGAAACATCTGACGATGTCGCTGTTTGCAATGGCAACCTTAATTGGCACAACAGCTAACGCCGAGCGTTTGCTCACCGAAAATTTTGAATACGAACTCGGAAATCTGTATTCCCAAGGCGGTTGGCTGAAATACGGCACACAAGCAGCTGGTCCAGTGCAAGTAACCAACAATGCACTCACCTACCCCGACTATCAAGACAAAGCTGTGGGCAAGGCTGTGCACCTCACCCAAGTGGCATCGGGCGAAGATTTGATGCGCGCTGTGAGCGAAACAGCCATCTCTTCTGGAAAAGTGTATCTGTCTGCATTGGTAAAAGTGAACGCTGTGGCCGACGACCAGTATTTCCTGGCGTTTATCCAACCCACTTCAGCTGGTATCGTTGACAAAAAAACGCCACCAGAAAACACTCGCCTGATAGCATCTAAAGGCAGTGTCGACGGCAAATTTGTGTTTAAAATCTCGCGCAATAGCGCCACCTTATTCGAATCAACCGAGGAATTCGAACTTGGCAAAACCTATTTGGTGGTGATGAGTTATGAATTTAAGGAAGGCACCAAAAACGACGTGGTTCAACTTTGGGTAAACCCTGCTGTGGCAAGCACAGAACCAAAACCCAACGCTGCCATCAATTCTGCTACCCACACTGGTGCCGATATGAAGAGTTTCCAAGCCATCGAACTTCGTCAAGGTTCTTCAGCCACAAAGGTTGGACCAGAAGTGATTGTCGACGCTATTCGCGTGGGCACCGCATGGACCGACCTCTTTGATGTGGCATCTACCGAGCCAACCATGACCGTAACCCCAACCGTGGTTTACGATGGCTCTGCTGTGGCAATCGGCTCAAGCACCACTTTCGCCACCTACGATGTGGAATACGCAAACTTGGAAAATCCTATCGACGTTTACCTCACTGGTGCCAACCGCAACCAATTTGAGGTTTCTACCGAAACTATTCCTGCTGGCAGCGGCAAAGCCACTATCACCCTCACCTACAAACCACAGGCTATAGGCAAGCACACCGCACGCATCAATTTTGAAAGCACGGTGAGCACACTCAACACTGGTTTTGCAGCCACAGGTATCGCTTGGGATCCTGAAAATCCTCCAACGATTGTAGCCCACAGCGAAGGTTTGACTCCTTTCACCTGCAAGGCTGGCGAACAGCAAAAGCAAACCATCACCGTCACCACCTCCGACCTCCCCGACTACGGTAAGGCTGCTGTGAAGGGCTTGAGCAACGGCGCATTTATCATCAGCACCGCCACTTTGCTTAAAAACGGCAACACACAAATCAACATCACTTTCAAACCTCTCGTTCCAGGCGACTACGAGGAAGTGATTGAGTTTAGCGGTATCAAGGCTGAAACAGAGACAATCCGCATCACCGGTAAAGCAACCGAAAACGGCACAACCGAGGACCGCGAAGGCGACCGTCTGCCTCTCGACGATAGCAAGCCATTGGCTTCTTACGTGCAGAACTTCGACGGTGTGACCAAAAACAAGCCATTGAGCATCGAGGGTTGGAAAAACCTTGCACAAGTGGGCAACCGCGCATGGTGGGGCTACACTTGGGCTGACGGCAACGGCGCAGCAAAGGTTACACCTTACGATAGCAAGATGGAAGAGACCACTCCTTGCGTGATGACGCTCGTGAGCCCTGCTCTCGACTTCAAGAACACGCCAAACCCTGTGCTCACCTTCAAGGTGATGGGCACACTCATGCGTGATGGTATGGCCGACGAACTGGAAGTGTGCTACATTGAGAAAGACGGCGAAGGCATGTATGTGCAGCCTATCGACGGTCTCAATATCCCTGCATCTCCCGACAAGAACGAAGAATGGGTGCCTTACACCATCGACCTGAAGGGACTCGACCTCGCCGACTCTTTCTTTATCGGCTTCCGCTTCAACAGTAGCCGTGGCGCAGAAAGCACCACTTCATACTACATCGACGACTTCAGTTGGGGACAAACCAATGTGCCTCTGATTCGTCCAAACATTCGCGAAGGCTCTTTCAAGGCTATTGCTGGCAAGAAAGCCACCAGCCCCGACATTGAAATTGAAGGTATCGCACTCACCAGCGACATCAAGATTTCGCTCTACGGTGCACACAAGGGATTCTTCACTCTGAGCACCACCACCCTGCCTGCAGCTGGTGGCAAGTTCAACCTCGACTTCCTCAACACCGAACCAGGTGAATACGCAGTGGAAGTGGACCTCAACTCTGAAGGCGCACCTCTCACCGCCGTTATCGTGGGCGTGCAAAACGAAACAGCCACTGGCATCACCGATGTGATTGTGGATTTGTCACAACCTGTAAGCGTTTACGACATTCAGGGCCGCGCCCTCATCACCAACAAGCAAATCAGCAGCACAAGCGAACTGAAGAGCGCGTTCGGCGAAGGCATCTACATCGTGAAGCAAGGCGAAAAAGCATGCAAAGTGAAACTCTAATCAACAATTCAAAATCTCGATAATTCGACAGTCCGATAACAAAAATGGAGAGATTCTTTTGGGGAATCTCTCCATTTTATTTTTTGGAAATGATATACATGTTGTCCCGAAGAAGATGCGATGAAATTCCGTTAGGAATTTGATGTGTGTAGGCAGGTATGCAGAAAAGATGTAATGGAGCGAA
>SFGS01000053.1 GCA_004557565.1 Bacteroidales bacterium | reverse complement strand
CATAACCTTCGCTGCATACCTGCCTACGCACATCAAATCCCTACGGGATTTTTTCAATCATTACTAAATTATCACAGGGACAACTTGTATATCATTTCCAAAATTTTTGTCGGAAAGCGTTGGATAGGTGCGCGATTTTCACTAAATTTGAAGGTTGAAAACATTCAACCTCTTTTTGTTTAGAAAAAACAAATAATAACATATTAAAAACTGGAAAAAATGAAGAAAATCATCGCAATTATTGGAGCATTTATGCTGATGGCAGCTCCACTTACTATGAATGCCGACAATCAAAAGGCTGCAAAGAAAGAACTCGACTCAAAATCATCGAAAACTGCTCGTAAAGAAGCAAAGAAGTTGGAAAAAGAAGGGTGGAAGGCAGCCCCTGGTGCTCTCCCTCTTGAAAAGCAGCTCGATCGTAGCTATCTCAAGCAGCAAGAAGAAGATGAGTTGGGTTATCCAAAATTCTTGATGAGCGAGGCGATGTCGATTGGCGAAACTTATGATGCGGCCAAGGCGCAGGCTTATGAACTTGCCAAGCAGAATCTCGCAGGTCAAATTCAAACCGAAGTAACTGCTTTGATTGAAAACACCGTTGCCAATAAGCAACTTGGCAAAGAGGAGGCTGCCTCCATCACCGAGAGTGTGTTGGCAAGCAAGAATCTTATTTCGCAAAAGATTGGCAAAACCATCACCGTGGTAGAGCTTTACCGCACATTGCCAAACAAAAACAAGGAAGTGCTTTTGCGTTTGGCCTACAATTTAGGAATGGCAAAAGAGGCTGCTCGTCAAGCCATTCGCGAAGATTTGCAACAAAAAGGAAAAGATTTGCATGAGCAGCTCGACAAGGCCCTCGGCTTTGCAAAATGATATGCCTATCAAGTATCTGATATTTGCGTTCACAGTTTTATTGGCTTCAAGCGCTTTTGCCGCAAAGGTGAAAACGGTTGAGGCCACCTATGTGTATCATGCGCCGAGCAACCAAAGTCCCGACGAGGCGATGAAGGTGGCTCTTGAGCGTGCCAAACTTCAAGCCATTGCCGATGAGTTTGGCACACTGATTTCGCAAGAAAACACCACTCGGTTGGAGAACACCGCTGAGGGGCAGGAGTCTAAATCGCAAACCTCTTTTTTCTCCTACAGCGCATCGGATGTGAAGGGCGAATGGCTGGAAACCATAGGCAAACCTCAATGCAATATTGAGTTTGCTGATGGTATGATGGTGGTGACGGTGACGGTGAAAGGTAAAGCGCGCGAATTGATTTCGGCGCAGGTGAATTTCATTGCCGAGCCGCTCCGCAACCATCCTGAGCGTGCCGATATGGCTACCGAGTTTAAAGACGGCAACGACCTTTACCTCTATTTCCGTTCGCCCATTGATGGCTATGTGGCTGTGTATCTTTTGCCTGGCGATGGCGAGGCTTTTTGCCTTTTGCCCTATCAGCGTGCGCAGTCGGGGGTGCAGCAGGTGAAAGCCAATTGCGATTATGTGTTCTTTTCCGTGGAAAAGGCACCGCAAGCCGATAAGGCGTTGGTTGACGAGTATGTGCTTACTGCCTCTCGTGCCGTGGAGCATAACGTGCTGTATGTGCTGTTCTCCAAGCAGCCGTTTTATAAGGCGTCCGATGAAAGCATGGAGCACTCCTTGCCACGCTCGCTCAGTGAAGCGGATTTTTTGAAATGGCTCGGTAGCAGCCGCTTACACGACCTCAACCTCCAGCTCAAAAAAATCCCTCTCACCATCACAAGGTAGTGTAAATTAAAAATAAACGCCATAGCGTAGGGACATGCCTTTGGCATGTTTCGATGACAATCAGCAATGCGCAGACACGCAAACGCCATAGCGTATGGATATGCCTTCGGCATGTTTCGATGGCAATCAGCAATGTATCAACGTGTTTGAAACATGCCAAAGGCATGTCCCTACGTTATGATTCGCAAATTTAGCCCTCGCGCATTTACGAACAAATAATATGAAACGAATTTATACTTTATTTCTATCACTTGTTTGCTTCACTGCTGTTTGCTCTTTTGGGCAGACTGTGAGCAATGTTGATGCCTATCAAGAGGGCAAAAACATCATTATCACCTACGATACGGATAAGGCTGGTAGTGTGGGCGATGTGTATTGCTCCACCGATGGCGGTCGCACTTGGGGCGAAGCATTGCGTCAAGTGACTGGCGATGTCAACAAGCAGGTGCCAGCAGGCAGCCACCGCATAGTGTGGAATGTGCTTGCCGAGCGTGAAAAGCTGTCGGGTGCCAATATCTGCTTTAAGGTGGTGGCTAATTCTGGCAGATTCACGGTGCGTGGCGTGTCGTTTGAAATGGTGCGTGTGGAGGGTGGCACATTCCGCATGGGTGCCACCTCCGAGCAGGGCAGTGATGCTTATGGTGATGAGAAACCAGTTCACTCCGTTACTTTGAGCAGCTACTACATTGGCAAGACCGAGGTTACACAGGCTCTCTGGCAAGCCGTGATGGGTAGCAACCCATCAAATTTTAAAGGTGCTGACCTGCCTGTGGAGTGTGTTAGCTGGAACGACTGTCAGGAGTTTATTCAAAAACTGAACAGTCTTACTGGTCGCAATTTCCGCCTCCCTACCGAGGCTGAATGGGAGTTTGCTTGCCGTGGAGGAAACAAAAGCAATGGCTATAAATATAGTGGCAGTAACAATTTAGGCAGCGTGGCATGGTATGATGGTAACAGTGGTGATAAAACTCACCCAGTTGGCACCAAAGCACCAAATGAATTAGGCATCTATGATATGAGCGGTAATGTATGGGAGTGGTGCGGTGACTGGTATGCCAACTATACATCAAATTCGCAGACAAACCCTAAAGGTCCTCAAAGTGGGTCGTACCGTGTGCGCCGTGGCGGTAGTTGGCGCTACTTCGTCAGGTGCTGTCGCTCGTCGTTTCGTTACGTCTGCGACCCGGCGGACCGCGGCTACAACCTTGGCTTGCGGTTGGCCCTTTGAGTTTGCAACAACTGTCCTTGTTTGGCAGAAAATGAAGCTATTTTTTTTGAATATATATTTTTGATATGATAAAACTGGTATTTTTTCTTTTACTATCTGTGGTTACTGCTGTTTGCTCTTTTGGGCAGATGGTGAGCAATGTTGATGCCTATCAAGAGGGCAAGAATATCATTATCACCTACGATACGGATAAAGCAGGCAGCGTGGGCGATGTGTATTGCTCCACCGATGGCGGCCGCACTTGGGGCGAAGCATTGCGTCAAGTGACCGGCGATGTCAACAAGCTGGTGCCAGCAGGCCGCCACCGCATAGTGTGGGATGTGCTATCCGAGCGTGAAAAGCTGTCGGGTGCCAATATCTGCTTTAAGGTGGTGGCTAATTATGTCAGATTCACGGTGAATGGCGTGTCGTTTGAGATGGTGCGTGTGGAGGGTGGCACATTCCGCATGGGTGCCACCTCCGAGCAGGGCAGTGACGTATGGGATAATGAAAAGCCAGTTCACAGTGTCACGTTGAGCGGATACTACATTGGCAAAACCGAGGTGACGCAAGCCCTGTGGAAGGCGGTGATGGGCATTAACCCGAGTCGTTTCAAAGGCGACTACCTGCCTGTGGAGAATGTTTCGTGGGACGACTGCCAGGAATTTATCCGCAAACTGAATTCAATGACTGGTCAGAACTTCCGCCTGCCCACCGAGGCTGAATGGGAGTTCGCCTGCCGAGGCGGCAACAACAGCCGTGGCTATAAATACAGCGGCAGTAACAATTTAGGCAGCGTGGCATGGTATGATGGTAACAGTGGTAATAAAACTCACCCAGTTGGCACCAAAGCACCAAATGAATTAGGCATCTATGATATGAGCGGTAATGTGTGGGAGTGGTGCGCCGACTGGTATGGAGATTACAGCAGTGGTGCACAGACCAATCCTACAGGTCCCTACGGTGGGTCGGGCCGTGTGGGCCGTGGCGGTAGTTGGGACTTCAACGTCAGGATCTGTCGCTCGTCGCTTCGTATCCACTCCGACCCGACGGACCGCAACATCAACCTTGGCTTGCGGTTGGCCCTTTGAGTTTGCAACCAAACTGCCCTTGTTTAGCAGAAATTCATTTTGCCTCACATAGCCGGGTTCTTTGTTCTAAGCTCCCACGGGATTGGCACAGAATTGTTATAATAATGAATAAAAAATTTAAACAATATAGATATGAATCGATTTATTGTAGTATTTGCACTTTGCCCAGCCTTGATGGCTGTGGGGCAGAGCAATGTGAGTAAGCCAAAGGCGTTTAATGTGGTGAAAGAGGTGAAGCCTCCGGTGCTCGATTTTGTGCCTGGCTCTCTCCAATTTGTTGATGCCACTGGCAATAACGCTATTGATGCCAATGAAACTTGCTATATCAAGTTTAAAATTCAAAACACCGGCTTGGGCGATGGATACGCTTGCCGTGCAGTGGTGAAAGCCACTGGCACCACCAATGATGTGCGCTACTCAAATTCGTCGCTCGATGTAATCAAGCAAGGCGGCACGATGGATGTGTCTATTCCTGTGACTACAGGCATCAACACCGCCGACGGCAAGGTGCAGTTTGAGGTGATGGTGGATGAACCTAATGGATTTGGTACCGACCCACAGTTTATTTCGGTGAACACTCGTGCGTTTGATGCCCCATATCTGCAAGTGGCTGACTACACGGTGACAGGTGTTTCGGGCAACAGTTTGCAGAAAAAGCGTCCGTTCGACCTTCAGGTGCTGCTTCAAAACACCAAATATGGTGAGGCGCAAAACGTGACTGTGAGCATTGATATTCCAGATAATGTGATGCTACTTGATGGTGAGCAGTATGCTACGATTGATAAGCTTGGAGGTGGTAAAACCAAATCGCTTGTGTATAGCCTGATTGCCAACAACAATTATAGTGGCACCAGCATTCCGGTGACTGTGCATATCAAGGAGAAATACGGAAAATATGCCGAAGACAAAACCATCAATTTGGCTTTCAACCAAACCTTCGCCAGCAACAAGATTTCGGTTGACGAAATCGTGAACGACCGCAAGGCTATCACCTTGGCATCGCTGAGCAGCGATGTGGATAAGAACATTCCATTCAACGCCAGCGACAACACCAATACCTTTGCCGTGATTATCGCCAACGAGAATTACCAATATGAGTCGGCTGTGGAATTTGCCAAGCATGATGGCGAAATGATGAAGCAATACTGCACGCAGACCCTTGGAATGCCAGAAAAGAATGTGCGCTTGGTGGAAAATGCCACCCTCAACAATATCCGTGCTGCACTGGGCTGGATAAAAGAGGTGAGCGATGCCTATAATGGGCAGGCTAAAGTGGTGTTCTACTATTCAGGGCACGGTATTCCTAACGAAGCCACCAGTCAGGCATATCTTTTGCCTGTAGATGGCACAGGAAGGGACTATAACACTGGTTATCCTGTCAGCAAACTTTACGAGGAACTGTCGTCGCTTCAAGCGCAAAGCGTGGTAGCCTTTATGGACGCCTGCTTCTCTGGCGCAAAACGAAGTGGCGAAATGATGGCATCGGCGCGCGGTGTGGCTATCAAGGCTCGCCAAGACACGCCAAAGGGCAAAATGGTGGTGTTCTCTGCTTCGCAAGGCGACGAAACAGCCTATCCTTACAAGGGGCAGTCGCACGGCATGTTCACCTACTTCTTGCTGAAAAAGCTGCAAGAGTCCAACGGTGATGCCACCCTCGGCGAACTTGGCGACTACATCAACAGCAAGGTGCGCCAATGCTCCATTGTGGAGAACAGCAAGAGCCAAACGCCTACCGTGGTGCCTTCGGCAACTGTGGCAAGCGAATGGCGCAGTATGAAACTGAGATAATAAAATTTGATTGACAATGAGGAAGCGAATCGGGGCATTGACAATGGTGCTGGCATTGGCTGCAATGGTGGCTGATGCCCAGGATTTCCGTGAGAAATACGAGCAATTCAAGCAAAAAGCCACTCAGACCTACAACGATTTTCGGGCAGAGGCGAATGCCAAATATTGTGAGTTTTTGAAAGGCGCATGGGAATGGTATGAGCAAATGCCTGTGGTGAAAAAGCCAAAGGATGAGACGGTGCCACCTGTGGTTTTGCCAGAAAACGACAAACAGAAGCCTGTGACGGTTCGTCCTATTTTGCTCGATACGGTGGTGGCTCCCACGCCCATTACCGTGGTGCAGCCCACACCTGTTTCGCCCATCAAAGATGTACCCACCGTGGCACCATTCGTTCACCACTTCACATTTTATGGCACACGAGGTGATGTGCGACTTCCACAGCAGCCCGACGCTCAACTCACGGTGCTGAACGGAAATTTCACAAACAAAGATATGTCGGCAGCGTGGCGCGCACTTTCATCGCAAGCCTACGACAATGCCGTGCGCGACTGTATCGCGATTCGCACCCAGCACCAGCTCGACGATTATGCCTATTTGCTCATGCTTCGTTCGCTGGGAGAGAGTTATTTTGGTGGGGAGTGTAATGCCGCCACCGCTCTCACGGCATGGCTCTTTTGCCAAAGTGGCTATCAGATGCGCTTGGGCAATGCTGATGGCAGACTGCTGCTGCTTTTCGGCACTAAACATGTGATTTATGATTTGCCATACTTCGTGATGGACGGCGAGGGCTTCTATTTGCTGAAGCGTAAAGGCGAGAACCTCAATCCTCGCATCACGGCGTGTGATGTGGCGTTCCCCGGCGAGCAGCCGCTTTCGCTTGAAATCAGCCAACCCATCAGATTTGCCAACGATGAGTCGGGTGTGAGAACGCTGAAATCAAGCCGCTATCGTGAGTTGGCGGTGAATGTGAGCGTGAACAAGAATTTGATTAACTATTATAATGATTATCTGTCGTCGTATAAAGACGACAACTTATTAACACGCTGGGCACTCCTTGCCAATGCGCCGCTTCAAGAAAGCACAGCCGAGGCAATTTCGGAGCAAATGCGCCCTTGCTTAGCCGGCAAATCACAATTGGATCAGGTGGAAATGATTCTCAACTGGGTGCAGACTGGTTTTGTGTATGAGTACGACGATAAAGTGTGGGGTGAAGACCGAGCCTTCTTTGCCGAAGAAACGCTCTATTATCCATATTGCGATTGCGAAGACCGTGCCATTTTGTTCACCCGATTGGTGAAAAACCTTGTGGGGCTGAAATGCGCTTTGGTGTATTACCCAGGTCATTTGGCAGCCGCTGTGCATTTCACCGACGCAGTGAATGGCGACTATCTGCAAGTGAATGGCGAGCGATTCACCATAGCCGACCCTACCTATATCAACGCACCAGTGGGCCGCACCATGCCAAAAATGATGAATAGGTCGGCAACGGCGATACTGCTTCAATAGCACGCGCAATGGGAGCAGATGTGCATTTTCATTAGCAATAAATGTGAAGTAGTTTTAAAATGTAAGGTGGGGTTTGGGATTTTCGTGAGAATTTTTTAATTTTGTAGTTAGGAAAATCCCAAATCGGTCGTTAGGTCGTGTGAGGATAATTATTTGGCGGGGTTAAACCTTTGCTTCAATTTGTTAGTCTATAAGGTATGTAATTAATTATATCACAAAAATAAAAACAGACGAATATGAAAAAAATCATGAGTTTATTTCTGAGTGCCGCAATGGTACTTGGTTTGTCGGGATGTGGTTCAATGAACAACACTACCAAGATGGGTCTTGGTGGCGCAGGTGGTGGTGCAGCAGTTGGCGCTATCATTGGTGGTTTGATTGGTCATGGCAAGGGCGCCGCTATCGGTGCTGCTGTGGGTGCTGCTGCTGGTGGTACTGCTGGTGTGCTTATCGGCAAGAAGATGGATAAGCAAGCTAAGGAATTGGCTCAAATCAATGGCGCACAGGTTGACACTATCACCGACCAAAACAACTTGACCGGTATTCGCGTGACCTTCGACAGCGGTATTCTCTTTGGCTTCAACAAGACCAACTTGAGCGAAAGTGCTAAGAAGTCGCTCTCTGAATTTGCCACATCATTGCGCAACAACCCAGAAACCGACGTTACAATCCTTGGTTACACCGACAATGTGGGTACTCGCGCTGCTAACGAAAAGGTTTCGACCCAACGCGCCGCTAATGTGAAAACCTACTTGAACCAAAGTGGTGTGAGCAGCACTCGTATGCAAAGCAAGGGTATGGCATGGGACAACCCAGTGGCAAGCAACGACACTGAAGCTGGCCGCGCTCAAAACCGCCGTGTGGAAATCTACATCACCGCTAACGAAACTATGGTGAAGCAAGCTGCCGACGGCACTCTCCAATAAGATGCCAAAATCATAATGTGACCACAGAAAGTGTGGCGCATGATAGCTGGAGCCCTCTAAAGTGCGGGCTCCAGTTTCTTTTTGTGTGTGCTAATAATTTTTGTCAGAAAGTGGAAAAATCATTAATTTTGCACCGACTAAAATAACTTTTAACCTAAACATACATTATGAGATTTATTCAATCGATTTCAAAAGCATTGTTGCTGATGGCGATGGCAATGTGTGCGCAAAACTCCTTTTCACAAGATTTCACCAGTGTGGATACACTTAAATTTTACGATGCTCTCCAGTTTAGAATGATTAACAAAGGGTGGAACAACTCTGAGACTCCATATTTCCGAGTGCCTGCCTACTTAAAGGACAGCTGTCGCACTACGCTCTACGAGCGCCTCAGATGCACCTCTGGCGAAGGCTTCCGCTTCCGCACCAATTCAAGATGTGTGGCAGCCCGCTACAATCTGCTCACCAATATGCACATGGCGCACATGGCCGACACCGGCATCAAGGGTGCCGACCTCTATATTTGGGACGAAGACGACCAGAAATGGCAATTTGTGAACTGCAACCGCCCAGTTCGCGACTATTCTTGGAAACCTGGCACCCCTCGCAAGGATTCTATCCAAACCAAGGTGTATGTGGATAAGCTCGACGGCAAGATGCACGAATATATGATTTATCTGCCTCTTTACGATGGTGTGAACTGGTTTGAGATTGGCGTGGAGAAAGGCGCAAAAATTGAGATGCCAAAGATGAACAACCCTCGCAAGGGCAAGAAATTCGTGTTCTACGGCACAAGCATCATGCAAGGTGGCTGCGCTTGCCGTCCGGGCATGGTCGCGACCAGTATTCTCCAGCGCGACCTGAACATCGAGTGCGTGAATGTGGCTATCAGCGGTGAAGGCAAGATGGATACCTATATGGCAAGGGCTTTGGCTGAAATTCCCGATGTGGAGGCATTCATCATCGACCCAATTCCAAATTGCACCAAAAACATGTGCGATTCGCTCACTTATGGATTTGTGAACATTCTGCGCCAGGCTCGCCCCAATGTGCCAATCATCATGGTGGAAGGCCCGATGTATTCTTACGCAAAATACAGTTCGTTCTACGGCAAATATCTTCCACAGAAGAACTACGAGTTCCACAAGAATTATTTGAAGCTCCGTGCCGAGAATCCAAAGAACCTCTACTATGTGGATTGCGAAAACCTGTGGGGACCAGACAACGAAGGCACCGTAGATGGCATTCACCTCACCGACATTGGTTTCTACTGGTATGCCCAAAAGCTTAAACCATACTTGAAGGCTATTATGAACGGCAAGCCTGTTCCATTCCAAGACAAGGTGAACAAACCATATCAAGAAATCAAGTAACAACGCGGTTTGTTGCCAAATTGTGGCAAACGAATAAAGCTACTCTAAAAAACATAACTGTTCATGGTTCGCCACGCAATGCGGTGGGCCATGAACAATTTCTAAATCATACACACTTTAACTTACACTTTGAATTGAAGACTAAAGATTACATACTGCAATTAATCGACGAAGGCGAGCACGAGCATCAGGATTTCAAGTATCAAATCAGCGATGCCAAGAAGATTGCTCGCAGCATTTCGGCATTTGCCAACAATTCAGGCGGACGCTTGCTCGTGGGCGTGAAGGACAACGGCCACATCGCCGGTGTGAAAAGCGACGAGGAAATCTATATGATAGAGCAAGCAGCCACAATGTATTGCCGACCAGAGCAGCAAATGAATTTCCAGCTTTTCAAAGTGGAGGGCAAGAATGTGCTTCTTGCCGAGGTGGCAGAGGCCCAAGTGAAGCCAGTGCAAGCCCCCGACGAGAACGGGCATTGGAAAGTGTATTACCGTGTGGCTGACGAGAATGTGCTCGCAAGTGGCGTGCATGTGAAAGCCTTGAAACACAAAAACTGCGATGAAGACGGTGCATTGCTCAATTTCTCGGAAAAAGAACGAGAGTTGTTGGAGTATTTAGACCTCCATGGAGGCATCACCCTGTCGGGTTTCTCAAAATTGGCACACATTTCTCGCTTCGCCGCCGAAGATGCCATCGTGAAGCTGCTTGAAATGAACGTTATCACCCTCAGTTACCACAACGGCAGCTGCCTCATCACCAAATCAAACAAATAACCATAGGAAACTCTCTGCGCGGTTCTGTGGATATATACTGGGAGGCACAGAAACAAAAACCACTCACCTTCGGCGAAAAATCAATTCCGGTAGGGACGTGATACTTCACGTCCGCCCATAATTGTGATACCATATTGAATATCAACTATTTGACGCGGACGCGAAGTATCGCGTCCCTACCATGCAAAATCGTTTGGGAGATTGATACAACCTCTTTTCAAGAATTTATTTAATCATCAGGGGTTTTTCGCCGTGAAACGGAGAGCGGTTTTTATCCTTGGGGCAATGTGGATAGCCCTCGTAAGAGGGTGGCGGCGGGATTGTGTGGTTGGCGGCATGGAAACTTGTTTCCAATGACGCAAAGCGCACAGTCGCACCGCCAAATGCGAAGCATTCCACGTTGCTCCAAGGCTGTTTTTTATGTTTTTGTTTTTTTTGATTCCATTCGCGATTCAGCAACATTGTATAATCATTGCCTCAGTAATTTTCCACTGAGCCATTTCTGATTTCTTGAGATTATATACGAAAAAAGAGGAAATCTTGGGTGATTTCCTCTTTTAAAGTAGCGGGATCGAGAATTGAACTCGAGACCTCCGGGTTATGAATCCGACGCTCTAACCAACTGAGCTATCCCGCCATCTTCCGTTTTGCGAGTGCAAAGTTACGACGAATTTCTCAAACTACCAAATGTTTTGCTGTAAATTTATCACTAAAAATAGCACCGCAAACCTTAATCGTGTGATTTATAGTGAGGTAGAAATTTAATAAATATTTATCATACTTCTTTTTGGGTGTGGAGTGGATTTGCAGTATCTTTGCATATAGTTAAATTATAGAGATGAAAGAACTGAAATTTATTGGTATTATACCTGCAAGATACGCCTCGACACGCTTTCCTGGCAAGCCATTGGCTAAATTGGGAGGAAAATACGTTATCCAACGCGTGTATGAGCAAGTGAGTAAAGTTTTGCCTAATGTGGTGGTCGCGCTCGACGACGAGCGAATCGCCGATGCCGTCAGCTCGTTTGGCGGCAAATGGGTGATGACACGCACCGACCACAAATGTGGCACCGACCGCTGTTTGGAGGCTTTTCTGAAGAATGGGGGAGAGGAAGACGTGATTATCAATATCCAAGGCGACGAGCCATTCATTCAGCCCTCGCAGCTTGAGGCCATCATGGCGTGCTTCCGCGACGAGGCTACCGATATTGCCACCCTCGTTAAGCCATTCGTGTCCACACGCCCTTATTCTGAATTAGAAAATCCCAATTCGCCAAAAGTGGTGGTAGATGCCAACTGGAACGCTAAGTATTTCTCTCGCTCGGTGATTCCGTATGTGCGCAATCACGAAAAGGAGGAATGGCCAGCGTGTCATCAGTTCTACACCCACCTCGGCATGTATGCCTATAAGGCTGATGTGCTCAAGCGCATCACCACCATTCCACAATCGGCTCTTGAGGTGGCTGAAAGTCTTGAGCAGCTCCGATGGCTTGAAAATGGCTTTACCATCAAGGTGGGAGTGACAACGGTGGAAACCATAGGCATCGACACTCCACAAGATTTGCAAAACGCAGAAGAATTTTTGAAAGCACATCAATCTCTTTTCTAATATGGTCAATCGCTCAAAGCAACCTGAAATTTCGGGTTTCAAAAAAGTGCAGCTCCATTTCCCCACACCTGTCACGCTCCAGAACGGAATACCCGTGTGGGTGGTGGGTGATGGTGATGATGAGGTGAACCGCGTCGAACTTTATATGGGTGGTGGTATTTACCAAGAGCATAAACCACTCTTGGCTTATCTCACCGGTTTGCTCACGTTTGAGGGCAATGCCAATCAATCGGCAGAGCAAGTGGCTGAGGCACTCGACTACTACGGCGCAGTGAAATCGGCACAACCAAACGACCAATGCTCTATGGTATCGCTTTCGTCGCTCAACCACAATTTCAGCTCCACAGCAAAAATCTTGTTCGACGGCATTTCCACGCCGCTTTATCCAGAGCAGGAGTGTGAACTGTATTTGCGCCGCCTCGCCAGCAATGTGGAAACGGCGCGCCAGCGCGTGGATTATTTGGCTAATGTGGAAATGCGCCGCCTCTACTATGGCGAAAGCCACCCATTGGCGGCAGAGGCCACTCCCGAAGCGCTGCTCAGCATCACTAACGACGATTACAAGCAGTTTTACAAAAAATACTACAATGCCGACAATCTGCGCATTGTGTTCTCCGGCAAAATCACCGATAAGGAAATGGCTGTGCTCGATTCCACCATTGGCACATGGAATGTGCGAGGCGAGAAGGTTGACGACACTCAGGAACCGCCTATTCAGCCATCTGACGAAATGTTGTCGATAATTGACAAAAAAGGCGCGCTGCAATCGGCTGTGGCAATCACCATTCGTGCCATTCCACGCCGTCACCCCGACTATTTCAAGCTTCGCTTGCTCATCACAGCATTTGGAGGCTATTTCGGAAGCCGACTGAATATGAACATTCGTGAGGACAAGGGCTACACATACGGCATACACGGCTACCTGTCGGGCAGAAGCAACGATTCCTACATTTCTGTGGTATCGACGTGCGCCACACAATACACTTGGCCGGTTATCGACGAGGTGAAAAAGGAAATGCACCGATTGCGCACCGAACCGATGCCAGCCGAAGAACTCAGCACGGTGAAGCAGCACATGTTGAGCGACCTGATGAAAACGCTCGACACCCCATTCTCCATCGCCCGATATGTGGCAGACTCATTCACAGTAGGCATCTATCCCGAATACTTCAATGAGCAGGTGGATGCGATATTGCAATGCACGCCAGCCGATGTGATGGAAATGGCGAATAAATATCTTTTGGACACTAAAATGCGCATTGTTATTGCTGGTGATAAGCAAATATTGAAGAAATAGTGCAAAATTGAACCTATTTGCTTGATAATGTAGCGTTTTTTTGCGAACTTTGTACCCCCAAATGATTTTTGACGTTTGAACAATCTATTAAAATCTAAATAAAAACAATTAGACAATGACAAAAAAGAGCGTACTTCAACAAGCTCGCGCCGCTTATCAGCCAAAATTGCCCACCGCTTTGTGGGGTGCAGTGAAGGCTGTTGAGGGTGCAGCAACAGAATCAGTTGCCGATCAAGAACAAATCAAAAAATTATTCCCTAACACTTACGGACTGCCTGAATTGCGTTTTGAAAAAGACACAGATGTGGCAAAAGTTAAGAGTTCCGACAAGGAAGTGATCAACGTGGGCGTTATCCTTTCTGGTGGTCAGGCTCCTGGCGGACACAATGTAATTAGTGGTTTGTTCGACGGTCTTAAGTCGCTGAACAAGGCTAATCGCCTGTATGGCTTCCTCATGGGACCTGGTGGACTTGTTGATCACAACTATATGGAGCTCACCGGCGATATTATCGATCAATATCGCAACACTGGCGGTTTCGATATCATCGGTTCTGGCCGTACCAAACTTGAAACCGTTGACCAATTCGAAAAGGGTCTGGAAATCATCAAGGAATTGAATATCCGCGCTATCGTGATTATCGGTGGCGACGACTCTAACACCAACGCTTGCGTGCTCGCTGAATACTACAAGGCTAAGGGTGCTGGCGTTCAGGTAATCGGTTGCCCTAAGACTATCGATGGCGACTTGAAGAACGACTGGATTGAAACCTCTTTCGGTTTCGACACCGCTTGCAAGGTGTATAGCGAAGTGATTGGTAACATTCAACGCGACACCAACTCTGCAAAGAAATACTGGCACTTCATCAAGCTCATGGGCCGCTCGGCTTCTCACATCGCTCTTGAATGTGCGCTTCAAACTCAGCCTAACTACTGCATCATCAGTGAAGAGGTGGAAGCCAACAACAAGTCGCTCAACGACATCGTGGCTGAAATCGCTCAAGTGGTGGCTGACCGTGCTGCTGATGGCAACAACTTCGGTTCGGTGCTCATCCCTGAAGGCTTGATCGAGTTCATTCCAGCAATGAAGAAATTGATTGCTGAACTCAACGATATGCTTGCAAAATTCCCCGAAATCAAGGATATGGAGCCAGATGCTCAACATCAGTTTGTAGTCAACCAACTTAACCCTGAAAATGCAGAGACCTTCTCAAGCCTTCCATTGGAAGTGGCTCGTCAGCTTTCTCTCGACCGCGACCCTCACGGCAACGTGCAGGTTTCACTCATCGAAACAGAAAAGCTCTTGAGCGAAATGGTGGCTAAGAAGCTCGCCGACATGAAGGAAGAAGGCAAGTTTGTTGGTAAATTTGCTGCTCAGCACCACTTCTTCGGTTACGAAGGACGCTGCGCCGACCCATCAAACTTCGATGCTGACTACTGCTACGCCCTCGGCTACAACGCTGCACAACTCGTGAAGTGTGGCGCTACTGGCTACATGTCATCTATCCGCAACCTCTCTAAGCCTTCTATCCAATGGATTGCAGGTGGTATTCCAATCACTATGATGATGAATATCGAGCGTCGCCACGGCGAAGACAAGCCAGTTATCCGCAAGGCTCTCGTTGACCTCAAGGGCAAGCCATTCCAAGAGTTTGCAAAGAACCGTGCAAAGTGGGCTAAAGAAACTTGCTACGTTTATCCTGGTCCAATCCAATACTTCGGTCCAGATGAAGTATGCAACGCCACTTCACGCACCCTCTACTACGAACAGAAAGGTAAGTAATTACCGCACCCAATAGGGCGGAATGATGAAAGGACATTCCACCGTTATATATTTAACAACCCTTTCTAACAGCTTGCAAATCCCTGCTTCCCACCCGAAGCAGGGATTTTTTTGCCACCATTTCTATGTCATGCCCCTACGGCAATGCTATAGCATTCCCGTAAATGTTTCGTACCGCATATTGCCAAAAAATAAGTGAGGGTGCTCAATTTTGAGCATCCTCACTATATTTTATGAAGCCTTAGAGCCGAAATTTGAAGATAATGTACCAGAGGCAATAGTGCCGTCTTAACTTCTTTAACTTCTTAACTCCTTAACTTCTAAAAGAAACTTCTAAAAGAAACTTCAAAAAGAAACTTCTAATTTCTAATTTCTTACTTGATTTCTACACCCATCAGGTTGTACTTCTTGTCGCCCTTGATGATTATCACTTGACCGTTTTCAATCACCTTCTTAGCCTTAACTTCGGTGCTGGTGATGTCGGTTACGCCAGTACTAACAGGTATTGAGAACAATTCGCTTTCAGGGCAAGGAACTTCCACTGTTGGATTTTCCAAAGGAAGTTGGAGTTGTTGCATCACTTCCTTGCCGTTGTCGCAAGAGTAGATGTTGTTAGCGTAGTCGAAGCAAATGTCGTTGTAGCCACGAATTGAAGGAGTGTTGAGCACATATTTTTCGGTCAATACAGGCTTGCCGTCGTTGTCTTTATCTACGTTGTAAACCTTCAGCACGTTGTTACCAGCAGGAATTGCGAGCAGGGTGTAGTCCTTGTTGTAGGCAATACCACCGCCGCGAACCACTGTAGTGATGTCGCTGTAGTCTTCTTCCCAACCGTTAGCTTTGAGTGTAGCGTGCTTGATAGCTGGTTGTTCGCCAGATGGAGTGGCACGGTATTGTGCATACCACATGCCCTTGCCGTCTTTGTCGTAAGCGATTGACACGCTTTGTGCAGAAATGGTGTATTGCAAGCTGAATGGGAACACTTCTGCCTCTGCAGCTTCGCTCCAAGTGTTTGCAGCACCAAGTGCGTATTCGTAGCAAGTGTAGTTGCCAAAGCTGTAGCTTTGTCCGAATTTACTGCCGAGGTTAGCAATTTTGAGGTTTTCGCCTTTACCTACCACGTCGAATGCTGCTGATGGAGCTGCCACCATTGCGCCTTCTGCATTGTTGATGCAGCCACTTGCGTCGGTAGCCAATGTGCCTTGGAATACAGGTGTCCATTCACCGAGGTTGTCGGGATTGATGGTGTAGAGAGGATTGCTTACGCAGTCGAGAACGCCTAAGAAAATTCTGCCGTCTTGAGCGATGCGCACCTTCTTAGCGAAGAATTTGCTTGATTTTGCGCCACCTTCATATGTAGCGTGTACCCATTGGAATGGATTGTAACCGTATTTTGTAGAGTCTGCGCCATTAACAACAGGGTTGCCTTGTGGGTCGTATTCATACAGACCTGCACCCACGCCGTGAGCTTTGGTGAAGTAGGTGTCACCTTGGTTGGCTTGTGATTCGGTGATCAGCACGCGGCCGAAGTGCTTGCTCATAGGGTCGTTGTCGCAAGCCACGCCGTAAGGACTCCAGTATTGGTGAGCCATGCCAGCGCCAAAGTCGCTGAACACTTCCTTCACTGCATCGATTTTTGCACCAGTTGTGGTGATTGTGAAGCCGTATGCGGCATTTGCTTCCAGATCTTCAATTGACACTTCCACAGCATGAGTGCCCTTGGTGAGCTGGTCGCCAGCGAGATCAACAGCTTTCACTGCAGTCTTACCTGCGTTATAAAATTTGATTGCACCGCTTTCTGCATCGGCATTAAGGGTGTAGTTCACTGTGATGGTTTTGCCTGTGGCAACACCGTTGCTCACGCCTGTGGTGCGAATGCCATAGGCAAATGGGTTTTGAGCACTGGCGCAAAGTGCCAATGCTGCAAATCCTGCAAAAAGTAAAGCTTTTTTCATTGTTACTTTAGTTAATTAGTTTGTTAATAGGTTGATATCTGTTACTTATAGTAGTCTTTTAACTTGTAGTAGTCTATTAATTAGTTATTGCAAAGATAAAGATTTGTTTTCCTTTTTCCAAATTTTTTCCACTCTTTTATAATAATAGTTTAGGTCTATCACAATAGGTTAAAATGAAAAAATGTCTTTACGCTATGGCGTTATCGTTTTGGGAGATTTTGGATCAAAAAACAAAAACATAAAAAACAGCCTTGGAGCAATGTGGAATGCTTCGCATTTGGCGTAGGGATTGTGCGCTTTGCGTCATTGGAAACGAGTTTCCATTCCGCCAACCACACAATCCTTACGCCACCCTCTCACGAGGGCTCACCACATTGCCCCAAGGATAAAAACCGCTCGCCGTTTCACGGCGAAAAACCCCTGAAGATAAAATGAATTCTTGAAAAGAGGTTGTATCAATCTCCCAAAACGATTTTGCATGGTAGGGACGCGATACTTCGCGTCCGCGCCAAATGATTGATATTCAATATAGTATCACAATTATGGGCGGACGTGAAGTATCACGTCCCTACCGGGTTTTTCGCCGAAGGCGAGCGGTTTTTATCCTTTTGGCGATGCCACCGCCCTCACTGGGGAGGGCGGCGTTGGTGCTGTGGTGTGGCTGATTCAAGCATCTGCTTGAAATCAGACTGCCACAGCACTAACGACAGGTGCGAAGCAC
The DNA here is from genome assembly GCA_004557565.1 of Bacteroidales bacterium. GTDB lineage: Bacteria > Bacteroidota > Bacteroidia > Bacteroidales > Muribaculaceae > Sodaliphilus. The sequence continues at coordinate 11,498 of SFGS01000053.1, read as the reverse complement.
TGGCATCGCTAAAAGGCTGTTTTTTTATGTTTTTGTTTCAGTCCCCCAGTATTTTTCCACTGAACCGATATTTTCACATGGGGCAAAAAAAATAGGGAGGGTGCCTTTGTGGCATCCTCCCTGATTTCTATTAGAGAATTTATTTTTTGTTAGTCTCTATTTCTTATTTTACTTGAGCACCCATTACGTTGTACTTAACATCACCCTTGATGATGTAAACTTGGCCGTTTTCGTAAACTTTGCGAACCTTAACGTCGTTAGCAGCGTTCACGTCGTTGATACCAGTTTGTTCTGCAGGGAGCTTGAATGAGTAAGCAGCGGTGTATGCACCAGGAACGTATTGGTAGATAATAGCTTCGGTGTCGCTAACTACTTCTGCGTTAACCCAGTTTGTTTGAGAACCATTGTTGAGAGTTGGAAGTTCTACTTCTTTAGTTGCAACTGCAGGGTATTCTTTTACACCTTCAGCGAGTTCTCCATCGATGCAAGCGATAGCGAAGCCATCATTGTAGTTTGGAAGAGTTGGGTAAACTACATATTTCTTGCCGCCAAGTACGAAGATGTCAGAACCGTTGCAAGCACCTCTGTTTTCCCAAGCCATAGTCTTTTCAGTAGTGAAGTTGCCTTGGTCGTCAGCAACGATGATAGCAGGAGCACCATTACGAGTTACATAGAGATATTTTTCTACATCACCATCCATGAATGGACGAACCACTGTAACATTGTTGGTTACATTGATTTTGTTGTCAGCACTTGCAATGAAGCAATCGTCAGCACTGGTTTCGCCGCCTACGGTGATGAATTTAGCGATGCCAGTACCTACACCACCTACGAGCAAAAGTTCGCCATCACCAGTAAGGTCGCCCTTAGCTGTACCAAGGAAGTCGCAGCGGCCAATAGCGGTTAATACTTGAGCGTAAGAGAGCATAGTAAGTTCTGATGGAGTTTGTGGTTTGTAAACGAAGAATGCAGAGTCAACACCCCATGTGTTAGGGAATTTTGCGTTTGAAACGATGAGGTTACCTGCTTGGTCGTGGCCGATACCGCAGTTTCTGCCACCAGGAAGAGTTGTAGCTGAAACGCCATCCTTGTCAACAACGTAAACCTTTTGATCAGCCTTGTTGTTAACGTAAATCTTACCGTTCAAACCTACACCTTGACGGCATTCTCCTTTTGGAAGTGCGTTAGCGGTTTCAACTTTCCAAGTGCGTGTCAAAGTTTGTGCGCTTGCACCAAAAGCTACTGCTGCAGCAGCAAGAAGTAATAATTTTTTCATTGTTTTTTTTGTTTAAATTGTTAATATTTATAGTTAAGCTAAAAAAAATCTTCTCTTTCGACAAACAAAGTTAGCATTAATAATTGAGAATAACAAATTTAATTTGAACAATTCTGTAAAAAGATGCAAAATCGTAACATAAATGACGCTTTATATTATTTTAATGTGTGGCGAAAAATAAAAAAATGCCATTGATGTCTATTTTAGCGGTGAAAGTGATTGATATTTGGAAAATTATGTGTAATTTTGCATTTGCGTTTTGTGGGAACGAATCTGCGAGGCGCATAATTAACTAATTTATTAACTATTTAAAATGAGCGAAGAATTAAAAAATTCTCCAATCGAAGATTTCGACTGGGAAGCCTTTGAAAAAGGCGAAACTCAACGAGAGAAATCTCAAGAAGAACTGGAAAAAACCTATGACAAGTCACTTGGTTCGTTTAAGGATCATGAAGTAACTGAAGGTACTGTTATCTCAATCAACAAGCGTGAGGTGGTGGTTAACATCGGTGCTAAGTCAGATGGCATTATTCCATTTAACGAATTCCGCTACAATCCTGATTTGAAGGTGGGCGACACTGTAGAAGTTTACGTTGAAAGTCAGGAAGACCGCAAGGGTCAACTCGTGCTCTCTCACAAGAAGGCACGCGCAAGCAAGAGCTGGGAACGCGTTAATCAAGCGCTTGACAACGACGAAATCATCAAGGGTTACATCAAGTGCCGCACTAAGGGTGGTATGATTGTGGATGTGTTTGGCATTGAAGCCTTCCTCCCAGGTTCACAAATCGATGTGAAGCCAATCCGTGACTATGATGTTTACGTTAACAAAACTATGGAATTCAAGGTGGTTAAGATCAACCAAGAATTCAAGAACGTGGTTGTTTCACACAAGGCTCTCATTGAAGCTGAGCTCGAACAACAACGCAAGGAAATCATCGCTAAGCTCGAAAAGGGTCAAGTACTCGAAGGTACTGTTAAGAACATCACCCCTTACGGTGTGTTCATCGACTTGGGTGGCGTAGATGGTCTTATCCACATCACCGACCTCTCTTGGGGCCGTGTTAACAATCCTAACGACATCGTTCAACCTGACCAGAAGCTCAATGTGGTTATTCTCGACTTCGACGAAGAGAAGAAGCGCATCGCTCTCGGCTTGAAGCAACTCATGCCTCATCCATGGGATGCTCTCGATCCAAACCTCAAGGTTGGCGACCGCGTGAAGGGTAAAGTGGTTGTGATGACCGACTATGGTGCATTCGTAGAAATCGCTCCAGGTGTGGAAGGTCTGATCCACGTAAGCGAAATGAGCTGGTCACAACACTTGCGCAGCGCTCAAGACTTCATGAAGGTGGGCGACGAAGTGGAGGCTCAAATCCTCACTCTCGACCGCGAAGAACGCAAGATGTCACTTGGTATCAAGCAACTCAAGGAAGATCCATGGGAAACTATCGAAACCAAGTATCCTGTGGGCAGCAAGCACTCTGCTAAGGTTCGCAACTTCACCAACTTCGGTGTGTTTGTAGAACTTGAAGAAGGTGTTGACGGTCTTATCCACATCAGCGACCTCTCTTGGACCAAGAAGATTAAGCACCCAAGCGAATTTACTCAAATCGGTGCTGAAATCGACGTAGTGGTTCTCGAAATCGACAAGGAAAACCGTCGCTTGAGCCTCGGTCACAAGCAACTTGAAGAAAACCCATGGGATGTGTTTGAAACTGTCTTCACTGTAGGTAGCGTACACGAAGGCACTATCACTGAAATGCTCGACAAGGGCGCAGTAATCAGCCTGCCTCACGGTGTGGAAGGTTTTGCTACTCCTAAGCACCTCCAAAAGGAAGATGGCACTCAAGCTAAGCAAGGTGAAACTCTCGAATTCAAGGTGATTGAATTCAACAAGGACGCTAAGCGCATCATCCTTAGCCACAGCCGCATCTTCGAAGATGAACAAAAGGCAGAAGTTCGCAAGGCTAAAAAGGCTTCTAAGCCACAAGCTGAAGAACCAGCAGTAACCAGCAACCTGGAAAAGACTACTCTTGGCGACATCAGCTCTCTTGCAGCTCTCAAGGCTAAACTTGAAAAAGGTGAATAATCAATGATTCTGATATAGGATTCGATTGATTCCAATCACACGGCGTGCATCTCACTCTACGAGGTGCACGCCTTTTTTGTGTGCGCACGCCTTGGTGGAGAACTTGGCTCACACAGATCCCGCAGATCCCACTGATTTCGTTGTGGGTGGGGAATCTCACTGAGGCTGACTTAGTGGTGGGGTGGCTCACACTGATCCCGCAAATCTCACTGATTTCTTTGTGGGTGGAAAATCTCACAGAGGTTGGTGGAGTGCTTGGTTGTATGGGTTTTCAGATTACTCTGAGTTCTCTGAGTGCTCCGAGTACTCCGAGTGCTCCATCTTCTCCTTTTACTAAGGCTAAATGATTATTCGTGAGATTCGTGAGATTCGTGGTTGAAATTTGCCACGAATTAGCACAAATTTTCACGAATTATTTGTGATGGATTTTTTTATTAATTTGTGGTTGTGTAGGGTGAAAAAATAGGGTGCACTGGTTGGTGCACCCTATGATTTTGGAGCGATAGACGGGACTCGAACCCGCGACCCTCGGCTTGGGAAGCCAATGCTCTACCAACTGAGCCACTATCGCATAATGTGGATATATTTATTGCGCCGTATGGCGGATTACTCTTACTGAACTCACTACGTCGCCTTCTGCTCCGGTAGTGTAGGTTACTTTCACGATGTCGCCCTCTTCCCATGCGTCAATGCTGTCGCGGTTGAGTTCGGGATAAGCGAAGTCGTGGGATTCTTTTTGATCGTCTTCAACGAAGATGCTGTTCATTGCACCACCAACTGCCACGCCTTGAACCGAAAGCATACTGTCAGCGTTGCCATTAGCGGTGGTGTCGGTGTCCAATATTTGCTCCACGGGGATTGTGTCGGTATCTGAAGCCGTGTCGGTAGATCCTTTACCCTCTTTTTGGCATGAACCAATAAAAAGAGCTGATGCAGCAAAAGCTAATATGTAAAACGAACGTTTCATCGAATCATATTATTTATAACAATAACAAAATTACCACAAAATTTTAATCCAACCAAAAGTTTTTTTGAAAAAAGTCAACAAGTCAACAGGTCAACAGGTCAACGAGTCAACGAGTGGGTGCCTGAAAGGTTCAATAAGTCTGATATGTCCGATGGGTCTGCTTGGTCCGATAGGTCGGAAGGGTCTGCTTGGGTCTGTAATTAGGGATCTTGAGGTGCTTACCAGTTGGTGGGGAAATAAAAAAGCTCTCGGCACTCACGCCGAGAGCTTAAGTATTTGTTGGAAATGTTTATGTGCTATTATTTGTTGAGAGCTTGAGCTACGTCAACTGCCACAGCCACTGTACAACCTACCATTGGGTTGTTACCAATGCCGAGGAAGCCCATCATTTCAACGTGTGCAGGAACTGATGAAGAACCAGCGAATTGAGCATCAGAGTGCATACGGCCGAGGGTATCGGTCATACCGTAAGATGCAGGACCTGCAGCCATATTGTCTGGGTGAAGTGTACGGCCTGTACCACCACCAGAAGCTACGCTGAAGTATGGCATACCCTTGAGCACGCGTTCCTTCTTGTAAGTGCCAGCTACTGGGTGTTGGAAACGGGTTGGGTTGGTTGAGTTACCAGTGATAGATACGTCAACGCCTTCCTTCCACATGATAGCCACACCTTCGCGCACGTCGTCGGCTCCGTAGCAGTTCACCTTAGCGCGTTCGCCGTCGCTGTATGGAGTGCGAGCCACTTCCTTGAGTTCACCAGTGAAGTAGTCGAATTCAGTTTGAACATAAGTGAAACCGTTGATACGGCTGATAATCTTAGCAGCGTCCTTGCCAAGACCGTTAAGGATAACGCGGAGTGGTTCCTTACGCACCTTGTTGGCCTTACCTGCAATCTTGATTGCACCTTCAGCGGCAGCGAATGATTCGTGGCCAGCGAGGAATGCGAAGCACTTGGTTTCTTCGCGGAGCAAACGAGCTGCGAGGTTACCGTGGCCGATACCCACTTTACGGTCGTCGGCTACAGAGCCAGGAATGCAGAATGATTGCAAACCGAGACCGATAGCTTCAGCAGCATCAGCTGCCACTTTGCAGCCCTTCTTCAATGCGATAGCAGCGCCACAAACGTAAGCCCACTTTGCATTTTCGAAGCAGATTTGCTGAGTTTCTTCGCAAGTCTTATAAGGATCGATACCATATTGTTCGCAGATGGCGTTAGCCTCTTCAACGTCTTTAATGCCGACAGCGTTCAAAGCAGCGAGAACTTGCTTCATGCGGCGGTCTTGAGATTCAAATTTTACTTCTCTAATCATAATTGTATCCTCCTTATATTATTCTTTACGTGGGTCGATATACTTAGCTGCATTTTCAAAACGTCCGTAGTGGCCCTTAGCTTCTGCGAGAGCTTCTTCTGGAGTTTTGCCTTTCTTGATAGCGTCGGTGAATTTACCGAGGCTAAGGAATTCATAACCGATAACTTCGTCGTTTTCGTCAAGAGCCATGCGAGTGCAATAGCCTTCAGTCATTTCGAGGTAGCGAACACCCTTTTCGCGAGTGCCGAACATAGTACCAACTTGGCTACGGAGGCCCTTACCGAGGTCTTCGAGTGAAGCACCGATTACCAAGCCACCTTCAGAGAAGGCACTTTGAGTGCGACCGTAAACGATTTGAAGGAACAATTCGCGCATTGCAGTGTTGATAGCGTCGCACACGAGGTCGGTGTTGAGCGCTTCAAGAATGGTCTTGCCTGGAAGAATTTCTGCTGCCATAGCTGCTGAGTGGGTCATACCAGAGCAACCGATGGTTTCGATCATACATTCTTCAATCACACCATTTTTCACATTGAGAGAAAGCTTGCAAGCGCCTTGTTGAGGAGCGCAGTGACCAATGCCGTGAGTGAAGCCTGAAACATCTTTGATTTCTTTAGATCTAACCCATTTTCCTTCCTCTGGTATAGGAGCGGATGGGTGGTTAGCACCCTTTGCTACACAGCACATTTCCTGTACTTCTTGTGAATAAACCATGTTACTTACTTTTAAAATAGTTATATAATAAAGTGTAATTCTTCTGCATTAAAAATTAGCGAAAGGCTATGGCTTGCGCCAGATGGGAAGCGTCTTGAAATCGCACCCATAATTTCAACTACAAATTTACGGAAAATATTCAGTATATGAAAAATTCCGACCACATTTAAGTAAATTTTCGACATCTTTTCGGCGATTTGTCCTACAAAGAGGTTCAGTGGATAAATACTGGGGGGGCTGAAACAAAAACATAAAAAAACAGGCTTTTGGCGATGCCAGTGCTTCGCACCTGTCGTTAGTGCTGCGGCATGGCAAGCAGAGGCTTGAATCAGCCACACCTCCACCCTAACGCCGCCCTCTCCAGCGAGGGCGGTGGCATCGCCAAAAGGATAAAAACCGCTCGCCTTCGACGAAAAACAAAACTTCTGAAATCTAAATTTGCGTTAGATAAGATAAAAAAGCATCAGCATGCCCCTACGCTATGACGTTATCGTTTCGGGAAAATTGATGGACTTTTTACCAAGAAAATATTTTATCATCAGGGGTTTTTCGCCGTGAAACGGCGAGCGCTTTTTATCCTTGGGGCAAAGTGGATAGTCCTCGAAAGAGGGTGGCGGAGGGATTGTGTGGTTGGCGGCATGGAAACTCGTTTCCAATGACGCAAAGCGCACAATTCCTCCACCAAATGCGAAGCATTCCACTTTGCCCCAAGGCTGTTTTTTATGTTTTTGTTTTTGATTCCATTCACGATTCGGCAACATTGCATAACCTATCCCCAGAAATTTTCCACTGAGTGCCAAAAAGAAAGCGTCCGCAAAAATGCGAACGCCTGTATGCTGAAAAATGGGTGCCGATATTACTGGCGAGTGTATTCTGTGGTCTTGCCTTCGCCGTCGGTGAGGGTCAGCTTGTCGCCCCTGAACTGTACACCGAATCGCAGCGTGTCGGTAGCGGTGATGAGGGTGAGGGTGTCGTTGTTTTCGTTCACAGCCCACTCCAGATATTCGGTGCCGCCACCGATGGTTTTGGCGCTGCTGTCGTCCACCAGCTCAAAGCCCTTTTGTGAGGCATCTGCCCATTTGCCAATGATTGTGGCGCTATCTTCCACCTCTTTTACTACCTCTTCTGCATTTTCCGACGATTTTGCTTCGCCGCCAGAGCATGAGAGCATTGCAAGCGACAATGCTGCACATGCGAAAAACATTGCTTTTTTCATTTCTTCTGTATTTTGTTTGATGTTCTTGTCAGTCTGCAAATTTACTTACAATAAATAAGACCACCAAACATTCGGCACGACATTTCCCTCATAATGCCGTGCCGAAAGGGAGTTTTGCTTTTCATGGTTTAAAATGGAATTGACAGTTGTGTGCCTTTCTGTGGAAGCATCGGCTTCGTCAGGTTTTTTATCGACATGCTGCTGGCTGTGCTGATGCCCATGTTGATGGCCCAACCTTGTGTCTTGTTGCGAATGGTGAGCTTCGCCAGTCCCACGCATTTGCCTGCCATGGTGGTGATGAGTCGCACCACGTCGTCGATAGATGTGAAGTCGCTCTTGGCGATTGATGCCATGGTTCGACCGTTCCAGCTCAGATTAGCCATGATGAGGTCGGTGCTTGAGATTTTGTGTGTGGTAGCCATTTTTCTTTCCTTTTCTTTATTGTATTGCAAAGTTACCAATGCTATGTGCTAAATAATTGCCCAACACAATTAATAAGATTTAAAATTACCATTTTGTGCTTGACTCAATTATTGGTTGATGCAATTTCTTACCCTCGGTTTTCTTGGCTTATGTGTGAGCGCTGTTGCATAGGGCAGGCTGCGGTAGAGCGTTTCGCGCACCATTAGAATTGAGTCTTCTGGAGCTTTTTTGTGCCGTTTTTTTGCTTTTTTTCTTGAAAAAATGCGTTTTTTCATAAAACAAAGGCATTATGGTCACATATTTACGCAAAAAGTTTGTGCATTTTATCATTTTTTTATATATCTTTGCCGTGAAAATTTTTTATTAACTAACCAATAACACGAAACAACAATGAAAGAATTAGTAGAACAAATCGCTGCTGCTTACGAAGCATTCCAAAAGGACGCTGCTGCTCAAGTTGAAAACGGAAACAAGGCTGCTGGTACTCGTGCCCGCAAGGCTTCTCTCGAAATCGAGAAGAAAATGAAGGAATTCCGCAAAGCTTCTCTTGAAGCTGCTAAGAAATAAGAAGCTCTTTTCAGCTCTTACATAAAAAGAAGGAATGGCGTATGCGCTGTTCCTTTTTTTTGTGCTTAACCCCCAATCAGCTATTCGGGTTCAGTAGAAAATATCTGGGCATAGATGATGCATTGTTGCCGAATCGTGAATGGAATCAAAAACAAAAACATAAAAAACAGCCTTGGGGCAATGTGGAATGCTTCGCATTTGGCGGAGGGATTGTGCGCTTTGCGTCATTGGAAACGAGTTTCCATGCCGCCAACCACACAATCCCTCCGCCACCCTCTCACAAGGGCTCACCACATTGCCCCAAGGATAAAAACCGCTCGCCGTTTCACGGCGAAAAACCCCTGATGATACAATGATTCCTCGGTAAAAAACTGCATCAAATTTCTCAAGACGACAACCAACATTTTGGTAGGGACGTGATATTTCACGTCCGCCTATAATTAATATAACATATTGAATATTAATTATTTGGCATAAATATAAATTGCCGCATTCCAGCACATATAACGCATTCAAACCTCTTTTTATTCGCGTTTTCGGATATTCTGATTTCTGTAGATTGGTTTTTCGCCGAAGGCGAACGGTTTTTATCCTTTTGGCGATGCCACCGACCTCGTAAGAGGGCGGCGTTGGTGATGTGGTGTGGCTGATTCAAGCCTCTGCTTGAAATCAGACATGCCACAGCACTAACGACAGGTGCGAAGCACTGGCATCGCTAAAAGGCTGTTTTTTATGTTTTTGTTTCAGCCCCCCAGTTATTCTCCACTGAACCGTCATTAGGGCATGTGGTTTTTAATGACCGATTTTGTCTAAATGGGTGATTGATTGTGGAGAAGTTTTGTGGAATGAAAAAAAATGTGTATCTTTGCAGTCGATTTCAAGGCAGTGTACTACGACTTCCCGTTAGTCCTGTTCTGTGACATGATCGTTGAAACTTCGATGCATTGCTGTGATGCTTTAGGCAATGCGTAAAGCGTAGGACGATATTTTTATTAGCCCCAATGGCAGCCACACAGCGCGTCGCCTTCTCACTTCGCGAAGTGATGGTGGACCACATTAGGCCATGGATATTGTGCTACTGCGAGGTAGAAGTAACCGTCTTGAGTCGAGTAATCAAAAATAAATTTTGAACTTTTAAATTGTATTAAACACAACTATGTCAAAAGTTTGCGAAATTACAGGCAAGAAGGCGATTACTGGTAATAATGTATCGCACTCTAAGAGAAGAACAAAACGTAAATTCAACGTAAACGTTTTCAATCGTAAGTTCTACTGGGTTGAACAACAAACTTGGATCCGCTTGACCGTGTCAGCTGCAGGTTTGCGTATCATCAACCGTATCGGTCTCGATGCAGCATTGAAGAAAGCTGCTGCTGAAGGTAACTTAAAAGAAATCAAAACATTTGTAAAGTAATTAGAGAATCATGGCAAAAAAAGCTAAAGGCGATAGAGTTCAAGTAATTCTTGAATGCACAGAACAAAAGGCAAGCGGTGTGCCAGGAATGTCACGTTACATCACCACTAAGAACCGCAAGAACACAACAGAACGTTTGGAATTGAAGAAGTTCAATCCTTATTTGAAGAAGTACACTATCCACAAGGAAATTAAATAATAATATTTGAATCATGGCAAAAAAAGTAGTTGCAACCCTTCAAACTGGTGAAGGACGTACATATAGCAAAGTTATTAAGATGGTACGCTCTGAAAAGACTGGTGCCTATGTATTTGTTGAGCGCATGGTTCCTAACGACAAGGTACAGGATGCTCTTAAATAATTGATTATCCAACAAAACTTTATATATGAAACTCTGGAGCAACTATGCTTCAGAGTTTTTTAGTAAAACCACATATAATAGATATATAGATAGAAGACAAATGTATAAGATTGCGATTGATAAAACCGAGGTTAATTCGCTCCCACAGGTGGTGTTCCCAGGCAAGGTGGTGGTGATTGATTCGATGTTTCAATTGAAAGCGGCTGTCGATGTGCTCCGCAAAGCCGATGTTGTAGGGTTTGACACCGAAACGCGCCCGTCGTTCAGAAAAGGTGAGCACCATAAGGTGGCATTGATTCAGCTGTCAACTTCCGATATTTGTTTTCTTTTCAGGGTCAATAAGATTGGTGTGCCGCAAGTGCTTGCCGATTATTTGGCAGATGACCACTGCTTGAAGATTGGCCTTTCCACTCAAGACGACTTCCGCCAACTTTCGAAAGTAACCGATGTGGCTCCGGGTGGATTCGTGGAACTACAAAAGATGGTGGGACGCTATAATATCAGCGACATTAGCCTACAGAAGATTTTTGCTATTCTCTTTAATCAGAAAATCAGCAAATCGCAGCGCCTTACCAACTGGGAATGTGAATCGCTCACCGATTCGCAGCAGCGTTATGCCGCAATCGACGCGTGGGCTTGTGTGAAAATATATGAGTATTTGATTCAAGGTGAGTTCAATCCTGAAACCTCGCCTTACAAAAAGGAGATAGAAAATGAAGAGCAAAATTAAGATGTCGGTATTCGTGCCACTGTGTTTGTTCCTGTATTTGTGCCTGATGGCATGGCTTGGGCGCGAGCGTTTGGCAGATGGTGATTATTTGCACTACTATGGTGTGATTGGCGTAGGGCTCATCATCATCGTGGCACTGCATTTTGTGCTGAAGAAAAAGGAGTATTATCGCCAGAAGCGTAGAGAAGAAGCCGAATACGGCACCTACGCCGACGATGAGAAGAACGAACTGCCTCAAATCGAGGATAAGAATGACTTGTTGCCTCGAAAATAAGTTCGATTATAACGTAGGGACATGCCTTCGACAGCGCGTTGACCGCCTTCGGCGAAAAACTGTCTTTCCCTGAAAAAAGTTGACTCATAAAAATGTTTTATTATGAGTTTTACAGAAGAATTGATGTCCACGCACTATGACCAGGCCTTGTCTTTGAGG
>SFGS01000052.1 GCA_004557565.1 Bacteroidales bacterium | reverse complement strand
TTCGCTCCATTACATCTTTTCTGCATACCTGCCTACACACATCAAATTCCTAACGGAATTTCTTCGCATCTTTTTCGGGACAACATGTATATCATTTCCTTATTTTATTTGCCCCCAGTTTTGGCAAGTTATTTTCAAAATTATCTGCCAAAATCAAGGAAAATATCAGGTTTTGGCAAGGTATTCCAAAAATTATCTACCAAAATCGAGAAAAATATGGAGTTTTGGCAAGTTATTTACAAAATTGTTTGCCAAAACCCAAGAAAAAAGGTATCTTTGTGTATATTTAAAGATGTGAATGATATGGCACAATTAATTGGTAGAGAGAAAGAAATACAAGAATTGGATCGCTGTATGACTTCGGGGCAATCGGAATTTGTGACGATATGCGGTCGTAGGCGTGTTGGCAAAACTTTTCTTGTGGAACAATATTTTGAAGGCAAATATGCTTTCAGTTATGTTGGCGGTCATAAACTGACCAATTCGGAACAGTTGCAAAACTTTGCATGGGCACTTCAAAAATATAGCGGATCTGCCTATGCTCCCAAATTGTCGTCGTGGTTTGAGGCTTTCCACGCACTTGAACTACTACTTGAAAACTCACCGGAATCGCGAAAGGTGGTTTTCTTTGACGAAATGCCCTGGATCGACACACCGAAATCGAAATTTGTGAATGCACTGGAAAATTTTTGGAATGGTTGGGCTGTAAGACGCTCCGACATCGTGTTCATAGCCACAGGTTCCGCCACTTCGTGGATGTCGGATAATCTTGAAGCCAATCAGGGAGGACTCCACAACCGTATCACCCGAATGCTCTATATCAATTCGTTCACATTGAGAGAAACGGAACTGTATTTGCAGTCAAGAGGCTTTAGTTGGGACCGCTATGCGATTGTACAAACCTATATGATACTGGGTGGCGTGCCTTTTTATCTAAGTCTTTTGCAACCAGAATATGGACTGCCTGCAAATATCGACCGTCTGTTTTTTGCTGGTGGTGCACGTTTGAGAAACGAGTTTCAGGAACTTTACAGTGCGCTTTTCAAAAACGCCGACCGTTATTTAGAAGTGGTGAAAGCCCTATTTGCCCACAAAGGCGGTATGACACGAAATGAAATCATCAAAGCCACAGCCATACAGGGGGGCGGACTTACTACAGTGCTCACAAATTTGGAAAAATGTGGATTTATCGCCTCGTTTGCCCAATTCAACCGTGCTGCAAGCAAAAGCGTGTACCGATTGGTGGACCATTACACATTGTTCTATTTGAAATTCATTGAATCCGACAAGTCGAAAGACAAACAATATTGGACACACTCCATCGGGTTGCCCAAACTCAACTCGTGGCAAGGGCTGACATTCGAGACTGTATGCTTATCGCACACTGACCAAATTAAGCAAGCACTACACATCGATGGCATTGCCACCGAAATCAGCACTTGGAATATGCCCGACGCTCAAATCGACTTGCTTATAAAGCGTGCCGACCGCTTAATCAATGTGTGTGAAATAAAATTCTCTACCGACAAATATAACATCACGCCTGATTATGCCGAGCGTGTGCGTCAGAGAATGGCTGCTTTCCGTGAGGCTTCGCACACTCGCTATGGTTTGATAGGCACATTTATCACCACCTACGGCGTGGGCACTGGCAGTGGGTCGTCGGTTTGCCAAGCAGAAGTGACTATCGATGCCCTCTTTGCATCTTAATGTGTGTGAAAATAAATGTGTGTTTAAGGGAAAATTTGTAAATTCGCAATTTAATGGGCGTGGTGTCCGTTAATATTGAATGTATGATTTTAAATAATACGTTTGGATATGGAAACAATTAATGTGAAGATAGTGAATAAGAGCCCGAATCAGTTGCCTGCCTATGGCACGCCACAGAGTGCTGGTATGGACCTCCGTGCTTGGCTCGATGAGCCTGTTACGCTCCAGCCGCTCGAACGCCGACTGATTCCCACTGGCGTGTCGATTGCGCTGCCTGAAGGATTTGAGTGCCAGTTGCGCCCTCGCAGCGGTTTGGCGCTGAAGCGTGGACTCACTTTGCTCAACACTCCCGGCACCATCGACGCCGATTATCGTGGCGACATTGGCGTGATTATGGTGAATCTGAGCAACGAGCCACAAACGATTGAGCATGGCGAGCGCATCTGCCAAATGGTGATTGCACGCCACGAGACGGTGGTTTGGCAAGCCGTGGAGGCTCTTGACGAAACTGAACGTGGAGCAGGTGGCTTTGGCCACACTGGCACAAAATAATCCAAAACGATGAACCTACGATACACACAATCGCTTTGCGCCGCCATTCTGCTGCTGCTCACGGTGTTGCCTTTTGCCGATAAACTGATGGCTTCCGACCGTAAAGCCATATCGGAAGACGACCGTGTGAAGGCGGAATACATATTTTTGGAGGCGGAAAAGCAACGCAATATGGGGCGTGATGATGCGTTTCACCACTTGCTCCAGTATGCCCATTCGCTCGACCCCGAAAATTCGGCGATAGCATATTATTTGGGCTACAGCCGATTGATGAAATCGAATTTGAGCGTGTCCGACAGCCTGTTTTCGTCATCGCTGCGCATGATGCGCAAGCATGTGGACGCGCACCCCGAAGACAAATACGAGGCGATGCTCTACGCCAACGGCAATATGATTGCCAATCAGGTGCAGGAGGGGCTTCGTGTGCTGAAAATTCAAGCCGAGCGCAATCCTCACAACGTGGAGGTGCAACTGAGCATTGCCGATGCCTATGCCCGACTGGAGGACTACCGCAACGCCATTGCCGCCTACGACAGCGTGCAGCAGTGGCAAGGGCAGTCGGTGCAACTCTCGGCAAGGAAAGTGCGTGCCTACCAGGCGCTCAACGACACCGTGGGGGCTATCGGCGAAATGCGTTCGCTCTTGGCTACCGCGCCACGCAATGTGGACTATAATTTGGCTATGGGCAATATGATGCTGATGTTTGGCGAACGCGACAGCGCGCTCACCTATTACGACAAGGCACAGCAATACGAGCCGGAAAATGGCGCCACCTATCTCGCCAAGGCGCAATTCTACAACGCCATCGGCGACTCGGTGAACTACGACCAGCAGACCTATCAGGCACTGGTGTCGAAAGACCTCGATGTGGCGAGCAAGGTGGAAGTGCTTGCCGACTACGCACGCCATCTGCTGGTGGCAAAGGATTCGTCGGCACGCACCGAAAATCTGTTCAAGGTGCTGATTGAGCAACACCCCAACGAACCACAAATCCGTATGCTTTTCAGCGATTATCTTGCCGCTAAAGACGATATGAAGGGTGCCGCCGAGCAGATGGACTACGCCGTGAACCTCGACCCTACCGATGCGCAAGCGTGGAACAGGCTACTGGTGCTCAACATCATTTCAGAAAACTACGAAGCAGCCATCGCAGCCGGCGACCGTGCCATAGAGTTGAACCCCAACGACATTGAACTTTACGGCTACATCGCCCCAGCCTACTACAACATCAAGCAATACGACAAAGCCATAGAGGTGTATAAAAAGGCTCTTGCGGCGGTGGACAGCACCGACACGGAGCACCGCTCTATGTTTTTGGGCGGCATGGGCGATGCCAAATTCTCGATGGGCGACACCATCGGAGCTTTTGCGCTCTACGACCAAGCCATCGAAATTGACCCCAACAATGTGAGCATTCTGAACAATTACGCCTACTTCCTCACGCTCTGCAACCGCGACCTCGACAAGGCGGAGCGAATGAGCGCGAAAACCGTTCAGGCGGAGCCACAGAATGCCACTTTCCTCGACACCTACGCATGGGTGTTCTACAAGCGCAAGGAATACACTATGGCGCAACTCTATATTGAAATGGCGATTAAAAACGAACGCCGACCTTCGTCGGACATCTACGACCATTACGGCGACATTCTTTTGGCGGTGGGCAACAAGCAGGAGGCACTCAAGCAGTGGAAAAAAGCCCTCGAACTCGATGCCGGCAACAAGGAATTGCTCGAAAAAGTGGAAAAGTTGGCTTTGGAACTCCAGCCCGCCGACACGAAAGAAAACACAGACGACAAATAACAACATAGCAATATGAAAATAGCAAAACATATTCTTCCGATAATAGCCCTCGCAGCCATTACGGCTTCGTGCGGCTCACAAAAAGTGGCGGTACCTGAAACTCAAAAAGTGACCACCACAACCACAACGACGACTACAACCACCAAAACAACAACTACCACAACGACTACAACCACAGCAGCCCCCACCACAGCAGCCCCCACCACAGCACAAGTGAGCCATGTGGCAAAAATTGCCAACTCATTCGGCGCGTGGACCACGCTGAAAGCAGGCGGCAGCGTGTCGATTGGCGGTTCAAAACCGCTTTCATCGTCGATGCAGATTCGCATGGAGCGTGGCAAGAGCATCTACATTTCCGTTCGCCCAATGGGCATTATGGAGGTGGCACGATTGGTGATTGTGGGCGACACGCTTTTGGTGATCGACAAACTGCACAAACGCTACATTCTGGAATCAGCCAAACTGCTCACTTCTGGCATTCCCATTGATGTGAGCACATTGCAAGACATTTTCTTGGGCCGTGCGTTCATTCTTGGCAACGGCACGCTCAACAGCGGCATGGCAAGCCTGGTGACCCTCGCTAATATCGACGGCACCTACATGGTGCGCCCCAAAGAGCAATACAAGGGATTTGAATATGATTTCAAGTTCGACAAGAACTACCACATCAAGTCGCTCGAAGTGACTCCTGTGGTGAAGTCGGAGAAAGTTGCCACCTATTCGGTGGATTACTCTGGCGTGAAAACCTCGCTCGCCGGCTACATTGCCACTAAAGTGAACATGGCGACCAAAATTGGAAAATCGCCCATGTCGCTTGCGCTCGATTACAACGGCTTCACCTGGAACGAGCGTGTGACCATCGATGCCAAAATCCCTTCCAACTACACAAGGGTTTCGGGCAGTAGTCTTTTGGGGATATTTTCTGAAGAATGATTGAGATAAAAACATACACCCCTGAGCAACAAGCCGTGTGGGACGAATTTGTGGCTTCGTGCTGCAACGCCACGTTCTTGCACCAGCGTGCGTATATGGACTACCACAGCGACCGCTTTACCGACCATTCGCTAATGGCGTACAGCGATGAGCGACTGGTGGCGGTGCTGCCTGCCAATGTGGTAGGCAAAACGCTCTTTAGCCACCAAGGACTCACCTACGGCGGCTGGCTTCACCAGGTCAAGCACTTCGATGCCACGGTGATGATGGCTGTGATGCAAAGTGCGGCTGAATGGCTGAAAAACGAGGGTTTTGAGACTGTGGTTTACAAGCCTGTGCCACACATCTACCACCGCTACCCTGCGGAGGAAGACCTGTATGCGCTTTTCCGTGCAGGAGCGGTGCTCACCGAGTGCAATATCTCCACTTCGGTGCTGCTCTCCAATCCTTTCGATTTCGACCGTGGCAACAAGCGCGCCGTGAACTCCGCCAGAAGGGCTGGAGTGGAAGTGGGCGAAAGCACCGACTGGGAAGGCTATTGGCATGTGCTGGAAGAGGTGCTTGCCTCGCGCCACGAGACCAAGCCCGTGCACTCGGTGGAGGAAATCAAATTGCTCCACAGCCGTTTTCCCGAAAATATCAAACTCTACACCGCCACCTGCGATGGGCGGATTGTGGCTGGCGTGGTGATGTTTTTCACCCACACCGTGGCGCACAGTCAGTACATCGCCTCATCGGCTGAAGGGCGCGAGCGCAAAGCGTTGGCATTGCTGTTCCGCCATCTGATCGACCAGTCGAAAGATTCGGGATACGCCTATTTCGATTTTGGCATCTCAAACGAGGACCACGGTCAATGGCTCAACGAGGGACTGGTGCAGCAGAAGTCGCGTTTGGGCGGCAGGGGCATCGTGTACAATTCATATCAAATCAAACTGTAAACTCCATTTTTTCAAGCATAGGAATGTATGGCAGAGCGTAATTCTATCTCTCGCATGGCAATGAAGGCGATGGGCATCTTCGGAGGTGTTCAGATGATAGGCATTATCTGCTCTATCGTGCGCACCAAGCTCGTGGCTCTGTGGATTGGTCCGGTGGGCATGGGACTTTTCGGTCTGTTTAACCAGGCCCTCGACATGCTCAACACTGCCACCAACCTGGGTATTCGCCAAAGCAGCGTGCGCGACATTTCGCAAGCCCACGAAAACGCCGCTGAGCAAGGGCACATTTCGCGCGTCATCACAGCCGTGCGGCGATGGTCGCTGTGGCTGGGCATGGCAGGGGTGGTTTTCACCATCGCCATGTCGCCGCTGTTGAGCGAATGGACCTTTGGCAATTCCGACCACATTTGGGGCTTCGTGGCGCTGTCGGTAGCGCTACTGTTTGTGGCGTTGACCAATGGCGAACATGCCGTGCTGCAAGGTTTGGCAAAACTCAAGCGCCTTGCCCACGCCACTATGTGGGGCACCATTTTCGGTTTGGTGCTGAGTGTGCCCATGTTCTATTATCTTGGCGAAGACAGCGTGGTGCCGTCGATTATCGCCTATGCCGCCGGCTGTCTGATTTTCGCATGGATTTTCCGTGACAAAGACCACGCCACTGCCCCACTCACCCACCGGCAGACTTTCGCCATAGGAAAAGACTTCGTGAAACTGGGCATCTACATGACCGCTGGATTATTCATCACCACGCTCATGGGCTATGTGTTTAATGCGTGGCTCAACAATGTGGCTGGCACGGCTGAGGTAGGCTATTATCAGGCTGGCTACACGCTTGTGAACAAATACACCGGACTGGTGCTCACCGCCCTCGGTATGGAGTATTATCCACGCTTAGCGCGAGTGGCTACGAGCCGAATTCGCCTCACCGCCTTTGTGTCGCAGGAACTCAAGGTGTCGATGCTGGTGATGGCTCCCATTGTGGCGCTGTTCATCCTCTTGCGCGGCACTATTGTGTGGATTCTATATGCGCCCAGTTTCGATGTGATTTACTCGCTTATCTCATGGGGCATGATTGGCATTGTGTGGCGCACGCTGTCGTGGTGCATGGCATTTGTGATTCTGGCAAAGGGCGACGGCAAGATGTTCCTCATCACCGAGGCTGTGAGCGATGTCATCGGCTTCGGGCTGAATGTGTGGTTCTACCAGTTGTGGGGACTCACAGGACTTGGCATCTCATTCATGGTGTGGTATATCATCTACACCGCTATGATATATGTGGTGTATCGCTGGCACTATAGTTTGCAACTCACTCCGTCGAGCCTGCTCACCACCATTTTCGCCCTTTGCGGCGCTTCGGCTGTGATGATGGCTATGCAGTATAATCTGACCGCTGTGGCGGTGGCTGTGACCGTGGTGGTGACGCTTGTGAGCGCAGTGCTGATAAAGCGCCAATGGACACGATAAAAGGTTAATAAAGTAGAAAATAAGTCAGTTTAATTTGATACTGTGGAAAATAGTTGTTACCTTTGCATAGTAATTAATAATGAACAAATATGTGACGAGGAATCTCATCTTAATATGAGATTCTTTCGTTTCTTTTACTAACTATTTTATAACACATTTTTTACCATGGCTATCAGCTACATGACCCAAGAAGGGTACGACAAAAAGATGCAGGAGCTCAAGCACCTCGAAAGTGTAGAGCGCCCCGATGTCGTGCGTGCTATCCAAGAGGCACGTGAAAAAGGCGATCTCTCTGAGAATGCCGAATACGATGCCGCTAAGGAGCGTCAAGGTATGCTTGAGGCTAAAATCGCTGAGCTTAAAACTCTCGTGGCCACAGCACGCATCATCGACCAGTCAAAACTTCAGACCGAGGAAGTCGCTCTTATGAATAAAGTGACTATTAAGAACCTTAAGAACGGTGCTTCAATGACATACACTATCGTAAGTGAAACTGAAGCGAATCTGAAGGAAGGCAAAATCTCTATCACCACTCCTATTGCCAAGGGACTTCTTGGCCACAAGGTGGGCGATATTGTGGAAGTGCAAGCCCCTGTAGGCAAAATGCAGTTCCAAATCGTGGAAATCGGAGTATAAAATTTTAAAACTATATAAAGCAATGGCATCAATTTTTAGCAAAATCGTGGCTGGCGAAATACCAAGCTACAAGTGTGCCGAAGACGAGAACTACTATGCGTTTCTCGACATCAATCCTGTGAACGAAGGTCACACGCTCGTCATTCCTAAGCACGAAGTGAACTATATCTTCGACCTCGAAAACGAGGAATATGCCGGACTTTGGCAATTCGCAAAAAAGGTGGCAAAGGCGTTGAAGGTCGCTGTGCCTTGCGAGCGCATTGGCGTGGCTGTGCTTGGACTGGAAGTGCCACACTGCCATATCCATCTCGTGCCTATCAACACTGAAGGCGACATGAACTTCAAAAACAAGAAGGATGTGCCAGCCGAGCAGATGGCAGCCATTGCAGAAAAAGTGTTTGAGCAATTCTCTAAGCTCTAAACCGCAATAATGCTTTTTGATATATAGACAAAACTCTTCACAAGCGCACCCTTGGCTGGTTTTTAGCCACAGGTTGCGCTTTTCTTATTCAGAATATAAATAAAAATGCTGAAATCACTCTACACTATCATCATTCTCGCCCTCGCTGTACTGCCTTGTGCCGCGCAGGAAGCGGTGGTGGATAGCATGGCGGTGGATTCGGCATTCTCGGTTTCTAATGCCGAATTTCCTACCAAGAAAGCAGTGGTGGCTGCATCGCCAAAGAAACGCTCATACTGGGACCACGGCTTCGGCAAATTCCTGGTGAAAATCGACCGATTTCTTGAAGAGGGACAGCTGTCGGGCATCGACACCACCTATCAAACCATTCCGAAACTCAACCGCCAAGTGTATTTGGGCGCATACGGATACTGGCAAAACTACAGCAACCTCATTCCTTTCTATTTCCCAGAGTCTATCAACAAGCGAATTCCTGGTTTGCGCGATGGTGCCTACTACAAAATCAATGCCCATACGCAGCAAGCGGAAATGGAGTTGGGCATCGACTGGAAAGGCTTCGCTTTGGAAATACCCATTCCTATCCGCAACAATTACAGTGCCAGTTACGGACTGGCGAAAAACGGCTCTGTATGGGGATTCCGCTTGCGCTACAAGAGCATCAATTCGGTGGCTGGTAGTAAGCGTTTTGGTATGCAAGACGTGCTTCAGCAGTATGTGCACGACCACCCCGATGAGGCAGAGGAAATATCAAAGGTAATCGACTTCGTGAAAGACGAGCACATAGAATCGGGCAAGCACCACATCAACATATTCTTTGGTGAAGGCTATTATGTGTTCAATCATCGCAAGTTTTCGCTCTCGGCTGGCTTGTTTGCCGACATGGTGCAGAAGCGCAGCGCAGGAAGTATGATGGTGTATGCCAACTATTATCAGAGCCGCTACGCCGTGAAAGACATACTGATCTCCGACTTCGACGTTTACCGCACCCAGCAAGTGTCGGTGGGCTTTGGCTACGGCTACAACTACTCGCTGTATGGTGGAAAACTGCTCTTCCACCTCTCGGCAGTGCCCATGTTCTCGCTTTATTCCAACCTGATGCACCGCGCCAAATTCAATTCCGAGGCCGACCGCAAGCAATACGAAGCCATGTATGGCGACGACCCAAAATTCTACGACCCTTCCGACAACGGCCGCCCCGACTTCCGCGTCAACGCCTTCACACGCTTTGCAGCCAACTACAGCCTCGGCCGCTACGTGCTTTCCCTCCTCGTCAACTACCGCTACTACGGCTTCAGCAACTCCAAAAACCTCCACATCAACAACCAAGAAGCCGACGCCCAATTCAACATAGGCTACCGCTTCTAATCCCCCCTATCCTTTAAAGCGGAATCATAATTCCTCTTCCATCTACTGATAGCAAAGTAATAATTTTTGATTGTAAAGGATTGATAAGCGATTTTTCTGTATAATTTTGTGATTTAGATATTTTATTGTATATTTGCTACGTTTTAATATCGTATTAAAATGATGCAATATGAGTGCTGAAGTTATTATAAATGGACGAAGAATTCCACTCTCAAAACGAGAGGTGAAAGACTTAAAAGGTATCACCATCGGCGATAAGATTGGATTTGAATTCTTTGACGGTGCATTTCAGGAGATGAACTTGCTTTTCGTAAGACCGAAGAACTCAAATCCCACTCCAAGAAATTGCGCCTTCATGGCAGACCGACTTAAGAAACTATTTGGGCTACCTGTGGTTTTTATCCTCAAGTCAGGACCGACTTACGAGCGCCAACGCTTGGTGGACAAGGGCGTTTATTTTGTGATGTCGGACAAATACGCATTCCTTCCGACGCTAATCGCATTGGAGTGTGTGGGAAACAGGAAAAGACCTATCCGTTTAACCCCAGTTGCACAATACTTGTTACTCTTCCATCTTCAAGTAGCATCGTTGGAAAATATGAGTGCGATGGCTATTAAAGAAAAAGTGCCATACTCTTACGAAAGCATCACACTGGGCATTACCTGTCTTGCCGACTTGGGCTTATGCACTAAAATCAATGTAGGTTCAAAGAGTAAGGCCATACATT
The DNA here is from genome assembly GCA_004557565.1 of Bacteroidales bacterium. Taxonomy (GTDB): domain Bacteria; phylum Bacteroidota; class Bacteroidia; order Bacteroidales; family Muribaculaceae; genus Sodaliphilus. Next base: position 6,912 of record SFGS01000052.1, on the reverse strand, counting down.
TTCCCCTATCTGGCAAAGCCCTTTGGGAGAAAGCAAAACCATATCTGATTAATCCTGTGGAGAAAATCGTGTATTGCGATGAACTTCGCAATGGAGAATCATTCCCTGTTTGTGGCATAAACGCATTGGCAAAACATTCACATCTCAATCCCGACAGTGAAAATTGGGTAGCAATTACAGCAAAAGAGTTCAGAAAATTGAAATCAGAAGAAGCATTCGTTAATCTCAATCCTTTTGATGGGCAAGTGATTGTGGAGGTATGGAAATATCCCCCTATAAAACAAATTGAAGCGTCGGAGAATTGTGTTGACAAATTGTCGTTAGCCCTTTCTCTTGCAAATGACGACGATCCGAGAGTGGAACAAGAAGTGGAATACCTAATAGAAAATATGAAATGGTAGGATTAGATAAGTTTAGAGAAGCCTTTGCGCACTACTCCGAAAATTATGTGATAATAGGCGGTACTGCATGTGATATAGCAATGACAGGAACTGCCGTGCGAGCACGAGCCACTCACGATATAGACATGATTGTCGTTGTGGAGAATATGAGTGCAGCCTTTGCCGAAAGATTTTGGCAATTCATAAAAGAAGCTGGCTACCGTCCTGAGAAGCGCAAAACAGAGCAAGGCGAACCTGCGAGCTACGAGCTGTATCGTTTCCTTGACGGCAAAGATGGCTATCCGTCGATGATTGAATTGCTGTCGCGTCATTCCGACATATTAGGAGAACCTCAAGGATTGCTGATTGAACCGCTGCCCACTTCCGACGATGTATCAAGTTTGAGTGCTATTATTATGGACGATGATTTTTATCATTTCACCATTGAAAACAGCGTTTTGACCAACGGCATTCGCCACGCTTCCCCTATTGCACTGATAGCTCTTAAAGCAAGAGCATATCTTAATCTCACAAAGGATAAGCAGGAAGGAAAGCACGTCAACACCAAAGATATTAAAAAGCATCGCTCCGATGTGCTAAAGAATGTAGTCATCGCAGAAAATGCTAACGTGGCAGCTCCTGAACCTATCAAGCAATGCGTAATGGAATTTGTAGCCGATTTGCGTAAAAATTTTGGCGAAACTGGTCAATCATTAGCCAAGTCACTTGATACCGATTTGGCAACAATAGAGCAATTGTTGGAACAATTAGACACCCTTTTTATTGCATGAAGATGAAAATACAATATGCTTCCGATTTACATTTAGAGTTCTCAGACAATGCGAGTTATATCAAATACAATCCCCTTGAAGTGGTTGGCGACATACTCGTATTAGCTGGCGATATTGGCTATCTTGGTGACGACAATTACAGTCGACATCCATTTTGGGATTGGGCCTCGGAGAATTACCAGCAAGTGATTGTTGCAATGGGAAACCATGAATTTTATAAGTTTTTTGATATTGCGACCTTACACGACGGATATTGTTTGGAAATCAGACACAATGTCAAAGCTTATTACAACGCTTGCGTAACGATAGGCGACACCGACATTATAGTGTCCACATTGTGGTCGTATATTCCGCTGAACGAAGCCGCTTTTACCGAGCGTGCTGTGTCGGATTTTAAAAGAATTATTTATGATAGGCAGTTGCTTACTTTTGCTGACTTCAACCGAGAGCATAGGCGGTGCTTTGAATTTATCAAATGCTCTATCGGCACAAGTATGGCAAAGCACAAGATAGTGGTCACTCACCATGTGCCTTCATTCCAAATGTTGTGCCCTAAATATAAAGGAAGCCCTGTGAACGGAGCATTCACAGTAGAATTAGCCGACTTTATCGAAATGAGCGACATCCAATATTGGATTTACGGACATTCCCACTACAATGTGGATGTGAGAATCGGCAATACACTTTGTGTTTCAAACCAACTGGGATATGTGTTCCATAACGAACACCTCTCATTCAAACACGACAAACACATAGAAGTATAGCCCCACCAACAACATATACTCATCTTCCAAGAGAACTATCTATATCATAGCGTAAGGATATGCCTTTTTAGGGATACCATTCGCTATAGCGTGGGGGTTATTCGGGAGGGGTGGATTCGTAGTCGCAGTGGGTGGGGTTGAAGGTGATGGAGGGGTTGGCGAACACTTGGTTCATGGCTTGGCTGCGCACCATTTCGGGGGTGGCACCGGTAAGCACCTGGCGGTCGCGTGTGATGACCCACAGTTGGTCGGTGAGCATGAGCGAGCGCGAAATGTCGTGGGTGGATAGCAAGATGGCTTTGCCCTGCTCGTGGGCAAGGGCGGCAAGAAGTTGCATGGTTTCGATGCGGCTTGCGGCATCGAGGAAGGCGGTAGGTTCGTCGAGCACAATGATGGGCGTGTGCTGCGCTAAGGCTCGTGCAATCATCACCTTTTGGCGCTCGCCATCGCTGAGGTTTGCCACAAAACTCTCCGCCTTGTGACTCATACCCACGCTGCGGATAGCGTCGGCAACGATTGCGCGGTCGTCGTCGCTCAATCGCCCCAAAAAGCCCGTGTAGGGCTGACGGCCGAGCCCCACCAGTTCGCTTACGGTGAGTGCCCCTGCCTGAATGCGCTCGGTGGACACCAGCCCCAAGAGGCGCGCACGCTCCGATTTGGTGATGGTGTCGAAATCCACGCCATGCAGCAGAATTTTGCCTTCGATGGGCTTCGTGGCAAACGTGAGCGCACGAATGAGTGTGGACTTGCCTGCGCCGTTTTGCCCAAGCAGCGCCACCAACTGCCCACTATCCAGCGAAAGGTTCAAACCACTGAGCAAGGTGGTGGTTTGCTTTCCGTGGGTATATCCCACTGCGAGATTCTGAGTTTCAAATATTGCCATGATAGTGTCAGTTGAAATATTGTATTTTTCTACGATTCAAAATAATATAGAGAATGATGGGCACGCCAATGATGGGTGTGATGGCGTTGATTGGTATCACACCATGGTCGCCGCCCACGCTCAAAAGCGTGCAAAACAAGGCGATGTCGGCACCTGCAAGGATAGTGACCGGTATGAGACGGCTGTGGTTGCTTGTGGCGAGCATAAGTCTGGCAATGTGTGGCACCACCAGTCCGAGGAAACCAATCGGGCCGCAATAGGCAGTAACCACGGCTGTGAGCAGCCCCGTCACCGTGAGCAAGGCGATGCGTGTGCGATGGGTGTTCACGCCTAAGTTTTCGGCGTAGCGAGTGCCAAGCAGCAGGGCGTTGAGCGACTTCACCATCATCACCGACCCAATAAGCCCAACGATGATGAGCGAGGCGAAGAGCGGCATTTGCGCATTAGTCACACCTGAGAAATTGCCGAATCCCCACGCCACATAACTGTGCACGCCCTCTTCGGTGGCTACGGAATTGAGCAGCTGCACCACACTCGATGCCAAATAGCTCACAAGCATACCTATGATGAGCAGCATCGTGCTACTTTTCACTATCGACGAAAACACAATCAGCACCAGCATCACCGCGCCTGCGCCAATGAATGCGCCTATCAGCGTGGCAATGTAGCCGCCTATCGCCACATCGCCCATCATCTTGCCGATAGTGCCGCCCATGGCAAGCATCACCACCGCCACACCAAGTCCCGCGCCTGTACTTACGCCCAGAATCGACGGGCCAGCCAGCGGATTGTTAAAGGTGGTTTGGAGCAGAAGTCCCGAAATAGCCAATGCCGCACCGGCAAGCGCAGCGGTGAGAATCATGGGAATGCGAGTTTGAAGCACGATGATGTTCCAAGCCTCGTTGTCGCTCTCGTTGCCCATCACGATGCTCATCACCGCCGACGCGTCGATATCGACGGATCCAAACACAAGGCAAGCCACCGCCAACAGCGCCAACAGCGCCAGCAGCAGTATCACCGTGAGCGAAAACCTGCGTGATGAAGAATGGCCCATTATTTCAGATTGTAATAAAATTCGGTTTTAACGTCGGGGAAAAGTTCGGGGTGAAGCACTGCCGCAAATTCGCTCAACAGCAAATCGGGGTGGAATGGCACACGCACGAAGAAGTGCGATTTTTCGGTGTCGCACGCCCACACTTTCTTTTGCTTGAACGCCTCAAAACTCTTGTTCAGGTCGTATTGGCTTTGCAAGTCGGCAAGCGAATTGATGCCGGTCCACTTCACGAACCAAAAATCTGCCTTTTGCGCCTTTGCCAGCACTTGGTTGAAGTCGAGCGAGAGCGAACCGGTGCTCTTGTCGGCAGCCCAAGGATAGTCGCCTCCGGCATCGGCAATGATTTTCGCCATGTAACTATTGCCTCCAGGCACAGCCCACACGCCACTAATCACCATCTCGGTGATAACCGATGGCTTACTTTTAGCGGTAGCCGCTTTTTCGGCAATGGCAAGGTAGCGCCCAGCCACGGCATCATACAGACTGTCGGCTTGAACAGATTTGCCAAGCAGCGCACCGTAGAATTTCACCCACTCGGCACGTCCCAGCGGAGTGTATTCAAGATAGTCGGCACATTCAATAATAGGAATGTTCATTTTCTCAATTTGTCCATACGAGGCATCTTGATACGGCGAAAGCAGAATGGCATCGGGCTTCATGGCTATCACCTTCTCAATGGTGGGCGACATGGAGTTACCGCAGTCGGCAATCGTGCCAGCCTTCACGCCACTGAGCACCTGGGCATCGGTATAGTAGTTGGCATCGCAAACGCCCTTCACCGCACCGAATCCGCCGAGTTCACGCATCAAACTTGTGTGCACCTCGCTATACACCAGCGCATTTTGGATAGGCGTGCGCACCACCGTGCCCTCTGGGAGCTGCTTCGGCATAGCCGAATCGCGAGGAACAAGAATGTAGGTGTGGAGCACTTTGCCATCGTTCCAAGGGTCTTGAATCGTGGCTTTCACATATCCATCACACTGCTCCATCGTGAGCAACTGCGCCTGCTTCTTTTCAGCAGACTCCACCTTTTTGGCCTCACCACCTCCGCAAGAAACGAGCACAATCACCAACAAGGCACAAAGAAAATACCGTATCTTCATCATTAATTCCAATTTATCCCACAAATTTAAGAAAAAAACACATATTAAAATTCGGTTCAGTGGAAAAATACTGGGTGACTGAAACAAAAACGCCTATTTAACCCATTGAAAATCCATTAACACCAATTTGAACAAAAATAAAAAAATAGGTGTAAATTGGGTGTAAATGGATTTAATCGGTGTAAAGGTCAATCACACCAACTACACATATTAAATCGGTATCCGCGTGTGGACGATTTGGCAAAATAAACACATATCCAAATCCATTTCCCCCCATAAATCACGTTTTGGCGAAAGGCTGTTTACGCAATCACTAAATGCTGGAATTGTGCTTGATTTTTTTGAAGAAACTGGCTGTGGCGTAGAGAGGCACATTTTCCATCCACTCTTGGTCGACATATCCCTTCATACTTAACCTTACGGCTTTGAGGTTCTTTTCTTTGTGGTCGTCGCACACAAAGACTCGTAGTGACTTGCTTTTCACATTTTCTTCAGCTTTCACTTCCACAGGCACCACTCGTTCACCCGATTGAACAAGGAAATCAATTTCTTGTGTAGAGTTGTCTTTGCTGAAATAGTAGATATACAGGTCGCCCACCCCCAACAACTGCTGCAACACATAATTCTCAGTGAATGCGCCTTTCGCAGCCATAAACACATCGCTGTTTATGAGCATCAAGCGAGCAGGAACACCAGACATGGCACCTAACAATCCCACATCGAGCATAAAGAGTTTAAAAGCGCTCTCGTCTTCATACACAGGAAGCGGGATAGATGGGCTCTTGCATCGCGACACTTTATATACTAACCCCGCATCAACAAGCCATTGCACCGCTTTTTCAAAATCTTTTGCTCGTGCGCCCTTTTTCACCGCTCCATATATGAATTTCTTGTTTTCCTTGACAAGTTGCGACGGAAGCGATTTCCACACCATGCGAATGCGTTGTGTTTCATCACCTGCGTGTTTGCTGAAGTCATTATTATAATTCTTCAGAATCTCATTCTGAATCTGTCGCACCTTCAGAACATCTTTATCCGTCACATAGCTTCGCACCACTTCGGGCATACCTCCCACATAGTAATATTGCCTCAACAGGTCTTGCAATTTATTGTCAAAAGGCATAATCGAACGCCAATCCATTTCGTCAAGCACTCCACAAAGTATGTCCTCGGATTTTGCCCACAAAAATTCCTCAAACGACATAGGGTACAGTTGCAACGTATTGACCTTCCCCACTGGGTACGACACATTCTGATGAGTCAGCAATCCCAATAAAGAGCCTGCCACCACCACATGCTGTTCGCGAGCATCCTCGCAAAAATATTTCAAAGCCTCTACACAGCGAGGAGCATCTTGTGCCTCGTCGAAGAAAATCAAGGTTTTTCCCGGCACAATTCCCTGACCAGCGTAAGCTGAAATATCACGCAAAATTCGTTCCATATCGAAATCCATTGTAAACAAATTCTGCATGAATGAATTGTTTTGACAGTTAATGTAAATAAGGTTATCGTATTCACACTTGCCAAACTCCATCAAAATATAGGTTTTCCCTACCTGACGGGCACCTTCCAAAATTAGAGGTTTGCGGTCTGAATCTGCTTTCCAAGCCAGTAAGGAATCATAGATTTTTCTCTTCATTTTACAGCTGATTTTTATAATACCACAAAGTTAGTGATTATCAGCGTAAAAAGCAACACCTTTCACACTTTTATGAGGGAATAATCAGGGTTTTAATACACTTTTATGAGGGAATAATCGGGATTTTACCACACTTTTATGAGGGAATGGTGGGGGATTTGGGGAATCAGTGGAAAATTTGTGGGGATAAATTATGCTTTGTTGCCGAATTGTGAATGGAATCAAAAACAAAAACATAAAAAACAGCCTTGGAGCAATGTGGAATGCTTCGCATTTGGCGTAGGGATTGTGCGCTTTG
>SFGS01000051.1 GCA_004557565.1 Bacteroidales bacterium | reverse complement strand
CGCTTCGGTTATGCTCCATTTCGCTTCGCTCATTTCGCATAACCTTCGCTGCATACCTGCCTACGCACATCTAATCCCTACGGGATTTTTTCAATCATTCCTAAATAATCACAGGGACAACTTGTATATCATTTTATACTCTTGCGCCGTGCGACTTATTCCTCATACCATGTAGAATACATCAGGTAGTTTTTGGCGATTTTCACGTTGATTTCCTTTGCTTGCGCAGGGTCAACCATCTTTTTGAATTTCGCTGGACTGCCTGCCCACAGTTCGTGAGGGCCAATCTTGGTGCCGCCGAGCACCACGCTACCAGCTGCCACGATTGCGCCTTCGCCCACTTCTGCGTGGTCGAGAATGATGCTGCCCATGCCAATCAGCGCCATATCGTGGATAGTGGCACCATGCACCACCACATTGTGGCCAATCGACACATCGTTGCCGATAGTGGTCACTGATTTCTCATACAGCGTGTGAATCACCGCATTGTCTTGAATGTTCACACGATTGCCAATCTTAATGGTGTTGACATCACCACGGAGCACAGCACCAAACCAGATGCTGCAATCGTCGCCCATGGTCACATCGCCCACGAGCACTGCATTGTCGGCAAGGAAGCAACCCTTACCCATTTTGGGGTCGAAGCCCCTAACTTTTCTGATAATTGCCATAACTTTTATATTGATTTACATTTTTGTTCAAGCCATTGAGCCTCGTCGGCACTGAGCAGCGGACGCAGGCGCTCGCACACCATAGCGTGGTAGTCGTTGATTTGCTTCACTTCCTCGCGACTGAGCATATCCATATCCATCAAAGTGGTGTCGTAGGGGAAAAGCGTGAGCGATTCAAATTTGTAGAATTCGCCCCACTCTTCATTGCTGCACGCTGGCACGCAAAGGAGCAGGTTTTCGGTGCGTATGCCGTATTCGCCTGTCTTGTAGATGCCCGGCTCATTGCTGGTGACCATACCCAATTCAAGCGGTGTAGGGTTCGCCTCCATACGAATGCTCTGCGGACCTTCGTGACAGCCCAAGAAGTGGCCCACGCCATGTCCTGTGCCGTGCAGATAAGTCATGCCCTCATTCCAAAGCGGACCACGAGCCAGCACGTCGAGTTGCACACCCATGGTGCCTTTGGGGAACACCGCACGAGCCAGAGCCAAGTGTCCTTTCAAAATGAGTGTATAGTCGTGCTTCTCTGCCGCTGTGGGGTTGCCGAGGCTAATAGTACGAGTGATGTCGGTGGTGCCTTCCAAATATTGTCCACCTGTGTCGATGAGCAGCAATCCCTCTGGGGCGAGAGTGTAAGCCGATTCGTCGGTCGCCTCGTAGTGCACGATGGCACCATGGTCCTTATAGCCGGCAATCATGTGGAAACTGTCGCCACGATTCGATGCGTAAGCGGCACGCTCCTGCTGAAGACGGTGGTCAACATCCATTTCCGTGATGCCATTAGCCACATTCTGCTCCAGCCACATCATCATGCGCACCATGGCCGCGCCATCATAGAGCATGGCTTGACGGAAGCCCGCTATCTGACACTCGTTTTTCACGCCTTTAAGCGCAATCACTGGCGATGCCATATAGGTTTTGTTGCAAATCATCGCCTGACCGAGAGCGTCGCTCACACGGTTAGGGTCAACCATCACCGTGGCTGTGCTGCTGATTTTGCCGAGGAATTTCTCAATATCGTCGTAATCCTTGATTTTCACGCCGTATTTCTTCAGGTGGTCCTTCACTTCAGAGGTCACCTTTTCAGAGTCGATAAACAGCACTCGCTCATCTGCGCTCACATACGCAAACGCGATAACCACAGGAGTGTAGTCCACATCGCTGCCACGCAAGTTCAGCAGCCAAGCGATCTCGTCGAGGGCGGTGATGAGCAATCCGTCGGCATCGGCAGCGTCGAGAGCATCAACCACGCGCGAAATCTTGCTGTCCACATCTTCACCAGCCAGTGCCTCATCGTGTACGAATGCTGGATTCATCGGGCGTGCAGGGCGGTCGGTCCAAATGGCCTCGGCGGCACGGAAATCGGGGGCAAACATAAAGCCATTCTGAGCGCAGAACATTTCAATGCGGTTCGCCTCAATCAGCGAAAATAATCGTCCGTCCACACCCACCACGGCATCTTCGTCAAGCACCTCGCCGAGCCATTCGAGCACGGTGGGTTCTCCTGGGATATTCTCCTTGCGGAGCGTGAAGCCTGAGCCCTCAAGTTGTTCAGCCGCTTGCAGGAAATAGCGGGAATCGGTCCAAAGTCCGGCATCGTCGAGCGTAACCACAGCCGTACCGTTGCTGCCTGTGAAGCCGCTCACATAGTCACGAAATTTCCAATGCTCACTCGGATATTCACTCTGGTGAGGGTCGGTGCCAGGAATAATCACTGCATCAATATGCTTACTGCGCATCAAATCACGCAGTGCCTCAAGATGAGGAAACGTTTCTTTACTCATCGGTTATATAGTTTTTAATTTTAGTAACTCACAAAGATAACGATTTTCCACGAAATATACACAACACACATGTCCCCTTATGCGTCAATAACCGCTTTTCACAACAGGGAGGTCATGCAAACAGGAATAAAGACATTTTTTGAGCCTTCCTCCTCATGGTAGTCTTTCGTGGTGATGATATACGAACACGCAATGCGCTCCTTGAATTTTTCATTGAAGCGGTCGATTGACACATGCGACTTGGTTCCCGACGACTTCACCTCAATCGGACAAATCTTAGCACCACGAGAGATAAGGAAGTCTATCTCATAATTATGTTTCTCGTCCTTTTTCCAAGTGTAGTAAAACAGCCTGTTGCCAGCAGCCACGAGCATTTGCGCCACCAAATTTTCATACACATACCCCAAATTAGCCGATAGTTTGCCGTTGAGAAGCTTGTTGTATATCTCATTTTCGGTGTAATCCTTATCCCAAAACGCTAAAGTGACAAACAGTCCCGTATCAGCCAGAAATAACTTATATCTGTCCAAGTCCTGCGTCAGCCCCATTCCCACACACGGGTCGTCTGCACGATACACCATATTCACAGTTTTACTGTCTTCCATCACTTTCACCAGTTCAGTCAGCTTATCCTTACCCGTTTCGCCAATCACCGACATTGGAACATATCTCGACACATTCCTATACAATTGACCAGGTATCGACTTGAACAGCTTTGAAATTCTGCCAGAAGTGTCTATTTTCTGAAAATCATCGTCATATAGCTGAATGATTTTACGCTTCACTTTGTCCACTTGCTGTAAATTATTGGTTTGCAAATAAGCTAACACAGCCTGAGGCATTCCTCCCACAAGCATATATAACCTCAAATCCCTCATAGCCGTGCGCAAAGAGTTAGCGAGGGGCTTACGCTTGTTCAAAAACGTTTTCAGCAAAGGAATGGTCACCTCATCGCCAAGAGCCCATCGAAACTCCTCATAATCCATAGGATACATTTGAAGGCGGTCTTCCTCACTTGGAATCGTGATGTTCTCAGTATTCTTCTTTATGGAAATTAGCGACCCAGTTTCAATATAGTCGTATCTGCCATCTGCCACCAAATACTTTATTGCCTGACGGGCAAGAGGAAAACTCTGCACTTCATCAAACACAATCACCGACTGCCGTTCAAACAATTGCACATGATAAGTGGCCTGCAAATTAAGAAACAGCATATCTAAGTCGGTCAAATCCTCAAACAAACCCTTAGTTTCTGCTGACGACCTATTAAAATCTATAATTATATAGGATTTATATTGACTGCGTGCAAACTCCTCCACTACCGTTGACTTGCCAACACGTCTGGCTCCTTCTATCAATAGTGCGGTTTTGCCATCAGACTCCGTCTTCCACTGGAGCATTTTTTCGAAGATTTTTCGCTTGAAAACTTTATTTTCCATAACTATCTGATTTTATGACACAAAAATACAAAAAAAACAATTCCCCCGCAATTCAAAACGGCATTTTTTCCAGTTTCCCCGATGTTTCACAACCCAATTTATCCGATTTCCCCGATGTTTTACAACCCGATTTATCGGATTTCCCCGGTGTTTTTTGGTTTAAGCATGGGGGCAACATGTTTGGCGCTTCAAAAAAAATGGGCGCCCTCGGTGATGAGGTCGCCCATACGGGTTATGTGGAAAACATTAGTTGTTTTCGGGGATAGGGATTAGTTGCGGAGTTTGAGAGCCTTAACTGAGCCATCGCTGTACTTGCGAACGATGATGTAGATTTGACCATCGTTTGCCTCAGGCTTAGCCACCTTCGCGCCACCTACGGTGTAGTAAGCTTCGCCCACTACGGTCTTGCCGCTCACGTCGTTGATGCCAGTAACCTCCTCTACGTTGAGGGTCAAAATCCAAGGCACACCTTGCACTTCAGTTTCAGGAACCTTAGCCACGTAAGCTGGAACATTCTTTGAAGCTGAGAAATAAGGCTTCACATAGAGTGTAACTGTCACGCCCTGAATAGGAGTAGTCACGGTAGCGTCGTTGCCATCGACCTTAATCATTTCAGGAACATCCCATTTCAAGTTTTCGGCTGTGCCGACGTTGAATTTGTTCTTGGTCACATTTGTGTAAGTGTCGCCTTCTGCAAGAACCACAGCAGCAGCGTGAGCCTGAACTTGAGGATCGCCGGCTGCGATTAATGGAAGTTGATAAGAGTAGTTGTCTGCTCTTACCCAAGCAGGAGTGTCTTGACCTTCGTTGAGGTCGAGAGCCACGAGTTCCTTAACGCCCACGCCTGTACCAATCACGTTGTTGTCGCCATAGCTTGCGCCTTCGCCCTTAGCCGAGAGGTCGTTGAGGTAGTAAGAGTTGGTGCAAGAGTTGTTGTCGCCCCAATACTTCTCTTCTTCGCCCTTAGTGGTACCCACGAGAGCACCACCGCAACCTTCGTCAGCAGTGATAAGACCCACGTTCACGCAGTTCACGAGCTGAGTGCGAGCCACCTTTGCGTAATAGCTTGGCGAACCTACGATACCACCCACGCGTGTTCTACCTACGATAGGACCAGCGTTGAAGCAGTTCTTCAAAGTGGCTTGTGCGCTACCAGCGATACCGCCCACGCCGTAGTTGTTCTTATCGGCAGTAGAAGTGGTAGAAATCTTACCCACGTTCACACAGCCTTCAAACACTGAGGATTCACTATTGTTGTTACCAACCACGCCACCTGCATTGTATTGAGCCACGGTCACATCACCATAGTTGATACAGTTGGTGATTGAGCTGTTCTTACCTGCGAGTGTGTAGCAGATACCTGCTGCGCCCCAGAAGCTTTGCTCGATTGAACCATAGTTGACACAGCTGTCGATATAAGTATCCTTGGTCACATAAGCCACGATACCTGCAATCTGCTGAGCCGCCGATGCCACGTTACCAAAGTTTGCACAATTCTTGAACACCACTGGATAAGCTTCGGTTGGAACCGATTTGTAGTTACCAGTGATACCGCCTGTATAAATGCTCTTGGTGTTGGTCACATAACCGAAGTTAGCACAACCATCGAAAATAGAACCTGCAGAGTAGAACGCCGCAATACCGCCCATCGACGATGATGAAACAGCCTGAGTAGCAGTGGCAGTAATGTCACCATTGTTCACACATTGAATATAGTGGCATACGTTATTGCCCGCAGTAGCGCCTTGAACAGCAGTAATACCACCGAGAATGCCATTACCTGTCACTTCGCCATTGTTCTGACAGCGATCAAATGTGTAGATAAGACCACCCGACTTACCTGAGCAGTTAGCCACGATACCAGCACTTGAACCAGAACTGATTTGACCTTCATTCACACATTCCACAAATTTGCTTGGGAGTGCGGTAGCTGCGATACCTGCGGCATAGCCTGCGGCCACTGAAGAAGAAATATTGCCATAGTTTACACACTTGTTAAACTCTGCGTCCTCATATACATAGGCTGCCACACCTGCCACATAAGCGGCTGAAGATGTGATTTCACCATAGTTTTTAACACCATCGAGAACTGCGCCTTGCTGTACGAAGCCAGCCACACCAGCATTATAGGTAGCAATACCTTTCACCTTACCAGTGTTTGTCACATTCACGAGCTTACCATAGAGGCGACCAACAAAGCCACCCACATGACCGAGCTTGGTAGTACCCTTAGGACCGCCAAGACCACCAGAGATTTCACCTGCAGAGGTAAGATTGCTTACAACGCCTTCTGCACCAATGGTGCCGAAGAGTGCGCCTTCACCGTCCTCTTTAGTCTTGTAAGAATAGCCTTTCACGGCAAATCCCTTACCATCGAAATTGCCATCGAATGGGGTCACACCATCATTGCCAAGAGGTGTGATACCTTCAGCAACGCCAGTAAAGTCGATGTCGTTCATCACAGCCACATATTCACCTTGGAGGTTGTTGGCTGTTTTCGACATAAAGCTTGCCAGTGCATTCCATTCTTGAGGGGTGGTAATGCGATATGGATCTTCTGCTGTACCGGCACCCTGAAGTGGATTAGCAGGCATTGCAGAGAGTGCGATAATCTTAACATATTTGCCGTTAGTGATAGTGAGCGTATCAGTTACCACTTCTTCGGTGGTAGGAATACCCTTCACCACATTGCCGGCAAGAGTAAACTTAGTGCCTTGTGAAAGAACAGGTGTACCATTCTCTACCGTTGCGTCGGCAGAGAGGTTCTTCACTGTCACACCAGCAGGAACAATAAGTTTAGTGGCACAAGCCTCTTTCACCATTTCCTCGTCGGCAAAAGCTTTAAGCACTGGATACTTACCAGCCTCAAATTGCCAGATAGAGGTATCAAAGCCTTCAAGAGCCTTGCCCGAAGTGAGCACACTTGTTTCCACTCCGTTCATTCCCTCGTGAGCAGCATTTGCGTCAGGATTGATGTCGAGAATTTGTACATCCCAGTAGTTACCACTGATTTCCTCAGATTCGCTTTGCTTCTCACCGCCAGCAAGAGCACCATTGGTAGAAGCATCTGGAGTGAATACTGTTCCATAGTTCACGCAGTTAATCATGTCATTCTTGTAGTAGCTTGCTGTGGCTGAAAGTACAGGACCCCAGTAGCCAACGATACCGCCCACACGTTTAATCTGAGCTGTAACCGTACCAGCGTTCACACAGTTCACAAACTTACCACCAGAAGATGAAGTGCCGGCGATACCGCCAGCCGACTGAAGTTGGTTAGCGAAATTGGTTGCGAGCTGACGGATCTCAATACGGCCTACGTTCATACAGTTTTCAATGATGCTGTAAGTAGCACCTGCGATACCTGCAACCTGTCCGTATCCACCTACGATGTTACCTGCATTATAGCAGTTGCGAATCTTACCTTCTTTGAGGTTCTGACCCACAATACCGCCAATCCAGCAAGAATAACCAAGCACATCAGAGTAGTTGCGACAATTTTCTACCAAACCGCTATTGTAAGCAACCACTGCACTAGAAGTAGCGAAGTACTTCAAGTCGCAGTCAGAAGCGATGTTCACATTCTTCACTACACCATCGGCTGATAAGCGACCCACAAAACCCTTGTAGCCCTTACATGCTGAAGTGTTAAGTGTACCCCAAGAGGTAGCTGTGCCTTCAGTCTTCCATGCCACAGGATAGAATTTCATCTTGTGGATATAGTGGCCATCGCCATCAATAGTACCAGCGAAATAGTTGTGTGCATCATCTGCATTTGAACAAATGCCAAGGAATGCCTCATCATATTCAAGGTCAATGTCGTTAGCGAGCTTGAAATATGTTTCAGGGAAGAGTTGCTTCTTCTCGGTAGTGAGTTGTGAGAGAAGAATGAGGTCGGCCTTAGTCTTAATCAAGAATGGGTTGTCTGCCACACCACCACCTTCATAAGGAATAGGTGCCACTTTCACAATACGATAATAGCGCACATATTTGTCGGTAGAAGATGCGTAGAACAAAGTATCGTTACCGAATTCACCTTCCTCATTAAGTAAGATTGAATTTCCGCTAATGTTTGCGTAGTAGCCATTGTTGCTAATAGTGTTGCCTTTCAAGAAACCTACTGCCACAGATGCGTCTTTATTCAGAGTGGCATTCTTTGTGAACTTGTCAAAAGTAGCACCATTAGGCATCACCACTGCCACAGTAGCAAGTTTTGATGCTTCAAGGTCCTTGAATGAGGTCAGAGCTGGATAGCGACCTTCTGTAAATGTCCAAGCTTTAGCGTCAAAGCCAGCAGGGCCCTGTGCACCAACAAGCTGTTCGGTGTTCACACCATAAGCCGAGTTGGTCAAACTTACCACTTGCTTGTCGAAATATACATTATTTAATACAGGCTTCGAACCGTTGAGAATCACACCAATGATTTCATTGTTCTGTGCATCGGTTTGAGACTGGTACTGGTAAGTTTCAGATACCACGCTACCTGCAGAGTACACATTGGTCATCTTACATTCGGTGAGAGGTTCGCCAGTAGCCACACGGTAAGCACAAAGGCGACCTACTGCACCACCAGAAGAACGGGCCGACGTAGCATCAACGCGACCATTAAAGAAGCAGTTTTCAAGGTTACCACGCAAGAAACCTACAATACCACCCACAATAGTGCCTGGGCCATAAGTGCTCAAGTTGCCCACTGCAAAGCAGTTTTTAACTGTTGCGGCAGAAGCGAAACCTGCCACACCACCGATTGACTGATATTGCGACAGTAATGAACTGCCGTCGATAGTACCAGCAAACCAGCAGTTTTCCATATCTGCATAGTAAAGGTTACCAACCACGCCACCCACAGGAAGACCAGGGGTGTCGCTGCTCACGGTAGCCGAAACAATCTTCACATTCTTCGCATAGCAGTTGCTGATAGGAGCATGAGCCTCACCTGCAACACCGCCAGTATAGCCATATTTACCATTAATCTGGCAATTTTCCACTTTTGCATCGCTGATAGCGTAAGTGATACCAGACACAGCACCCACAGCATAGCCGTCGGCACTAATGGTAGAGTTCTTAACCGACACATTCTGAATTGTACCCAGCGACCAAGCTGCGATAGCTGAAGCGTAAGAGGCAGAAGTGCGGATTGTAGCGCTTTCAATATTCAGGTTCTTAATCACAGCCACGGTGTCGGTGCGTCCGAAGAGAGCTGCGTAAGAAGTTGTTTTGTCCACATACAAGCCCTTGATGGTGTAGTTGCCACCATCGAATGTGCCCGCAAAGATATGTTGCCAGTCATCACCGATAGGAGTGAACTTATAGCCCGCCATATCGATGTCGTTTTCCATACGGAAATACTTGCCAAGGAATGCACGGCAGTATTTAGCGGTCAAAGGAGGTGTTGTGCAATCAAATTCAGTGATTTCAGCCACCTTGTCGCTAAGGAGGATAAGGTCGTCGCGAGTCTTAATCAAATAAGGACTTGCTTCAGAACCCTCACCTTGAAATTCGGTCACGCTGAGTGAAGGATATTGAATATCCACACCAGTGGTGATACCGCAAGAGTCGTAAGCAACCACGAGGTAGCGGCTACCCTTGGTTGTACCAGTCACCACGCCCCAATTACTCCAGCTGAGGCACTTCAAATCAGTAGCCACAGTGGTAACTGCGTCGGCAGTTTCAATTTTAGCACCAGTTTCGGAGAAAATGAGATTATAGCTGTAGAAATCGCCGTATTCAGAGTTGTAAGCCATCAGCGACGATGGAATAGTGGCAGTTTTATTGCGCTTGAGCTCAATTTTCACAGTTTGTCCATAGTCGCCCAAGTTTTTGATTGTAGCCACATTCTCCGCTGTCTGTTTAAACACCACGCCGTAGGATTCAATTTCTCCTCCAGTGTGCTTCTTACCGGTGAACACTGCGTTGCACTTCTCAAGTTCGGTGTTATTCACCACAGAGAAGAAGGCCCACTTAGTGTCGGTGGGCTTTGCTTTCACGTAAGCGCCCCACGCGTCGGTGAGTTTAATAATACCGTCGGCGGTAACCACACCAGCCACAGCCTCACCAGCTGTTGGTGAGCCGTCGGCGAGATTGGTTTTCGCAAACACGATGTCGCCATAAGTCTCATGCTGTCCCATTACCTGATAAGGTACGATGATAGCACCAGTGGCAACGTCAACTTTTGCCTTGAGTACAGAGCTGTAGCCCTTTGCCCAGAAGTTGGTGATGGCAATGGAGTCGGTTCCCAAAGCAGCCACAGTGACCGATACGCCATTGTAGCCCGATGTGAGCATCGACTTGCCCGTGAGCACATACTCACCTTCAAGAGCCTTCACAGAAGCCACCTTCGCAGGGGCTTGCTTGGCTCTCTTGCTTGAAGAAGCCTTTTCCGCAACAGCAGCTTTAAAGTCGGTCACAGGTGTGAATTGGGTGGCGATGCCTGCCTGATAGGTGGCTGTGCCTTCCACTTTCGCAGCTTTCACGACTGGAGCTGGAGCATCCTGATTAACAGGAGCACATGCTTGCGAAACGACATCTTGCGCCTGAGCGCTGAAGGCTGTGACAGCTGTCGCTATCAGCAGTCCCCATAAAGATTTTAGTCCTTTCTTCATGTTCATGTGAATTTGGTTAATAAATTAGTTAATATAAAAATTTGTTGTTAGTTCTGACTTCCAAGCACGATGTTGATTTCTGAGGTCACATCGGTCACATCCACATTGCCATCGCCATTGAGGTCGCCGCCTTCAATTTGGATTTGCCCCAAAATGGCGTTGATGAGCATCGTCACGTCGGTCACGTCCACGTTGCCGTCGCCATTGAGGTCGCCCACGATGGCCTTATCTTCCACGGGGCGCACAAAGGTGATGTCGTCGACGTAGCATGGCGCAGTACGATTGCCTGTATATTCCAAAATGCGCACTTCCGAGCCTTTCGGTATCACAGTGGTGAACAGCAGTTTCACATTTGTGCCGGCTCTCACGGTCACCGTCTCCACGCCAGTTTCGTCTTTCAGCGAGGTCCATGCTGTGGCACCAGGCTGACGATAATAGGTGCGGACAATGCTGGTGGAACTTGTGGGGTTGAAGAAGCGATAGGAGAATACGTTCACTTCCCACGCCAAGGTGTCGCTAACCAGTTCGCTACTGCGAAGCATTGAGCAGGCATACTGTCCGTTGCCGGCGTTTTCGCCAGCGGTGGCGGCTATTTTCGCATTGTTTTTCAATGTCCAAGTGGTGAATTTGCCCTTCACGGTGCTTCCGTCCACTTTCACATCCTCGAAGTCCTCAACTTGGGTTTCATATTGCTGCACAGCGAGTTTGAAGCTCACCGAGCCATCGGCACTGCGTGCAATCTCGGAAATACCGAAATCGCTCATTCTGCCATTCCATGAGCAGAGGTTTGGCGAGGTGGTGTTGTCGATGACGGTCACATTGCCTGTTCCGGGGAATGGGTCGGCATCAGAGTCGATGGTGCCGCCTGTGGCACGTAGCAGCTGATAATAGCTGTGCTTGGGGTCGCAGTTCACCTTATTATATTCCCACACGTCGGCGTTGGTCGAGTCCACACGCCAAATCAGCATACCCTCACCAGGGAGATATGCGTCCCAGCCTTCTTGCTTTCGGCTTTCGAGCAGGAAAAATTCGTTGTCGGTATTGCTGTCAAGTCTGTATCCCTTGTTGCTGGAGGTAATGGGGCTTACGGTGTAGGTGCCTTTCTTATTCAGTTTTTCTGGAGTGGAGAATCCTGCCGCATAACGCTCGTAGGCGCTGTATGCGCATGGGGTGCGGCTCTGGTTGAGGTAACTGCCTTGCGCCATCAGAGTCCATTTGCCCGGTGTCACGCTTGAGCCGCCGCTACCTGTGCCGTCGGTGTCGTAAAGGTCGGCTATGCCCAGCACATGGCTGAACTCATGGCAAATGGTGCCAATGCCGTCGATGATTTTCGACTGCGGACGGCCGTAAAGTTCGGTGGAACAGGCGTATCTGCCAAATCTCACGCCATCGAGCGATTTCGACAGCACTGTGGAGGCGTGAGGCCAGAGCAGTCGGCTATCGTTGCCCGAAAAGTTGCTGCCGCCACCGGCAAAGAGGAAAAACACCATATCCACGGTGCCATCGCCGTCGCGGTCGTAGTCTTTATAGTTCACCAATGAATCGGCCGCGTCAAGAGCGGCTTCCACCAAGGCTTGCGCATTGTTGGCTTGGCGTGCATCGTATTGGGAATAGTTGATGGTCACGGGACCCACCACATCAAATGCTGGGTCGAATTCGCCAGCCGAACTGCTGTAGAAGTAGTCGCGTACCGAACCGGTGTAGGGAATTAATTCAGGGAATTGGGCGTTGCTCATGAAGCCCTTGTAGTCTTTCTGGTTAATCATGTCATTAAATAAGGGGTGCGCGTCGTCGAACACGAATGGGCAATCGTTATACGCCACCAAAATCACCAATCCTCGGAAATTTTTATAGTCGTATCGCCCTGTGTTGCCGTGCAGGCGGCGTTTGGCGCGCTTGGCTGCCACGGTTTTTGCGTCGGGGGCAAGGTAGCGTGTGGTGGTGGCGAGGGCAGCCTTTTCCACAGGCGTGCGCATGGCGGCATCGTGAGCCACTATTGTGCCAGCCACAAGTTCGTTGTTCAGAAGTGCCGCATATTTGTAATATCCGTCATCGGCATCTTTCACCACGGTAAACCCGTCGGCTGTGGTACTGAAACTAAACCATTCATCGCCATGAAGTAGAAGTGTGAGGGTGGAGCCATCGGGCTGCGTCACCACCGCGGGGTCGGGGCATGCCACCACAGCATCGGCACTGCAATAGCCACACAGTAGCCCCAGCAACACCATCGCTCCTTTGAGCATTTTTTTAAATTTTAGAAATCTCATAATCTTATGGTGGTTATATTAACCATTATTTTCTAAAAAAATCGCAATAAACACTAATGCGACCCAACAAAGATACTAATTATTATCAGTAAAACACGTTTTTTTTGATATTAATTTTACATTACCACACTTTTTTTCTAAAATTCTTAATCCAAATCGCCTTCTAATCAAAAATTTCACACCACCAAGCACTTTGCACAAATTCACAAATATGCGCAAAAAACCGCCCTCTACGAAAGCGGAACCCGAAATATTCTGGAAAAATGAATGTGCTAACGAATGTCGCCACCCTGCGCACGTCGGCTTTTGAACTGGCTGGCAGGATTGACCGACGGGCCTCTCGACGGCATGGCGTAGCCCGAATGGGAGTCGCGACTGTTGTAAATAAGTGCTTCCACAATATTATATATCAAACCACCCACGTCCACCGTCAACGGCGCGCCAAAGATCTTGAATGTAGGTGCCACGATAGGCACGGTTCTCCATGTGTGGGTGTATGCGTCGTAGTAGCGTTGCGCGCCCACCGCCAAACTGAAACTGTCGGAAAATTTATAGCCGAGCGTTCCGCCATACACGGCATTTTGCATCAGCCCCATTCCACCCACCGAATGGTATCGCTGATCGAAATAATACTGCCCGAAGGCGTTCACGCTCAATGCATCGGTGAGTTGGTAACTGCCGTTCACATACAGTCCGAAATCGTTCCACGCCGAGCGTCCCATGTGGTATTTCACCACGTTAGCCCCCACACCGAGCGTAAGGCGGTCGATAGGCGTGGCTTGCAATCCGAGGCTGCCTGTGCCGATGTTGCCCAACGCAGGATAAGCAGTGTAACTGCCACTGCCAATTAAACTCAAATTCTGGTCGATCCTCACCACCTCGCCTCCTGCGCTCCAGTTGCGGTTGAAGGGATTTCCCCTGAAATCGAACTCACTGGCGGCACGATACACCTGCGGCTTCACACTCAATTCGGGTGTGGATTTGAGGCTGTCGGAGAGTTGGGAGAATTTGTAGTCAAGTTTGAGCGGTTCGGGTGGCGTGTAGTTGTTCAATTTCGGTGCCACGATATTGGGCGTGATGATGGAAATCTGCGGCGAGGGAATTATCTTCGGCGCTATCGACATCGGAACAATGGGCTGAAAGCGAAATGTGGTGTCGCTCTGGGCAAAACCACCCAAAGCGCCAGCCGCCAAGCAGGCTGCGAATATCCACGCACGCATCTTCATCGCCACAAATTTACAAAAAAATTACTCAGCGGCACAAAATGCGCTTTTTTTAGTGCAAATTGATTGTAATTCAAATATTTTCACTAAATTTGCACCCGAAAACTGAAAGGAGGTTGATTCTTAAACCCGTCAGAGATACAGATAAATCACATATAACCATCTGATTACAGGCTATTCCCGCAATGCCTGCATCGTGCTGAAGCCACTCAATATGAGAGGGGCGCAGTGGTTGGTGGAATACCCCTAAGCGGAAAATCAATACTAAATTTATATATATACGAGGTGGAAGGCATCGTGCTTTTTACCCCCACGGCTGAAAGGCGCTTTATGCACCAGTGTCCGTTATTTGTAGCGACGCACACTTTAGCGCGTCGAACTACAAGTGAA
The DNA here is from genome assembly GCA_004557565.1 of Bacteroidales bacterium. Taxonomy (GTDB): domain Bacteria; phylum Bacteroidota; class Bacteroidia; order Bacteroidales; family Muribaculaceae; genus Sodaliphilus. Next base: position 3,209 of record SFGS01000051.1, on the reverse strand, counting down.
TATTAATAACAAATCAATATAAAAACAACAATTTAAAACTTTTAGAATTATGATCGTAGTTCCAGTAAAAGAAGGCGAAAACATCGAACGCGCCCTTAAGAAATTCAAACGTAAATACGAAAAGACCGGTATCGTAAAAGAACTTCGTGCCCGTCAACAATTCGACAAGCCATCTGTAATCAACCGCAAGAAAATGGCTAAGGCTATTTACGTTCAAAAGCTTCGCCAAGTAGAAGACTAATCAAAGTCTCCCACTTTCGGGTAAAAGCAAAATAGGCTGCCCCACTCCCACGAGTGCGAGCAGCCTATTTCCTTTCCATCCCCCCATCACCTCCACCCTCCCTCATTCCCCCCCATTTTTGGCGTGCTATAGCACCGAACGATATGAGATTTTTTTTGCTGTTTTAGAAATTATTATTAATTTTGCACCGACAATACTAACATGTGAGGCTCTCCAAGCGGAGATTAAAAGGGAATCAGGTGAAAATCCTGAACAGTCCCGCTGCTGTAAGTTTCCTGAAATAGTATCGTTTCACACAATATGCCACTGGTAAATTTCGCTCTCAGCGACTACATCACCACCGGGAAGGCGTGAGGCGATGGAAACAAAGTCAGAATACCTACCTCTACATGCAGCCTTGTTATGGTTCACGTGGACATGAACCGAGGCAGCAACACCCAAAATGATGTGGTCGCAACAAACCCAACATTTTTCATTTTGACAGCAGATTGCCCCACCATGCGCTGTGTGGCAATGAGCCTTTTTGAGGAAGCCTCTATCACACCCACGCGAACTTTTAAAAAAGCGAAGTTTGTTATAACACAATTATATTATAAACTGTTTAAAAGTTCAAAAAAAATGAAGAAATTTTACACGCTTCTCTTCGCACTTTTGTGCGCAGCAACAATGGTGGCACAACAACCTAATGTGGCACGCAACCAATCAGTAAAGAAAGCTCCTGCAAATGCAGCAGCCTTCTCTTTCAGCGACATTCAAAACTGGACTGGCGAAGGTAGCAACGTCGCAGCTATGGGTCTCAAATGGACCGGCAGCGAAAACACTATCGTGTTCGGTTACCGCTTCGAAGGCACCAAGACTGGTGAAGATATGGCTATAGACATCGTTGCCAACAACCCACGCCTCTTTATGCTCATGCAAAGCGGCACCGCTTACGGTTCTGCTATCGGTGGATTTGGCTGGGACGCTGACAACAATGGTTTCTCTCTGAAAACAGAAGACAATGTAGTGACTCCCGACGAAAAAGGCATCTACTATATCACCCAAGGCTATAGCTTCGACTCTTATTCTTGTGCAAGCGAAGGCGACTACTGGAACAGCGGTTGGTACCAAGGCTTCTGGAGCTACAACTTGGCTGAAGGCGACAGCCCAAGCAATATGAACTGGGCTTCTACTGGTTGCTCTGGCCGCACACTTACCGACAAGAGCTGGGACTTGTGGATCTACTCTTCAATGACTGGTGCTGGCGAATGGGGCGCACTGGTGTCTGCACCATCTAACCAAACTCCTACCGCAGTGGAAGACGTGGAAGCTACCAAGACCGTGGCTGGTGTGAAGTATGTGAACCTCGCTGGTCAAATGAGCGAAACTGCTTTCAGCGGTGTGAACATCGTGGTTACCACCTACACCGACGGCACTACAAGCACTGTTAAGGTAATCAAGTAAAATCCTCACCGTCATGAAGAAGTTTTTTTCATTTCTCGCTTCTGCCGCTTTGGCAACATGCGCCTATGCACAATACACCAACGGCGTGTTTCTGCTGAATGAGGACTGGTTTGGCCATAACTCCAGCACCGTGAATTTCTATTCCTATGCTGACGGCGCAATCCAATATCGTGTGTTCCAAAAGGAAAACGAAGGGAAAACCCTTGGCAACACCACCCAATTCATGGCGCAAGATGCCAACAACATCTACTTCTGCTCTAAGCAAAACTATGGCTCTACTGGCGGCAGATTCGACATCGTAGATGCCAAGACGCTCAAGCTGAAGCAGAGTTTTGCCACTTTCGCTAGTGACGGCGACACCCGCGCTTGCTACCCTTTCAGCGACACTAAGGTGTATGTAGGCACCACCAAGGGCTTGTATATCTACAACCCCACTACTGGCGAAATCACATCCACTCCTATCAGTGGCACAGATGCTAAAGAGCCAGGCGAAATGGTGGAAGCCAACGGCAAGCTCCTTGTGAGCGCATTAAACAAGGGCATCTATGTAATCGACACCAATACCGACCAACTCGAAAAGACTATCGAGCTCGGCAAGGGTGCTTGCACGCTCTTTAAGATGAACGATGAAGTGTGGGCTGCTGTGAACAACTGCACCTGGGGCACTCCTTCTGCTTCCAACATTGAACAATTTGTGGAAATCGACACCCAAAGTTTCGAGGCTAAGACTCCTGTAACCGTGCCTATGGCATGTCAGAACTCTTCGTTTGCTTGGAAAAAGACTTCTCCTGCTATCGATGCAAAGAATAGGGTGCTCTATTACGCTCCTGTCGATTGCGGCAACTTTATCAGCAAATACGATATGAATACTGGTGAGTTTACCCAAAACTTCATCACCATTCCACAAGGCCAAAAAATGTATGGCAATGTGTGCGACCTCGACCCCAACACTGGCAACCTCGTGGTTGAAACATTTGTGGACTACAGCTCACAAAACTACTATCTCCACATCTACAATAAAGATGGCGAGGAAGTGGGCGAACAAATCCAACTCACTAAGGGCTACTGGTTCCCGGCAATGGTGATGTTTGCGAAAGCAGAGCAAACTCCTACCGGCATTACCGACGCTAACGCTGAAAAGACTGTGGCTTCGGTGAAATATTTCAACATTTCAGGCATGAGCAGCAACGAGCCATTCGAAGGCTTGAACATCGTGGTTACCAACTACACCGACGGTAGCCAATCAGCAGTTAAGAAAATGATGAAATAATTCCTCACAAGGAAAAAGCGAAAATAATATATAGTAACACCAAAAATGGCACCCATCCGCGATTGGACAGGTGCCATTACTTTTTTCCCCACATCCCCCCACAAAATAAGAAGGAGTGTCAAATCGGCTCAGTGGAAAATTAATGGGGATAGATTGTGCATTGTTGCCGAATCGTGAATGGAATCAAAAACAAAAACATAAAAAACAGCCTTGGAGCAAAGTGGAATGCTTCGCATTTGGCGGTGCGACTGTGCG
>SFGS01000050.1 GCA_004557565.1 Bacteroidales bacterium | reverse complement strand
TGCGATATTTGCAGGCATTTCGCTTCGGTTATGCTCCATTTCGCTTCGCTCATTTCGCATAACCTTCGCTGCATACCTGCCTACACACATCAAATCCCTCCGGGATTTTTCATTGTTATGATTCGGTTTTTGATTCGTGCGTTTGTGGGTTTTCTGGGGGAATTGGGGTGGGGTAGATGTTTTTTTTGGTGGTGGGTAGCTGTGCTTTGCACTTTATTTTGTATCTTTATGCCTACAAACGACTAATGACGATTTTAATATACATTGACGTGAGAGAAAATCTACTCTAAATAGCCTCTCCCAAACCCTCCCCTGAAGGAAAGGGCTTTTTGATGGGCTTTTGATGCTTGTGTGGATTTTTTTGATGGTCTCTTACAATCTGAGAAATTTATATAATCATTTTAAAATGAAAAAAACTATACTATCTATGCTTTTAGCGGCCGCGGCAAGCGTTTCTGCCATGGCTGCCGACACCTGGTCGCTCCAGGGAACTACATTTACAGTTGATACGCTGTTTCACAATCAAGTGGGTCCTGGCACCACCTCCACATCGCTTTGGTTTAGAAATCCAGCCAATGGTGATGCGCTGCGTGTGTTCTATGCCACAATGGACCTGACCAACCCTTATCTGAAGCTCCGTGGTGTGTGCGCTACCGACAAGGTTGCCGGCAACGAAACCATTTCGGGCATGGCGAAGCGCAAGTCGAAGGCTGGCGAACGCTATTTTGTGGGCATAAATGCCGACTTCTTCATGACTTCGGGTACGACCAACCGCGGTGTGTCGAAGGTGGGTACCCCAGTCGGCTCTACCGTGGTCGATGGCGTGATTTACCGTGCACGCAACAATGCGAGAACCTTCAAAAACTTTGTGGTTGACACCAAGGGCTCGGTGTATGTGAATCCTTTCTTCTTCGGTGGTTCGGTTGAGGCTCCAAATGGCAAGAAAGCCACTTTGGGCGGCATCAATGTGAACGCCAACGAAAAATCGGCTTCCAACCAAAACAAGGTGACTATCTACAACGACCTATATTACGGCGCAACTGCCGAAACTGGCGCTGGTTGCGAGGTGGCTGCCGTGCTGGTGGAAGGTGAGAAATTCGAAACCGCAAAGCCATTTAAAATGAAACTGGTGGGCAACCCAAGTACCGCTGGCGATATGGACATTGCCAAGGGTGGATATGTGCTTCACGGCCACGGTACTGCCGCCACATTCATTTCCGAACTCCACGAAGGCGACATCATCACCGTTTCGCCATCATGGACATTTGGCGACCTCTCGGTAGAGCCTTACCAGGTTATTTCGGGTAATCCTAAGATTTTGGAAAATGGCGAAACCCTCCAGAGCGAAGGCGACCGTGGCGATGCAAGTGCGCGCCACCCACGCTCGGCTGTGGGATATGGCGATGGTGGCAAGAAGGCTTACTTCCTGGTGGTTGACGGCCGTTCGCCCATTTCAAGCGGTGTTCGCACCACATGGCTTGCCGACATCATGCGCTACGCTGGCGCGACCGACGCAATGAACGTTGACGGCGGTGGCTCATCGGTGCTCTACACCAGCACCCTCGGTGTTCGCAACAAGCCAAGCGATGGTAATGAGCGTGCCGACGGTAACGCGTTCTATGCCGTGAGTTCTGCGCCCGACGACGACGCGGTGGCAAGCATCCGTTTCGTTGACTTCGCATTACACACTCCAAAATATGGCGTTTACACTCCAAAATTCTACGGCTACAACCAATATGGTATGCTCGTGAATACCGATGTGAAGGGCGTGACTATCTCTTGCCCCGAATCACTCGGCCATGTGATAGGCGACACCACTTTCTATGCCGACGGTACCGCGCGTGAAGGCGCACTAACTGCCACATACCAAGGCGCTACCGTTTCAATGCCAATTCAGATTCTTGATGGGGTGGACAATATCAAAATAGCTAACGATTCTATCATCACCAATGGCTACAAGGAATACAGCGTGGATGTACAGACCACTATCGGCGAGAATGTGATGAACATCAGCCCATTGGCACTCACTTGGAAGAGCCTCGATGAGAGCATCGTCAGCATTGGCGAGCACACTGGCGTGCTGAAAGGTTTGCACAACGGCAAAACCCAAGTGGTGGGTGTGCTGGGCGAAATCTGCGACACCATGCAAGTGAGCGTGGAAATTCCTGAGGCTCGCGTGATGCCAATCGACCCAAACCTCGACATCACCACATGGAAACTCAGCCAGACTGGTGGTAAGGACGTGGTGGCCACAGCCGTAGGCAATGGTTTCGATTACACTTACACAGGCGTGTCGGCCCGTAGCCCAAAAATCGTGCTCACCAAGACCTTTCGCTTGTGGAGTTTGCCCGATATGATTCGTGTGCGCGTCAATCCTGGCGAGGCACCAGTGAAAAACTTCGTGTTTGGTTTGCGTGCCAATGGTGGCGGTATGGTTTACCACACCATCACCCCAGCGGCTATCACTGCCAACAAGGAAATGGTGATTGACCTGCCTACTGCCGACTGGTGCACCGCTACCGATATGGCTAACTATCCCATCTCGCTGATTTCTATCCAACTCAACATGAACGCTTCGAAGGCTGGGCAGGTGTATGACATGCACTTCCGTGGCTTCGAAACCGTGTATCTCGACGCTCCCGAAGCCCCATCGAAAAAGGGTGACATCAACGGTGATGGCGAAATCAACGCCAGCGATGTGACAGCGTTGATCAACAAGATTCTCTCCCTCGCCGACTACGCCGATGTCATGTGCGACCTCGATGGCGACGGTGAAGTGAACGTAGGCGACGTGACTGCACTGATTAACTTGATTTTGAAATAATTGTCCAATAATCCCTCAGCCCCTCCTATGAGAGGACAGGGATGAGTTTTCCCTTCTAAAATAAATAACATTATCCAATCAATGAAAAGAATATTTACTGCTTTGATGCTCGTTGGTGCTGTGGCACTTGGAGCAAATGCGAAAGGATCATGCGATGTGGCAGGCACTGTTTACTCGGTCGACACCACTTTTCATGCTTACATCGGACCGGGTACCACACAAACCTCAATGCTGCTACAAAGTGGCAACAAGCACTTGCGTGTGTTCTACACCACAGTGGATTTGACCAATCCTTATGTGAAAATCCGTGCGGTGAGTGGTACCGACATGATGGCAGGCGGCGAAACCGTTTCGCAAATGTGTGAACGTAAAACAGAACCTGGACAACGCTATTACGTGGGTGTGAATGGCGACTTCTGGCTCACCAGTGGCACCACAGGCCGTGGACAGTCGGTGGTGGGTACACCTATCGGCACCTCAATGGCTAAGGGTGTGGTTTACAAGGGTGTGAATGGCGTGGAAATTCAATACACCATCGACGCTAACCAAGTGCCCACTATCGGCTATGTGAGCTTCGGTGGCACCATCGTGGGCGCAAACGGCACTGTGAACATTGGTGGCGTGAATACCGACACTCCAAACAATACCGTGGGCATCTACAACCCCACCTACTTCAAGGGCACCAACCAAAGCAATGTGACTGAGGTGCAAGTGCGCTATGTGGATGGCGACGACTCGTTTGCCTTTGGCAAGCCTTGCAAATTGGAGGTGGTGAACACCCCAAGCGCTGCTGGCGATATGGACGTGCCAGCACAGGGTTTGACCCTCTCTGGTAGAGGTTCAACAGCCGCATACATTGCAGCACTCAAGCCTGGCGACCAGCTTACCCTCACTCTCAATGCCACCATCAACGGCGCAGATTTCACCCCATCAGAAATTATTTCGGGTAACCCATCGGTGCTCGTTGGTGGTAATGTGGTGTATAATGGCGATACCTCTGTTCACCCTCGCACCGTGCTCGGTTATAGCCAAGACGGCAAGAAAGTGATTTTCTTGGTGGTTGACGGCCGCTCACCTCTGAGCGACGGCGCTACCACTCCAGCCCTCGGCTCGCTGATGAAGTATGCTGGCGCATGGGACGCTATCAACGTGGACGGCGGCGGCTCTACTTGCCTCTATTCAAGTGCCCTCGGCGTGCGCAACAAGCCAAGCGATGGTTATGAGCGTGCCGACTGTAACGGTATTTTCGCAGTGAGCGAAGCACCCGACGACAGCGTGATTGCCTCCATTCGCTATATGGATTTCAGCTTGCAAATGCCAAAATACGGTATGTACACCCCAAAATTCTACGGTTACAACCAATATGGTATGCTCATCGATACCGATGTGAAGGGTGTGAAGCTCTCTTGCCCCGAAGGTCTTGGCCATGTGATTGGCGATACCACTTTCTTTGCCGACGGCACCATGGTTGAAGGTGTGCTTACCGCCACTTACGGCGACGTCACCACCACCATCACTGCGCAAGTGCAAAACACTGCCGATGAAATCGCGTTGGTGAATAAAGCCATCATTACCGACACTTATCGTGAATATGCCATCGATGTGGAAAGCACCGTGGGCGAAAAAAAGATGCCTATCAATCCAGCAGCTCTCACATGGGTGAGCACCGACGAATCGGTGGTGACTGTGGGCGCAAATACTGGTATTTTGAAAGGTTTGAAAGACGGTGAAGCCCTCGTGATTGGCACCCTCGGTGAAGTGCGCGACACTTTGACTGTGACCGTAGAGCGTCCAACCGCCCATGTGATGCCAATCGACCCAAATCTCGACATCGCCACATGGAAACTCAGCCAAACCGGTGGTAAAAACGTCAAGGCTACGGCTGTGGGCAGCGGTATCGACTATGAATATACCGGTGCAGCAGGTCGTGCTCCAAAAATCGTGCTCACCAAGAGCTTCCGCCTTTGGAGTTTGCCCGACGCTATCCGCATCACCCTCAATCCTGGTGAGGCTCCTATAAAGAATTTGGTGCTTGGTGTGCGTGCAAATGGCGAAAATATGACTTATCAAACCATCGAATTGGCAGGTTTGCAACCTAACAAGGAAGTGGATATCGACCTCCCAACCGCATCATGGACTGATGCCGACAATATGGGCAATTACCCCATCACTTTGAACTCTATCCAGTTCAATATGAACACGTCGAAGACCGGTCAGCAATATCACATCGTGTTTAAGAACTTCGGCACCGTGTATAACGCTGTGAAGGAAGCTGGCGCAACTGGCGACATCAACGGCGACGGCGCTATCAACTCCAGCGACGTGACCGCCCTCATCAACAAAATCCTCGGCCTCGCTGAATACACCGACGCTGCTTGCGACATCAACGGTGATGGCGTGGTGAATGTGAGCGATGTGACCGCACTGATTGATATAATTTTAAAATCGTAAAGCGATGAAAAAGATTGCATTAATGGCATTGGGGTGTGTGGCAGCGATGGCTGCCCACGCCTCCACCCAATATAATGTGCGTGGCACGGAGTATCAAGCCGATACGCTGTTCCATGCCATGCTTGGTCCTGGTACTTCGCAGACTTCCCTGCTGATGCGTTCTGCAGAAGGTAGGCAGATGTATGTGTACTACGCGAAAATCGACCTGACCAACCCCTATATCTCGTTCAGCACGGTGATGGGGCAGGACAGCTTTGCCGGTACCGAAACGGTGCGTAGTATGTCGGAACGTAAATCCCGGCCGGGCGCGCGCTATTTCTTGGGCGTGAATGGCGACTTCTTCTACACCTCAGGCACCACCCGTCGTGGCGATTCAAGGGCGGGTATTCCCATTGGTCCATGCGTGGTTGACGGTGAAATCTACAAGGCAAACACCAACACCGATTTCACCCAGTTTGTGCTCGATGCCAACAAACAGAATCCGATTATCGGTTGCACCAAATTCTCTGGTTTGGCAACCAGTGCTTCGGGTAAAACTTGCGGTGTGGATGGCGTGAATTTGGTGAACCCAAGCGGTGGTAATCGCTTGATTATCTACAACAAGCACTTCTTCCCATACACCGACACCCCAGCAGGTGCTGCCGAGATAGCCATGAAGTTGGCCGACGGCGAATCGTTTGTGTTTGGCAAACCATTCAAGATGGTGGCTACAGCCGCACCTTCCACTGCTGGCGATATGGATATTCCTGCCGATGGCTTTGTGATTTACGGACTCGGTGCAAGTGCCGACTTCGTGAAATCGCTGAAAGAGGGCGACGAAATCACGGTGGAATTTCATGCCCACATCGACGGTAAGGAAGTGTTCCCTCACACTATGATGTCGAGTTGGCCCAACAGCCTTCACAATGGCGAGGTGACCGATACCGAATATCTGCTTGAAGAGTTTGGCTCAAATCAGCCTGTCACCGCCGTGGCTATCGCTGATGAGGGCAAAACCATCATGTTCCTCACCATCGATGGCCGTTCGCCTATCTCAAGCGGCGCACGCACCACCGAAATTGCCGACTTGCTCCGCCTTTTGGGCGCTACCGATGCTGTGAATATGGATAGCGGTGGTTCGTCCACTTTCTATTCAAGTTCGCTCGGTGTGCGCAATGTGCCAAGCGACGGATCCGAACGCCCCGACGGTAACGGCATCTTCGCCGTTTACACAGCCCCCGACGATAGCACCATCGCAAGCATCGCCTTTGTGGATTGGGTGGCAAAAGTGCCAAAATACGGCATCTATCGCCCAAAATTCTACGGCTATAACAAATATGGCTTGCTCATCGACACCGACTTGCACGGCGTTACGCTCACTTGCCCCGAATCGGTGGGCCATGTGCAGCAGGATAGCCTGTTTTTCGGCGACGGTGCTGGCGACGGCTTGATTACCGCCCACTATGGCGATATGACCGCCACCGTGCCTGTGCAGATTTTCGGCAACGCCGATGGCATTAAGTTCAAGAACGACTCCATCATCACCGACGGCTTTAAGGATTATGCGGTGGAAGTGACCAACACCGTGGGCGACATCACCATGCCTATCCACTCGTCGGTGCTCTCGTGGACGAGCAGCGATGAATCGGTGGTGGCGATTGATGCCGAAACTGGTAAGTTGCGTGGTGTGAACGACGGTGAGGCGTATGTGTATGGCACCGTTGGCGACATCACCGACACATTGAAAGTGGTGGTGGAGCGTCCAACTGCCCACGTTATGCCTATCGACCCGAATATGGATTTGGCAACTTGGAAAATTAGCCAAACCGGTGGAAAGAATGCTGTGAGCGAAGCGCATGGCAACGGCTTCACCTACACCTATACTGGTGCTTCGGGGCGCAGTCCAAAGATTGTGCTCACCAAGAACATTCGCCTGTGGAGTTTGCCTGATGCTATCCGCGTTCGCTTCAATCCCGGTGAGGCTCCTGTGAAGAATGTGGTGCTCAGTCTGCGCCCCAATGGTCAGAAGGTGATGTATCAAACCCTCACCCCCGACACTCTGATTGCTGGCAAGATGATAGAACTTGAATTGCCTACCGCTTCATGGATTGATGCTGCCGATATGCAGAATTTCCCCATCATGCTCAACAATATCCAGTTGAATATGGGCACTTCAAAAACCGGTCAGAAATACACCATCGACTTCGATGGCTTCGAGACTGTGTATAATGCAATCCCCGAAGACAAGAAGGGCGACATCAATGGTGATGGCGTGGTGAATGTGAGCGATGTGACTGCGCTGATTAACAAAATCCTCACTCTCGCCGACTATCCCGACGCAGTTTGCGACATCAACGGCGACGGTGAAGTTAACGTAAGCGATGTGACCGCCCTCATCAACATGATCCTGAAATAGTTTTCCCCACAATTTCCCCAAATATCAGCCCTGCCACCCCAAAATGGCAGGGCTTTTTTCTTGCGCCATCGACAGCAATGAGTCAACGCATTGGAAACATGCCGAAGGCATGTCCCTACGTTATGATGCAATGTGCAGATTATACACCCTCGCTGATAGTGGTGGCATTTTGTGATTTTTTTGTAAAATTTTGGAGAGGGGAGGGTAGAAAATTCGTTGAAAATTTGCCTATTTTTTTGAAAATGGGTAATTTTATACTTTATATTCAGACTTAACTAATAAAACGCTATTTTAACAATGAGAAGAACTATTGCATCATTTCTTCTTTCCGCTGTGGCTGCAATCACTGCCGTGGCAGGAAATGTGTGGTCGATTCAAGGAACGGAATACACCGTAGATACGCTGTTCCACAACCAAATCGGCCCAGGTACAACCCAAACCTCACTGTGGTTCCGTAACGCGACCACATTAGATGCCCTTCGCGTGTTCTATACCACGATGGACATGACCAACCCTTATCTCTCGCTGCGCGGTGTGTGCGCAACCGATAAGCTCGCTGGCAATGAGAAAATTTCAGGCATGGCTGAACGCAAGTCGAAACCAGGCGCGCGCTACATGGTGGGCGTGAATGGCGACTTCTTCTACACCAGAGGCACCACCAGCCGTGGTGTTTCGACTGTGGGTACCCCTTATGGTTCCACTATCGTTGACGGTGTGATTTACCGTGCGCGCAACAATGCCAGAGAATATAAAAACTTTGTAGTAGCCACCGATGGCAGTCTGTATGCAGATCCATTCTTCTTCAGTGGCTCGATTGTGGCTGCTGATGGCTCGCAAGCCACTGTGGGCGGCATCAACACCTACAGCGGTGAGGTGCCTGCATCGAATGTGGATAAGGTGACCATCTACAACGACCTCTACTACGGCCATACCTGGCACTGGAACGGCTGGGAAGTGCTGGCTGTGGTTGCCGATGGTGAAAAATTTGAAACCGCAAAGCCTTTCAAAATGAGAATTGTGAGTGCTCCAACCGGTGATGGCGATATGACCATTCCTGAGGGTCACTATGTGCTTCACGGACAAGGTGCGGCCTCTTCATTTATCCAAAACCTCAAGGAAGGCGACGAGGTGACCGTAACCCTCTCTTGGACTGCCAAAGGCAAGTCGGTAGAGCCTTACCAAATCGTGACTGGTAACCCAAAGATTTTGGAAGACGGCGTGACGCTGCAAAGCGAAGCCGACCGTGGCGATGCCAACACTCGCCAACCTCGCGCCGCTATCGGTTATAGCGACGGTGGCAAAAAGGCATATTTCATGGTGGTTGACGGCCGTTCTCCATTGTCGAGCGGTGTACGTACCACATGGCTTGCCGACATCATGCGCTATGCAGGTGCTACCGACGGTATCAACATGGACGGCGGCGGCTCTGCTGTGCTCTACACCAGTACCCTCGGTATTCGCAACCGCCCCAGCGACGGTACAGAGCGTGCCGATGGCAACGCCTTCTATGTGGTAAGTTCTGCCCCCGACGACAGCACCATCGCAAGCATTCGCTTCGTGGATTTCTCGCTCAAATTCCCTAAATACGGTGTATATACCCCAAAATTCTACGGCTACAACAAATATGGTATGCTGGTGAGCCAAGATGTGAAGGGTGTGAAACTCTCTTGCGACAAGTCGCTGGGCAATATCATCGCCGATTCTACTTTCTATGCCGACGCATCGGTGCGCGAAGGCGTGCTCACTGCCACTTACGAGGGTATGAGCGTGTCGGAACCTGTGACTATTGTTGATGCCGTCGACGACATCAAAATTACCAACGATTCCATCATCACCGACAGCTTTAAGGAATATGCAGTAGATGTTCAAACCACTCTCGGCGAAAACGCCATGAGCATTAGTCCACTCGCACTCACTTGGACCAGCCTCGATGAAAGCATTGTCACCATCGGTGAACACACTGGCGTGCTGAAGGGTGTGCGCAACGGCACCACCCAAGTGATTGGTAAACTCGGCGAGGTGGCCGACACCATGATTGTGAATGTGGAAATCCCTACTGCCCACATCATGCCTATTGATCCCGATATGGATATGAGCACTTGGAAAATCAGCCAAACGGGCGGTAAGAATGCCGTGAGCGAAGCACACGGCAATGGCTTCACTTACACCTACACCGGTGCATCGGGCCGCAGTCCAAAGATTGTGCTCACCAAGAATATTCGCTTGTGGAGTTTGCCTGATGCTATCCGCATTCGCTTCAACCCAGGTGAGGCACCTGTGAAGAATGTGGTATTGAGCCTTCGCCCCAATGGTCAGAAGGTAAGTTACCATACTCTTACCCCCGACACCGTGATTGCCGGCAAGATGATTGAACTTGAATTGCCTACAGCATCATGGATCGACGCAGCCGATATGATGAACTATCCTATCACGCTCAACAATATCCAACTCAATATGGGCACTTCAAAGACTGGTCAGAAATACACCATCGACTTCGACGGTTTCGAAACCGTTTATAACGCTATCCCTGCCGAAAATAAGGGCGACATCAACGGCGACGGTGTGGTGAACGTATCTGACGTGACTGCATTGATTAACAAAATCCTCGGTCTTTCCGACTACAGCAACACTGCTTGCGACATCAATGGCGACGGCGTGGTGAATGTATCTGACGTGACCGACCTTATCAATATGATTCTTAAATCGTCCACAAAATGATAAAGATGATAGTTTCCGCCCTTGCCTGTGCTATGGCTTGGGCGGCAAACGCTTCAATTAACTACAATATTCGAGGCACGGAATATGTGGCTGATACCATCTTTCATGCCATGGTGGGACCGAGCACCAGTTGCACACAGCTACTGATGCGTGGCGACGCTGGCCGACAGATGTATGTGCGCTATTCCATTACCGACCTCACCAACCCCTACGTTACTTTCTCTGCCGTGATGGGGCAGGACAAGTATGCCGGCGGTGAAACCATTTCGGGAATGTCGCGTCGCAAATCGCGTCCGGGCGCACAGTATTTCCTGGGCGTGAATGGCGACTTTTTCCGCACCAGCGGTCTCACAGGCCGTGGCGAATCGGTGGTGGGCTCTCCAATCGGCCCCTGTATTGCCGATGGCACGATTTACCATGGTGTGAACCATGTGGGCAACTGGATTGACTTCACCCTCGACCAAAGCAAGAAACCCCTCTTTGGCGAAGCCACATTTGGCGGCACGGTGACAAACGGAAAAGGCGAAACCGCACCCATGGGCGTGGTGAACTGCGAATATGCTTGCGACCAGGTGGCACTGTTCACCTCCACTTATCTTTCGGGCACCAACTTGCGCGGCACTTGTGCCGAGGTGCAGGCGGTGCTTGCCGAGGGCGAGGAGTTTGGCATTGCCAAGCCATTCCGTTTGGTGGTGACTTCTGCGCCATCGGGCGAGGGCGATATGGATATTCCTGCCAACGGCTTCGTGATTCGTGGTCAAGGCTCTACGCTCAACTTTGTGAACAGCCTGAAGCCAGGCGATGTGGTCACTTTCGACATTCGTGTGTATATGAGTGGTCAGGAAGTGAATCCGTTTACCATGATTTCAAGTGTTCCAAAAATCTTGGAGAATGGCGAAGTGCTCGAAACCGAGTATATCATGAGCCAGTTCAGCAGCGGTCAGCCCCTCACCGTGATGGGTTACAGCCAAGACGAGACCAAAATCATCATGGTGCAGATTGATGGCCGTTCGCCTATCTCAAGTGGCGCACGCACCACCGAGGGTGCCGACTTGCTCCGCCAACTGGGCGCATGGGAAGGCTTGAACTTCGACAGCGGCGGCTCATCTACAATGTATAGCCAGGCTTTGGGCACACTCAACGTGCCAAGCGACGGTACCGAACGCTCCGATGCCAACGGCTTCTTCGCCATTAGCACAGCGCCCGACGACAGCACTATCGCGCGCATCGCATTCGTTGATTGGGTGGCAAAAGTGCCGAAATATGGCGTTTACGCCCCTAAATTCTACGGCTACAACCAATATGGCTTGCTCATCGACACCGATTTACAGGGTGTGACGGTCACTTGTCCCGAATCTGTAGGACACATGACCGACGCACGCACTTTCTGTGGCGATGGCAGCGGCGATGCTGTGCTTACTGCCACTTATGGCGATCTCACCACCACCGTGCCTGTTCAGATTTTGGGCAATGGTGAAGGATTGCGCATTGTGAACGACTCCATCATTACCGACACCTATCGCCAATATGCCGTGGCTGTGGAAAACACCATCGATGGCGTGAAGCGTGCCGTGAATCCTGCCGCCCTCACTTGGAGCAGCAGCGATGAGAGCGTGGTGGAAATTGGCGCTGCCACAGGCGTGCTTCGTGGTGTGAAAGACGGCGAGGCGTATGTGTATGGCACCATTGGCGACTTCACCGACACTATGAAGGTGATTGTAGAGCGTCCTACCGCTCACATTATGGCAATCGACCCCAATATTGACTTGAGCACTTGGAAAATCACGCAGACTGGCGGTAAAAACGCTGTGAGCACTGCCCATGGCGATGGTTTCACCTACACCTACACAGGAGCGTCGGGCCGCAGTCCAAAGATTGTGCTGAGCAAGAATGTTCGCTTGTGGAGTTTGCCCGACTCGGTTCAGATTCGTTTGAATCCAGGCGATGCACCTGTGAAGAATGTGGTGCTGGGCATTCGTCGCAACGGTGAGAAAATCACCTATCTCACCCTCCAGCCCGACACCGTGATTGCCAGCAACGACCTGCATCTCTCGGTGCCTACCGCTTCGTGGGTAGATACCGAAAATATGGGCTCTTATCCTCTGACGCTGAGCACCATTCAACTGAATATGGGCACTTCAAAGACTGGTCAGAAATACACCATCGACTTCAAGGGCTTTGAAACCGTTTACAATGCTGTGGCAGCGCAAAAGCCGGGCGACATCAACGGCGATGGCGAGGTGAATGTGACCGATGTGACTGCGTTGATTAATAAGATATTAGGACTTTCGTCGTATTCCGATGCCGTGTGCGATTTAAATGCCGACGGCACTGTGAATGTGGGCGATGTCACCACTTTGATTAACCAGTTATTAGACTAAATCATTAAAGATGAAAAAGTTGATTTTTCTCGTAGCGTTGGTCTTGCTGCTGGCAAGTCCGATGCGTGCCAAAACACAATGGACAGTTGGCAGTAAAGTTTTCGATGTGGACACCCTCGTGTTTCCACACATGGTGGGACCGGGCGTGATTTTCGCGAAATACGATTTGCCCGCCATGCCTCTGAAAGTGAGCGTGATGGAAATGGATTTGACCAACAAGTATGTGGATTTCGAAACTTGCAAAGGTGGCGACAAGGGTGTGGCTGAAGAAAACCCCTTGAGCATGGCTACCCGAAACAATCGCCCTGGTCATGAGGTGATTGGCGCAACTAATGGCGATTTTTATTTCTACCAGAATACGCTTGAAAACGGTATTCCACGAAGCGGACAGTTCAAACTCGACCAGTGCATCACCAACCCTGTGGGTCGTGCTTGCTTTGTGCTCGACGACGAACGCCGCCCCTACATCGACCGTGTGGACTTCTACGGCTCTATCACCCATAAGGGCGAAAGTTACCGTCTGCACACGGTGAATATGCAGCGCCTTGAGTGGGAAAACACAGGCGGCAACCAAATCAACCTCTACACCAATGCCTACGGCCCCAAAACCGAAAATTGCGCTGGTGGTATGAAGGCACTCATTCGTCCAAAGAGCGGTGCTTTCGCATGGCACGCCAATGCTGTGGAGAACTGCGTGGTTGATTCTATTTTCGATGGCAATGGTGTGAGCGACATTCCTGAAGGCTGCGCCATTCTGTGGGCTCGCGGCACTTGCATCGACCGCCTGAAAGCCATGGCAAAGGGCGACGAACTGGCTATCAATTTGAAAGTAGATTTGCGCTCGCAACCTGGTTTGCTCAAGAATTTCAAGGAACTGATGGGCGGTAGCGACCATATCATATTGCAAAATGGAAATATTATTGATGACTGGGACGAACGCCACCCACGCACCTGCATCGGTTTTAATGCCGACAGCACCAAGGTGTATTTCGTGGTGATCGACGGTCGCAGTCCTAAATCAACTGGCGTTTCGCTCGGCGAGGCTGCTGGCGTGTTCTTGGGACTGGGTGCGGTGAATGCTGTGAACCTCGACGGTGGCGGTTCATCGTGCATGGTGGTGAATGGCGATGTGGTCAACACCCCAAGCGACGGATCGCTCCGATCTGTGGGCAATGGCTGTTTGCTCGTGTCGAACGCTCCTGTTGACGATGAAATCGGTTTGATTAACTTCGCGCCTCGCTGCTGGAATATCTCTATCAGCGCAAAAATCGCTCCAAAGGTGTGGGGCTACAATAAATATGGTGTGCTGAAAATCCGTGAATTGGAGGGCGTGACTCTCTCTTGCGATCCACAAGTGGGCACATTCCGCGATGGCACCTTCATCGCTTCAGCCACTCCTGCCGATGGCAACATCTATGCCGAATACAAAGGTGTGAAGTGCGCTCAACCAGTGCGTATCGTGAACGCCGAGAAAATGCTTCGCGACAAGAGCGTGGTAGTGGACAAAAACCACGACTACGAAATCAAGGTGCTTGGCGTGAGTGGCGCAGGTAGCGACATCGTTGACCCATCGGTGATGAACTGGACTTCAAGCAACACCGATGTGGCAGCCGTTGATGAATTTGGTGTGGTGAAAGCCGTAGCCGATGGCGAAGCCGAAATCTCAGGCAAGGGCGAGAACTTTGAAGGCACTGTAAGTGTGAAAGTTCAGAACCCTAAGTCTCACGTCACCACCATGGAGCAGGTGAGCATCGACCCAACCACTTGGACCATCACCCAAAGCGGTGGCAAAAACCGCACAATCACCTCTTTTGAAAACGGTATGAAAATCGACTTCGTGGGTGCAAGTTCGCGTAACCCCTACATCAAACTTGCCAAGAAAATGGCGTTGTGGGGTATTCCCGACACTCTCCGTGTTCGCTTCCGTCCGGGCAACCTAAAAGTGAAGCGTGTGAGCATTTCTACCAACACGGTGAATGGCGCACAAGTGATTTCCGATTTTGAGATTCCTGAAAATGTGGAGGGCGAATATGTGTGCAAATTACCTACCAGCCAATGGTGCGATGCTGCCGACCTCTCCAACTATCCATTGCAAATGGTGTATATCTATTTCAGCACAGGTGCCGCTACCACTGGTCAGAACTATTCGCTTGAAATTCCTGGCATTGAATTGCTCTATGGCAAGGATGAGGCTTCTGGTGTGACCACCGTGGTGGCTGACAATAGCCGTATGACCGTGACACCAAACCCTGCCTACGCTGGCGCAATGGTGACTGTGGCAGGTGCGAAGGAAGATGTGAAGATTTACAACCTCGAGGGCCGACTGGTGAAGACCGAAACCCCTATTGATGGCAAAATCTCAACTTCAGGTCTTTCCGCAGGTGTGTATCTGCTTCAATCGGGTGCCCAAACTGCTCGCATGATTATCAAATAATTGAAATAAAATCGTATCTTTGTGGAGGCATACCCCAATCGGTGTGCCTCCACTTTATATAAATGAACATGATTACTCAAAAGGAATTTCAACTTCGTGCCCGCACTCGTGGTTGCCATTTGGTGACCGATGAGGTGGTGCGTGGGCTGGGGGCACTTCCCGAAGTGGGGGTGCTGCATCTGCTTTTGAAGCACACTTCGGCAGGACTTTGCCTCAACGAGAACTGGGACGCTGATGTGCGCCACGATATGAACGAGATTTTCAACCATTTGGTGCCGGAGAACCAACCCTATTTCAAGCACACGCTTGAGGGCAGTGACGATATGCCAGCCCACGCCAAGAGTGCGCTTGTGGGTGCCACGCTCACCATTCCCATAACGGGCGGCAGACTCAACCTTGGCACTTGGCAAGGCATATACCTGTGTGAGTGGCGCAATCACGGCGGCGCGCGCACCATCGTTGCCACTATCGTTTCGTAAGTAAATTATCGCCAATTCATCATACTGAAAAAAACACTTTATGACAAACTACTCCAGTGACAATAGAAACAAAGCGTTCAGCATTTGGCTGAAAAACGGGAATGTGGTAGATGCCGAATCGGGCACAGTGACCAAAGCCGACGTGGGGATTACCGATGGTGTAATCACCTTTGTGGGTGCAGCCGACCGGACCACAGCCGATGTGGTGATTGATTGCGCTGGCAAGATGGTGGTGCCGGGTTTTGTTGACTCGCACATGCACATTGAGTCGTCGATGGTGCTGCCTGCAACATTTGGCAAGGCGGTGCTGCCGTGGGGCACAACCACTGTGATAGCCGACCCGCACGAATTGGTGAATGTGGGCGGTGCCGATGCGCTTAGGCTGTTTCTCGACGAGACCGACAAAGCGCAAATCAGCGTTTTCACCGTAGTTCCATCGTGTGTGCCAGCCACCTGTTTCGAGACCAATGGGGCAGGGCATTTCACCGCCGAGCAGATGAAGCCGTTTTTGAGCGATGAGCGCATTGTGGGGCTGGGCGAGGTGATGTCGTTTGGCGATGTGGTGGCTGGTGAGTCTGAAATGATGGCGAAACTCTCGCTCTTCGACGGCCGACCTATCGACGGCCACACAGCCGGCATGGACGAGGCGATGTTGGATGCCTATGTGGAATACGGTATTTCCAACGACCACGAGTGCTACGACGATGAGGGTGTGCTGGCACGCTACCACAAGGGCATGAACATCTATATCCGCGAGGGTAGCGCGGCACGCAATGCCGATGCCTTGCTCCACTGCGTGAAGGAGCATGGGCTTGATGTGTCGAAATTCTCGTTCTGCACCGACGATAAGCACCTCTCCACCATTGCGCAGGAAGGGCATATTTCGCATATTGTGAGAAAGGCGTTGGAGATGGGCTTCACTTGGGGCGAGGTGTCGAAAATGGCGTCGTTCAACCCTTGTCGCTACTATCACCTTGCCCAAAGGGGCAATATCCGTGAAGGGTATGTGGCAGATATCGTGATTACCGATGCCACATGTAGCGATATTTCCTGTGTGATTAAAGATGGTAAAATCATTGATAAAAGTATCATAAATGATACCAATGTGATGCAGAACGGCTATCCCAATACGGTGAAATTCAAAACGCTCACCGCAAGCGACTTCGTACTCAGTGCCGTGGCGCAGCGCAATGCCATCAAAATCGTGGATGGGCAGTTGCTCACCGAGCATGTGACACTTGACAATGGCGAATACAAGGACTTGAATATCCTTGCCACCGTGGAGCGGCACGGCAAAAACGGCAACATAGCCGTGTGTCCGCTCATTGGCTACAACATCAAGGGTGGGGCAGTGGCTACGAGCGTGGCTCACGACTCGCACAATGTGATTTGCGCTGGCGATAATGCCGAGGATATGGCTGTGGCGTGTAATCGTCTCCGCGACATTGGTGGCGGATATGTGATAGCCTCTGATGGCGAGGTGATTGATGAGTTTGCGCTGCCATGCTACGGCTTGATGTCGCCCCTCGGCATCAACGATGCCATTACAGGCATTTCGCGTCTCGAACATAAGGTGCATGAGTTGGGTGTGAATCAAAACATCGACCCATTCATCACCCTCTCATTCCTCGCCCTGCCCGTAATTCCCCAAATCCGCCTCCTCGACACCGGGCTCTACGACGTGCAGCACGCCCATTTCATCAAATAATCCCTTGATAGGGATGAGCAAAATGGGTTCAGTGGAAAATTACTGGGATAGATTGTGCATTGTTGCCGAATCGTGAATGGAATCAAAGACAAAAACATAAAAAACAGCCTTGGGGCAATGTGGAATGCTTCGCATTTGGCGATGCGACTGTGCGCTTTGCGTCATTGGAAACAAGTTTCCATGCCGCCAACCACACAATCCCTCCGCCACCCTCTTACGAGGGCCTTCCACTTTGCTCCAAGGATAAAAACCACTCGCCGTTTCACGGCGAA
>SFGS01000119.1 GCA_004557565.1 Bacteroidales bacterium | reverse complement strand
CTCGTTTCCAATGACGCAAAGCGCACAGTCGCACCGCCAAATGCGAAGCATTCCACATTGCTCCAAGGCTGTTTTTTATGTTTTTGTTTTTGATTCCATCCACAATTCGACAACAATGCATAATCCATGCCCCCAGAAATTTCCCACAGAATCCATTAAAATCCTATTTGCACCGATTATTGATGCCGTGCGTTTATCGGAGCAATTGGAGCACCCTAACCGCTAACCACTAACCGCTAACCAGTTATCGCCATCACAGACCAATGGTGGGGGGATTTGGGTTTGCTTTTTGTGGGGGTGGGGTGTTGGTGGATTATAACATTTGTGTTAAATTTGCAGATATGAAGATTCAATACGCAAGCGACATTCATCTGGAGTTTCCCGATAACTCTAAGTGGCTTAGCCAAAATCCTCTCACTGTGGTGGGCGATATTCTTGTGCTGTCGGGCGATATGCTTCTGTTTGGAAGCGAGAATTTAGAGACTCATCCGTTTATCGACTGGTGTTCGGCAAACTTCCAGCACACTTTCCTTGTGCCTGGCAACCATGAGTATTACAATGGTGTTGACATCACTCGCACGCTGGGTGATTTCTTTTTCCCTATTCGCCACAATGTCACGTTCTGCAACAACCACAGCGTGAGAATCGACGATGTGGAACTGTTTTTCACCACGCTGTGGACCCATGTGTCGCCACAGAGCGAGATGGAGGTGCAGCAATCAATGGTGGACTGCTACCGCATTCGCCACGGCCACCGCTTCCTGCTTGCGCACGACTATGCGAAACTTCACAAACTGTGTGTGGATTGGTTGACCAGGGCTTTGGCTGAATCGACAGCGCAGAAAAAGGTGGTGGTGAGCCATCACTGCCCTGTGATGGTGGAAGACCCTATCTATGAGTCGAATGGACTGTCGGAGGCGTTTGTGGTGCCGATGGAGGGCTATATCGAAAACAGCGACATCGACCACTGGGTGTTTGGACACACGCACTACAACGGCGCCAACGGCATGAAGGTGGGCAAATGCACCATGCACACCAATCAAGTGGGCTATGTGAAAGACGGCATTTGCAAGGGGTTCAACCCTGCTGCAATGTTTGAAGTGTAAGAGAGAGATATAGCACCATGTCTGCGCCCGCATCTCGCACATATCATTCTATCGACATTCTGAAAGTGGTGGCCGCCCTGCTGGTGGTAGCTATTCACGCACGGCCGTTTGTGGGCAAAACCTATCCGCTCTATATCAGTCTGTTTTCCCGAATGGCTGTGCCTGTGTTTTTCGTGGTGAGCGCATTCTTTTTCTTTCGGAAAAAGCCCGACACCGCCCAACTGAAGCACTACGTTAGGCGCATGGGGTGGCTGTATGCGTTTTGGTTTGTGGTGGAAGCGTATTTCACCATCGATGGCGTGTTTTTCAGCCACGACAGGAGCGTTTTGGAGTCGCTCTCCCATTTCATTTGCGGATTCTTCCTCAATTCCACTTTTTCGGGCTCGTGGTTCATCATGGCACTTATCATTTGCATACCACTGGTGCACTGGCTGGGCAAACGCATATCCTCGTGGGCGATATTCGGGATTGGGCTGGCGGTGTATGTGCCTGTGACGCTCACCACCAACTACCATGCCTACATGCCCCACTCCGTGCAACACGCCACCAATGTGGCTTTCAATGTGATAGGGCTGTTTCACAACAGTTTTATGCCTGCCATAGTGTTTTGCAGCATGGGCAAACTCATTGCCGAATACGAGAACCGAATCGCTAAATGTGGAAACCTTGCCTCCACCGCCGTGCTACTGCTTTGCATGGTGGGCGCGTGGCTGGAGGTGGCTGGACACAAGGCGCGGTTCGACGACTGCTACTTTATGCTCATTCCCACTGCCGCCGCCATCGTGGTGTGGACGCTGCGCCACGAGGTGAACTGGCGTCTGCCCTACAAAACGCTGCGCAACTTCAGCACCATCACCTATTTTTCCCATTTCATATTCGTGTGGTTCCTCACCGGCAAAGGCATCTTCTCGCCAGTCGCCACCTATTTCGTGATAGTGGTGCTCTGCGTCATCACCACCCTACTGCTTCTCCGCCTCTCGCGCCGCTTCCCCCTCCTCACCTACGCCTACTAATCCCCCATACCCCAGTAGGAAAAGAAAACGCTTCAGTGGATAAATGCCGGGGAAAACTAAAACAAAAAACATAAAAAAACAGCCTTTTGGCGATGCCAGTGCTTCGCACCTGTCGTTAGTTCCGTGGTGTGGCTGATTTCAAGCTGGTGCTTGAATCAGCCACACCCCTAACGCCGCCCTCTTGCGAGGTCGGTGGCATCGCCAAAAGGATAAAAACCGCTCGTCTTCGGCGAAAAACCAACCCGGTAGGGACGTGATACTTCACGTCCGCCCATAATTATAATATCATATTGAATATCAATCATTTGACGCGGACGTGAAATATCACGTCCCTACCATAC
>SFGS01000118.1 GCA_004557565.1 Bacteroidales bacterium | reverse complement strand
CATACTCCACTGCTTGTGCGGGCCCCCGTCAATTCCTTTGAGTTTCAACCTTGCGGCCGTACTCCCCAGGTGGATTACTTATTGTGTTAACTGCGGCACGGAGGGGGTCAGACCCCCCACACCTAGTAATCATCGTTTACGGCGTGGACTACCAGGGTATCTAATCCTGTTTGCTACCCACGCTTTCGTGCCTCAGCGTCAGTTAAAGCCCAGCAGGCCGCCTTCGCCACTGGTGTTCCTCCCTATCTCTACGCATTTCACCGCTACACAGGGAATTCCGCCTGCCTCTACTTCACTCAAGCAAAACAGTTTCAAATGCAGTTCGTGGGTTAAGCCCACGGATTTCACATCTGACTTGCTCTGCCGCCTACGCACCCTTTACACCCAGTAAATCCGGACAACGCTTGCTCCCTACGTATTACCGCGGCTGCTGGCACGTAGTTAGCCGGAGCTTATTCATTAAGTACCGTCACTTCTTCGTCCTTAATAAAAGAACTTTACAATCCCATTGCGCAATATCCCCCACTGCTGCCTCCCGTAGGAGTCTGGGCCGTGTCTCAGTCCCAATGTGGCCGTTCAACCTCTCAGTCCGGCTACCGATCGTCGCTTTGGTGGGCCGTTACCCCGCCAACTGGCTAATCGGACGCGAGTCCATCTTCAAGCGATAAAATCTTTGATACGGTTGCCATGCGACATCCGTATGTTATGCGGTATTAGCGTTCTTTTCAGAACGTTATTCCCCTCTTGAAGGCAGGTTACTCACGCGTTACTCACCCGTCCGCCACTAAACTTATCAAAATCCATCCGAAGACTTCATTCGGTAAGTTCCGTTCGACTTGCATGTGTTAGGCACGCCGCCAGCGTTCGTCCTGAGCCAGGATCAAACTCTCTAAAATCTGTATCTCAACATCTTTCGATGTTCAAATCAATTTCAGAGCTTGATGCTCATTTTCGATACACTAACGTATCCGTGATTTTTAGTGTTTTCTCACTTTGTAATTGTTTGAGTATTTACTCAAAGTCATTACGGGTTCTTACTATATTTCGTTGTTTAATTTTCAAGGTCCTGTTCGCTCGTTTTTCCCATTCCTATCAGCTTTTTCGCCTCTCAGCGTTTCGCTGTTTTCGTGTCGTCCCGAGCGGAACAGTTGCTATTATATAGCATTACACCCCTTTTGTCAACACTTTTTTTGAATTTTTTTTGATTTTTTTCATTTTTGTTTTTTCGCCCTATATATTGTGGCTTCTAAATATTACAAACACAAGATATTTCCGCCTATTACTGCTTTTCGACCTCATCTGTCAAAAAAATCTTTTCTCTCTTCAAAAAAAATTTTGAAATTTTTTAAAAAATATTTTTTAAAATCTTCTTTTCAGTGAAAAAACTTTCTGAAATAATGTCTTTAATAAACACAGCACCGTATTCATCTTTCAATTTCGCTTAGTCTATTTCTATATTTTATTTTTGAATACACTCTGTTAAAAACAAAAATAACATCGTATTTTCATATATATATATAGAAAAAACATTTTTCTTTTTATCATTAAAATATCAAAACTAAATGTAGGATAAGCATTTTAAGAATAAGAAAAACGTCTCGCCCGACCTGTGCAGAAGTCTATTTTATAAAATAACCCTTGCAGGTCGGAACCAAAAGTCTCGCCCGCCTTGAAATCACGTTTATTTCTCAAAATAACTTTTGCAAGGCGAAATTAAAATAAACGGTTATAAAAAAGACCGTGGCTTTTCTTATATATAAGAAAAGCCACGGTTTGTTTTTACAATTAAAATACCAAAGCTAATTGTGGGCGAGCCATTCTAAAAATCAAATAGAAGGTTTCGCCCGCCTTGAAATCACGCTTATTTCCAAAAGGAAGTTCTGCAAGGCGGAATTAAAAATCAAGCTTTGTTGATGGAGCCGAAAAGTTCCATTTTCTCTTTAACTGTTGCTTTGATAGCCTCGAAACCAGGAGCGAGGAGTTTTCTTGGGTCAAAGCCCTTACCCTGCTGGTCTTTGCCTGCTTCGATGTACTTTCTTGTAGCATCAGCAAAAGCAAGCTGGCACTCTGTGTTAACGTTGATCTTGGAAACACCGAGGTCGATAGCTTTCTTAATCATGTCAGCTGGGATACCTGTGCCGCCGTGGAGAACCAATGGCATTGCACCTGTGAGCTTCTGAACAGCGTCGAGAGTCTCAAAGCTGAGTCCCTGCCAGTTTTCTGGATATTTGCCGTGGATGTTGCCGATACCTGCTGCGAGCATTGTAACGCCGAGGTCAGCAATCTTCTTGCACTCTTCTGGATCTGCGCACTCGCCAGCGCCGATAACGCCGTCTTCTTCGCCGCCGATTGAACCAACTTCAGCCTCGAGAGAGAGACCCTTCTCGTTGCAGATAGCTACGAGCTCTTTTGTCTTCTCAACGTTCTCTTCGATTGGATAGTGAGAACCGTCGAACATAACAGAGCTGAAACCTGCTTCGATGCACTTGAGAGCGCCTTCGTATGAACCGTGGTCAAGGTGGAGAGCAACTGGAACAGTGATGTTGAGTTCCTCGAGCATACCGTTAACCATGCCTACAACTGTCTTGTAGCCGCACATATATTTGCCTGCACCCTCGGAAACACCAAGGATAACCGGTGAATTAAGCTCCTGAGCTGTAAGAAGAATAGCCTTTGTCCACTCAAGGTTGTTGATGTTGAACTGGCCTACTGCATAGTGGCCTGCCTTTG
The DNA here is from genome assembly GCA_004557565.1 of Bacteroidales bacterium. Taxonomy (GTDB): domain Bacteria; phylum Bacteroidota; class Bacteroidia; order Bacteroidales; family Muribaculaceae; genus Sodaliphilus. Next base: position 247 of record SFGS01000118.1, on the reverse strand, counting down.
CTTTTGTGAGCATATCACGAGCATTTACTAATGGCATTGAAATCTACCTCCGATAATATAAATTGATATAACGGGCACACAAAACAAATCTGTGCTCCTATACGCCTTAATTATACAATACTCCGTTGAAAATATCAAGAAGAATAACTGAAGCCAAACAAAAATCTTTGAAAAATGTGTAGAAATCTGATAAAAGCTTAAAATATGCCGTAAGTTTTTTCATTGTATATTGCAAACATTTTCATTG
>SFGS01000049.1 GCA_004557565.1 Bacteroidales bacterium | reverse complement strand
GCTTGAAATCAGACATGCCACAGCGCTAACGACAGGTGCGAAGCACTGGCAACGCCAAAAGGCTGTTTTTTATGTTTTTGTTTCTGTCCCCCAGTATTTTTCCACTGAACCGTTATGGCACTTGCATCGGTTTTGTGTGGTTATTTGAGCAGGATGTTGATGAGGGTGGTGATGTCGGAGGTGTTGACGATGGAGTCGCCGTTGATGTCGCAGGCGTTTTTGTTGTCAGGCTGTTCGGTGCCGAGAATCACATTGATGAGCATGGTGATGTCGGAGGCGTTCACTTCACCGTCGCCATTCACGTCGCCCTTTATTTCGGGCAGTTCTTTAATCTCGAAGAATCTTTTCCAATATGTGTCGGAAGTGTATGCATCTTTGCTGCCTTTGGGCACATAAATCTGAGCGTTATAGTCATAGAAAGTATTTTCCTGTATAGAGGGAGGGGTGGTGGCCAAGCACTTCAGCGTATTAATATAGCAACGATAGAACGCCCGCTCACCTATCATTTTCATGCCACTGCCGATAGTGACCGATTTCAGCCCATCACAGCCTTCGAAAGCACCCTCGTTTATCTTCTTGTAACTATTTGGAATCACGATTTCGGTCAAGCCGTCGCATTTCGAGAAGGCGTATTCAAAGATTGTCTCTAAGCCATTCGGCAGACGGTATGAAGTGCCTGATTTCCCTTTAGGATAGCATAGAAATCTCTTTAAACCTTTGTCAACGAGCGCACCGTCGTCAGAATACATCCATCTGTTTTTTGGGTGGACAATAAACTCTTTCAGCGCGCCACAATCTGCAAACGCACCCCTGCCAATCAAATCGAGATAGGCAGGAATTGTGACCGATGGACCGATATTACTGCACCCGGCAAACGCAAACCAGCCAATGTAAGTGACACTGTCGGGGAGCACTAAATTTTTCAATCCTTTACAGTTTTGAAACGCCCATGAACTTATTAGGCTTACATTTTTATGAAATTTTACCGACGTGATTGAGTTGCACCCGTAGAATGCGTATACGCCGATACTGGTGATATTGCTTGGCACTTGATATGAGGTGCCGCCCTTGCCTTTAGGATAGCACACCACAGTGTTGGCAAAACAAAGTATGCCGTCCTGCGTCTTGAAAAACTTATTTTTGCTATCGACAACGAACTCTTTCAGCGAGCCACATTCAGCAAAGGTGGCATTTCCGATATATGTGACACTGGCTGGGATAGTGATAGAGGGGCCTATGCTGTTGCACCCAAAGAAAGCCCAGTCTCGAATATCGGTCACGCCTTCGGGAAGGGTAAGGTTTTTCAGGCTTGTGCACTCATAGAATGCCATTTTGTTGATTTTTGTGATGCTGTTGGGCAAATTGATGGTCAGCAGTTGCTCACACCCTGAAAATGCTTCTTCGCCAATTTGAGTGACAGGAAGCGTTTTCCCCTGCACCGTCACGGATTTTGGAATGGTGATATTGCCCGAATAAGGATCGTCGCCTGCCACCACAATGGCATTTTTCTTTTCGCTGTCGTAGGAATAGAATATGCCGTTCACTTTAAAGTCGTAGGCACTTGCGTTGGTGAAACACAAAATCGCAAAAAATAGTGTAAAGATTTTTTTCATAACTCAGTAGGTATTGATGAAGATTTGATAAAATAATTAAATAAGGGATGCCGCCTATCATCCATCAGGCAGAATCATTACACAAATTTCATTAAAAATATGTTTTTCAGCGTGGTATTTGTCATGGTATTTCCATAAAAACGCCCCAAAACCCCTATTTTTGCACTTACAAGAAAATTTCTGGGGATAGATTACGAATCGTGAATGGAATCAAAAACAAAAAAAACCAAAGGGACGGTTCTTCTTCGGAACAACATGTATATCATTTCCTTTTAATTTGCACTTTCGGATAAACTGATTTCTGAAGATTGGTTTTTCGTTGAAGTCGAGTGGCTTTTTATGTTTTTGTTTTTCCCCCAGTATTTATCCATTGACCCCTATTTTTGTGCCGATTTTTTGTATTCGGTTGGTGTCATGCCGGTGTGGGCTTTGAAGTGCTTGTAGAAATTGCTCTTGTCGGAAATGCCCACTTTCAGGTGGAGCGATGCCACGGCGGCATCCTCTTCGCTCAACAGCCTTTGCGCCTCTTTGATGCGGAGTTCTGTGCGCCAAGTGCGGAAAGTGGTGTGCAGTTCATTGGTGAAATACCATGCGAAGAAAAAGCGGTCGAAGCCCAAATCGGCGGCAATGTCGTTGATGGTTTGCTCGTTGAGCACATATCGGCGGTGCGCCACCCATTCGTCGAGCGCGCGTTTCATCGCATCGGTTTTCTCGTGTATGGCGTGTGGGGCTGGCTCCGGTGCCGCGGCTGGCTCGGAGTGCTGTGTGTCGCTCTTTTCTTCGTCAGTCATCACTTTCAGGATAAAGTTTGCCGTGATGCGATAGTTCACGATATGCACACCCATATACACATAATATAGCGTGTAGAACACGGTGAAATAGCACATTTCCACATCACCGATGGGGGAAACCACAATCAGCAGCGCCATCACGCCCACCCCAAGGGCGGAGATAAAGCACCATTTTATCCAGCGCAGTCGGCTGGAAAGGTCCTCGTCGTAGTTGCTTTCCAGGCACTGCTTGCTTTCGGTGTAGGTATGGAAGAATTTCCAGGAGAAAACCACCAATTCCGCAATGTAGAGCGCCGTGGAGATATTCACCGCCGTGGCAAACTCCCATTCACCTACGCTGTGCCCCGCCACGATTAGCGCAGCGGCGCAGCCAATCGCCAGGCAGTTGTAAAGCCCCCATCGTATCGACACCTTTTGCGGATTGATGAACGTGATGCACATGGCGGTGAACAGCAGCGCCTGCACCATGCCCACAATCAGCACAGCCGCCTTGAGAATGTCGGTTTCCACCTCATGGGGCTGGAGCGCGCTCATAATGTTTGACACGCTAAGAGCGGTGTAGGCTCCCACCATTAGCCAGCGCATACGGTTGAAGGGAGTCCATCTGCTGTCGGCACACGGCACCTGTAGTTTTGCCAAAAACACAGCCACCACAAATGTCACTAACGCCGACACAAAATCGACATAGGTGAAATAGTTATTTAAAAGTAAAATACCGCTCATATAATCTGTTCGCCCCACAAATATATGAAAAAATCCCCAAATTACACAGAAATCACGCTATAGCGTGATTTCAAAAGATCGCAAAAAAATGGGGAGCGGCTTTTGGTGGAGCCGCTCCCCTGTTTGTTGGGAGTGCGTGGAGCACGGTGGATTATCTTACCACAATCTTGCGTGCTGCACTCTTACCGTTGTTCATGATGTCTTTAACGATATATACGCCAGCGTCGGTTGGACGTTGAGTGCCGAGAGCTGCACCACTAATGGTGAAGTAGAGGCTCTTAACGATTGATGCGTCGGTGTTTACATCATTAATGCCAGAAGGCTGCTCAACGAAGAACTTGTAGGTCTTGGTGCGTTCGCCAAGGGTCTTGGTTGCCCAACCCTCGCCGTCTGCCTTACCACTCAACAGGTTGCCGTAGATGGCGAAGTTGTCGCTTGTGGTCCATACGGTGCCGGCAGGGGTGCCGATAGTGATTACAGAGCGCACGTGCTCGTAGTCTTCGCCTTCAGCCACCACAGGCACAGCAGCGAACCAGTTAGCGAGTTCGTTTTGAGCTTGAGCCTTGAGAGTAGGATACATACCAGGGAGAATCGAGAATGCTGTGTCGCTTTCAAGAGCCTTGCAGAGAGCGAGGTCGCGGGTGCTTACGCCCTTAGCCTTTGCATCTACGCTGGTGGCTTCGATGCCCTTGTTCACATCGGTGTCGTAATACACGTTGGTGAGGGTCATATCTTTGTCAGAAGCAGGGGAGATATTGCCCACGGTTGTAGCGTCTTCGCAAGCAATTTCGCCAGCGTTGTACACGTTCACGAGAGTGAAGTCGTCGAACACGCCACCAGCGATACCGCCTACATAACCCTTACCTGTCACCTTACCCATATTGTAGCTGTCGTACATCTTGCAGCGTCCGTAGCCCCAGAGACCACCTGCCACGCCATACTTGTTAGGCTTGGTTGTGGTAGAGGTTACATTACCGAGGTTGTAGCAGCTGATGATAGTGCCAGGGCCAAGGCCTGAGAAACCGCCAATGCCATAATCGCCGCCTTCTACGTTACCAGTGTTGTAGCAGTTGACAGCTGTACCGCTCATGCCACCTGAGAAGCCACCGGCAAACTTGCCACCAGTGGTCACATCGCCAGTGTTGTAGCAGTCTTCGTAGTAGCAACCGTCGTCGGTGTCACCAACCACGCCACCTACATATTGACCTACGGCACTCACGTTACCAGTGTTGTAGCAGCGAACCATGCGTGCCACATAGCCACTGCGACATGCTTGTTGACCAGCCACACCACCAACGTCGCTTGATGATGAGCTAACCACGTCGGCTGTGTTGTAGCAGTCGATGAGTTCTGAACCTTCATAGAGGCGACCAGCCACACCACCGATATTACCTTTACCTGTGATAAGAGCGGTGTTGTAACAGCCAATCATCACCATTGGAGTGGCAGATTGCTTGCCACCGCCCAAGATACCACCAACATTGCTGCCAGAGGAAATGATTTCGCCTTCGTTGTGGCAATAAAGGATAGAGTCGCCACCGTTAGAAGCAGCCACGATACCAGCCAAAGAGGTCATACCGGTAATCATGCCCTTGTTCACACAGTTACGAATCACACCGCTGTTGTAGATAGCGATACCTGCCACATAGTTCTTCTTGGCATCGGTGCCAATGAGAGTGTCGTTCACGCAATTTTCTACCAATGCGCCCTTTTCTACGTTGTAGGCGATACCAGCGATGTAGTTGCCCTTAGAATTTACAATACCGTAGTTCTTACAGTTCACTACTGAACCGCCAGTCTTCACATAGCCTACGATACCAGCAGCAGAGCTGCTTGTAGAGTAGATGTTGGCATAGTTGTCGCAGTTGTAAACCTTACCGTAAACCTTGCCGGCGATACCAGCGTTTTCGCGATAACCAGTGATGGTACCACTCTTGAGGATAAGGTCGTGAACAGCGCCTTGAGGACCTACGTTGCCGAACAGAGCACGGTTGCCTTCAGTCTTTGTCACCACGTTGTTGATGTTGAGGAATTGCTTGCCATTGCCATCAAAGTCGGCATTGAAGCTACCAGCGTCCACACCCACGCAATCGTAAGTGGTGGTGCCGAAGTCAATGTCGTTGAGCACCTTGAAGTAGCGGCCGTTGAATGGATAAGCCTCGGTGTTGGTGAACTTAGCCAACTTGAGCATATCGTCCTTGGTCTTGATTTGGAATGGGTCGTCGGCTGTACCTTTACCCTCAAACACGTTAGGCATAGCGCGGAGCGCGATGCTCTTGGTGTAGTTGCCCACAGTAGCGGTCAGCACATCGCGGAGCGAAGTGGTGTCGGCGGTGAGGGTCACCTTCAGTGCGCCATTGGCTGCGGTGAAGTTCTTGCCATCGGCGAGAGTCCATTGCAGGTCGTCGGCCTTGTAGAGTTGAGCGTCGGTATATACGTCGTCGGCATTCTGTCCGTCGGCGAATGTTACCACCATCTTACGGTTGGCGATGGCTGCTGGCTCGTTCTTGAACGCCTTGATTACAGGGTAGAGTCCTGCGGTCCAGTCGTAGCGGTCGGCATCGAAGCCTTCAAGAGCCTTGCCACTGGTGAGCACGCTTGTGTTCACAGCCTTTGCACTTGGCACGGTAGAACTTGCTGCGGCACCGTAGTAACCGATTTGACCGTCGTAGTAGTTGTTGCTCACATCGTATGATGCGCCAGGAGCATTTGCTGTGATAGCGCCACGAGCAGCGTTGCTTACATCATAGCGTTCCACTGTACCGTAGTTGAGGTTGTTTTCCATTGTGCCCTTCATTGAGGCAGCAACGGCGATACCACCCACGATACGAGTACCATACACAGCACCGGTGTTCACGTTACCGCGAATCACGCAACTTGAGGCGGCGTTGCCCACGATACCTGCGATGTTGGTCTGTGCGTTAGCCTTGTGACTTGCGTCGATGCTATCGCCCACGATGAAACCATCGTTTTGGCAATATTGAACAATACCTGCTGATTGTGCCACGATACCGGCTGCGTAAGAGCTGCCGGCTACGATGCGACCAGCATTGTAGCAACTTTCCACAAGTGCGTCGGGCTGATTGAGAGCCACCACGCCACCTGCGTAACTGGTTGAAGTGACGCAAGATGCGTAGTTCTTACAGTTGATTACGCGGCCGTAGTTCACGGCTGCGATACCTGAAGCGTAGTTGTAAGCCTTGAATGAGCAGTCGCCTGCCATGGTGAGGTTCTTCACTGTACCGTTTTCGCCTACGAAGCCGATGAACGATACTGCCAAGAGCGAATTCTTGCTGTCGGCCTTGCCGTCGTCGCCGTAAACCACACCGTCGATGTTGAGGTTGTGGATTGCGAAGCCGCCACCGTCGTAAGTGGCGTTGAGTTGGCGTGCGCTGTTGCCGCCCATGCCAATGCCACCGAAGCCGGTTGCGTCGATATCGTTCACCTGCTTGAAGAAGTCGCCCTTGAAGGTTTGACCATATTCAGAAATACCCTTGTTGAGCGACTCAAGGTCGGCCTTGGTCTTAATCAAATATGGGTCGGCTTCTGTACCCGAACCGCTGAAGAGCGATGGGTTGACGGTAGCGAGAGCATACATCTTAAATTGGCTCTTATCCACAGAAGAGAGTGCCACAAGCACTTCGTTTGAATAAGTGTTCTTTACTGTCACGGTGTTGCCATCAATCTTCAGACCGGTGGTTTCGTTGGAGAAAGTCTTGCCGTCGAAAAGTTTCCAAATGATGTTGTTCTTGTCAGAGAGAGTGAAAGTGTTGCGCACCTTCGACACGTTGTCGTTCTCGTGGAAGAATATAGGAGCCACGCTCATGTAAGCGGCGTTGGTATCGGCATAGGTTTTCAGACGTGGGTAAAGACCCTCGGTGAACACCCATACTGATGGATCAAGACCTTCGATAGCCTTGCCGCTGGTGAGTTGGGCTGTGGTGAGTTCCATGTGCTTAACAGAGTCGGGAGCAATTACACCCACCATCTTGGTGTCGTAATACACATTGGTGAATACGCTATCGCGATATGTTGCACCATACACACCCATAGAATTGCGTGTGGCAAGGTTGCGAACTTCGCCATAGTTGAGGCAGCGTTGAATCTTTGAGAGATTGTACCACTGCTTTTCAGGATTTGATGAACTGATGCTGTATGATGGAGTGGTTACATAACCAATCACACCACCCACACTGTTAGAGGCTGCCGAGTTGATAACGATGTTGCCATTGTAGCAGTCGTACATTTCGCCGCCATAGATGCTACCTGCAATACCGCCAACAGCACCCTTAGTGGTTGTGCCACTGGTTTCTGATACGGTACTGATAGGACCTGCGTTGAAGCAGCGTTGCAAAGCAGCGTTATTGACAGAACCTGCCACACCGCCTACGTAAGGTGATGGAACCTTAGAGGTGATTTGCATATCGCTGTAGCAGTCGGTGACGAGAGATCTGCAGTTCTTGCCAGGGAGTGCGGTGCCTACGATACCACCAACCGATTTCCACAGGGTGTTAGCTAAACTGGTGACTGTGATGCTACCGTGTGCTCGCAGGTGGCTTGCCACAGTTTGACCTGCGATAGAACCTGCAATACCACCGTTTTCACCTGCACCTGTGATGGCACCTGTGAACACGCAGTTTTCGAGTTTAGGACCGTTGAAATAGCCTGCCACGCCACCTGCACCATTGGAAGTGGCTTTGATTACGCTACCTTCTACGTTGATGTTGACCATGACGCCTGAACACCAGCCTGCCACGGTGCCGGTGTATTCGCCACCTGTGCTGATGTTGGCATCGAGCATCTTCAAATTGCTGATGCTGCTCACGCTGTCGGCATAACCGAACAGACCTTGATAGTTTTCAGCACCAACGGCGATTTTGAGGTTCTTAACAGTGTAGTTAGCACCATCGAATGAGCCACGGAATGGAGTTTCCTCGCTTGTGCCCACAGGAGTGAAGGCAAGAGTGGAAGTGCTCATGTCGATGTCGGCACCCAGTTTCACATATTTATCCTTGTAGTCGTTGCCTGCACTTACGTCTTCGGCAAAGGCGTTGAGTTGTGAAGCTGTGGTGATGACGTATGGCGACGCCTTAGTGCCTTCGCCAGTCCAGTCTTGTGCTGTGGCGGTAGGATAAGTGACTACGCCGCTATTGAAGTCGAGGGTGGCAGAGAGCACACCAAGTGAGCGAAGGGATTGTGAACCCACACAGAAAACACCATAGTTACCAAAGGTGATTTGGGTGTCGGTGCCAGCACCATTGATATTGCCTTTTTGTGCAGTCTTGCTCTTAGCCCAGTCAGCAGGATAGCAGTTGAATGGGCCATACATAGCGTTGGTGAAGATAAGTTGTGGAGAAATGCTTGTCGATTTGTCGGCTTTCAGACGCATTTTCACCACAGCACCATTGCCGGTGAAATTCACGATTTCCACCTCATTGTCGTAGGTCTGGTTGATATACACAGGATAGGTGCGCACCGAGTCGGTGTTGGTCACCTTCTTGCCGTCGTAAATCACCTCGCTAATGGTGGCATTGGTGGGTTTAAACACACTCTTTGTGAATATGCCAAACGAGCCACCCTTCGATTCGCCAGTCACCACAAGCACGCCCCAAGCACCGAGAGTGATGGTGCCGTCGGCAGCGATTGTACCGGTGATAGGAGTGGTGGTGCTGTAAACACGGTTTGCCAAATCCATCGAGCAAGCCCAGATTGGACCGTATGTCGAATGGTCGTAGATTTTACATGGGGTGATGGCTACGGTGCCAGCAGCCAGGTCGTAGGTGCATTGCAGCGTGTCGGGCACGCCCCAAAGGTTGTAGAGCACAGCGTGAGAGTCGTCCACCTTCTTGATGGTCACCACGCCGCTCACAACGGTTGCGCCGTCGGAATACTGAGTGTCGTATTCGGCGGCATTGAGCACATCTGGCATCGCAGATGGAGCCTTTGCCACACGGCGGGCACCCTTTACGTTAGTCACTTGCCAAGATCCGGGCTCAAACTTCTGCTTCAGCAGAGTCATAGCCTTTTCTCCAGTGGCGTTCACTTCTTTACCGGCGCTTGACCTCTCGGCAGATTTGAGACCCTTTGCCACAGCAATTTGGGTTTCAAACTCCTTTACGGCTTCCGCGTCGTGCTGAGTCATTGTGGTTTGCGTCACAGTTGCCGTAGGGCTGGCTTCGAAACCGGCTTTCAATAACTGTGCCGTTTGCTCAAATGACTGCGCCCGCCCAGTGTTAGCCCAGAAGGCCACTGCACACGTAAGCAGGCAGAATAGTAACTTCTTCGTCATAGAGGAAAAAATTAATTAGTTAATAAACAGAAAGTTATAGTATAATAGGATAAAATCATAGTGTATATGGGGGTATATAAATTTTCTCCTACCCACGCAAAATTATACATTTTTTCGCAAAAAACAACATTTTCCTAACATTTTATCAAAAATTTTCCACCCAAATCATCCTTTCCTAAAAAATACCTATGTTTAATCTTCATTCTGTTAAAAATCCACTATGAATATACCTTATAAAACCATCACTTCAGAAAATCTAACCTCTTAATTCTAATTTATAACGTCTAATTTCTGAAATCTGATACTGGTTGGGGAAAAATTTGTAACTTTGTGGGTATGAATTATCGTATTATTGCGCCGCGGAGGATTGAGGGCGAGATTGATTTGCCGGCTTCGAAGAGTATCAGCAATCGTGTGTTGCTGCTGAATGCGCTTTGCGCTACGCCAGGCAGGCTCTCTAACCTTGCGCAGTGCGACGACACCGATGCGGTGCTTTCGGCGTTGGCTCAGCCCGATGCCTCGGAGGTGAACATCGGTGCGGCTGGCACTGCGATGCGTTTTCTCACGGCATATTTTGCCACTCGCGAGGGTAGGGAAGTGGTGATCGACGGCACGGAGCGTATGCGCCAGCGGCCTATCGGGGTGCTGGTAGATGCGTTGCGCCAGTTGGGCGCCGACATTGAATATGTGGAGGCTGAGGGCTATCCGCCGCTGAAAATCACTGGCACACGCCTTCACGGTGGTGCGCTGACGGTGAGCGGAAGTGTGAGTTCGCAGTACATCACCGCTATTCTGCTGATAGCTCCTGTGATTGGTGGCATCACGCTCACGATAGAGGGCGAAATCATGTCGCGCCCCTACATTGATATGACGCTTGCGCTGATGGCTCGCTACGGAGTGAAAGCCGAGTGGCGCGAGAATGTGATACACGTGCCGGCAGGTGAATACACCGCGCTCGATTTCACTGTGGAAGCCGACTGGAGCGCAGCGAGTTACTGGTGGGCGATGCAAGCCATTGTGCCACAGTCGCGCATCACGCTCAAAGGGCTCGAGCCACAGAGTTTGCAGGGCGATAGCCGCATAGCCGAACTGATGTCGCAGATGGGTGTGACGGGGAATTGGTGTGGACGCTACCTCGACTTGCGAAGCGATGGCGGCGTGGGCTGCTGTTGCTCCACTTTTGCCGATTTGAGCGGCACCCCCGACATTGCGCAAACCCTTGTAGTGATGCTGTGCCTGATGGGGCGCCCCTTCCGCATCACAGGGCTTCGCACCCTGCGCATCAAAGAAACCGACCGCCTGGAGGCTCTGCGCACAGAATTGCGCAAGTTGGGCTATGTGGTGAAAGTGGAGGGCGACGATGCCATCAGTTGGCACTTCGAAACCACCGCCGCAGAAGCCTCGCCCCATATCTGCACCTATCACGATCACCGCATGGCAATGGCATTTGCGCCAGCCGCCATTCGTTTTCCCGGTTTGATTATCGACGATGCACAGGTGGTGAGCAAATCATATCCCCTGTTTTGGGAGCATTTGCGCCAAGCAGGATTTAAAATTGAAGAAGTATGATACCAGCATTATATATATTCGCATTGATGATAGTGGTGGGCGTGGTGCTCTACATTTTCGATCTGCGCAGCCGCAAACCCGGCGAAGAGCCTGAGCCTGTGGTGCAGCCCGAAACCGACGTTTGCACCGACGACTGCTGCTCCACCCACGAGGTTTGCCCCAGCGAGATGCTGCTTTCGGGCGCAAGCAGCGGCATCGTGTATTTCGAGGACGAGGAACTCGACAGATTCCGCGGCCGCCCAGCCGAAGCCTACACCGGCGAAGAAGAAGAGCAGTTCCGCGACGTGCTCTACACGCTTCAGCCCTCTGACCTGCTGCCGTGGGAGCAAAGCCTCAAAAAGCGAGGCGTCATAATGCCCAAAGCCATACGAGAGGAATTTATCATGCTCTATGGCGAACGTAAAAACAAATAGACACATCATGTTCGACATATTCAGTTACACATTTTTCCAAAACGCCGTGATAGGCATCATGCTGGTGAGCATCGCCTCGGCGATTATCGGCACCTATGTGGTGTGCCGCCGCATGGTGTTTGTGACGGGCGGCATCACCCACGCCAGTTTCGGCGGCCTCGGCCTCGGCTTCTATGCCGGTCTCAGCCCAGCCCTCACGGCAGGCATTTTCGCCATAGCCTCGGCACTGGGCGTGGAATGGCTATCCACACGCCAGCATGTGCGCGAGGATTCAGCCATAGGTGTGGTGTGGGCGCTCGGTATGGCACTCGGCACCATTTTCATTTTCCTCACACCGGGCTATGTGCCAGAGTTGTCGTCGTTTCTGTTTGGCAACGTGCTCACCATCGGCACCGCCGACCTCATCGCCTTCGGTGCATATTTGGCAGTGCTGCTTGCTGTGATGGCACTCTTGTTCCCAGCCATTCGCAGTTGCGCGTTCGACCCCAATTTCGCACGCACGCAGGGGCTGCCGGTGTATGCCATCAATTTGATGATGACCGTGCTCACCTCGGTGTGCATCGTGCTCACCATTCGTCTCATCGGCATCATGCTGCTGATGTCGCTGTTCACCATGCCGCAGATGATAGCCGAATTGCGCACCCACCGCTTGTTGCCGCTCATGTGTTGGTCGGTGGTCATCAGTTTGGCGTGCTCGCTTGGCGGTGTGCTGCTCAGTGTGGTGCTGTCGGTGCCGGTGTCGGCAAGCATAGTGTTGCTGCTCATCATTCTCTACGCCGTGGCGCGCATCGGAGCAAGGTTGAGCCGCCTGTGCAATAAAACAGAACAATCCTCGTTATAGTATTAATATATGAATAAAGCAGGTCGATACATTCCCCTGATGCTCTTGGCATCGCTCACCCTACTTCTTTGTGCGTGTGGCACGAAGAAGAACACCGCCTTGTCGCGATTCTGGCAGGCGTTCACCACACGCTACAACGTGTACTACAACGGCATGACCAACTACGAGGAGCAAATCAAAATCCTCGAAAACGACTATCAGGACGACTATTCGCAGCACCTCTTTATTCACCCCACCGAGGCAAGAAACTCACCCAAATCGCCACAGCCGTCGGGCAGTTTCGACCGCACGATAGAAAAGATGCAGAAGGCCATCGCCCTCCACTCCATCAAGAAAAAGCCCGCGAAAAAGTCGGGCAAGGCGAACAACCAAAAATACAAAGAATATCTCAAGCGCGAGGAATACAACCCCTTTATCCACAATGCGTGGTTCATGCTGGCGAAAGCCGAATACATGAAGGGCGATTTCCTGGCATCGTCGGCCACCTTCCACTACATTTCACGCCACTTCAGTTGGAAGCCCGATTTGGTGCTCGAAAGCCAGATTTGGGAGGCGTTGAGCTATTGCGCCATGGGCTGGACCACCGAGGCCGACAACGTGTTGGCGCATGTGCATATCGACCAAGTCAAGAGCAAACGCATACGCTCGCTTGCCAACTTGGCGTTTGCCAACTTCTATATCAAATCGGATAAAAACGTCGAGGCCATTCCATACCTCGCCGAAGCCATCAAGGGCAGCAAGGGGGCGCAGAAAGTGCGTCTCAACTTCCTGCTCGGTCAACTCTATGAGGACGCTGGCGAAAAGCAACTCGCCTACGAGGCGTTCAAGCGTGCCGGCAGTTCGAGCGGCTCGACCTACCGCACCAAATTCAACGCGCGCATCAAGCAGAGCGCAGTGTTTCAGGGCACCAACATCATGCCGGAGGTGAAAGCCCTCAAGCGCATGACGCACTACGACCGCAACAAGGAATACCTTGACCAAGTGTATTACGCCATCGGCAACCTCTACCTCTCACGCCTCGACACCGTGAACGCCGTGGCAAACTACAAGTTGGCGGCGGAGAAAAGCACGCGCAACGGCATCGACAAGGCGATTAGCCAACTCACACTCGGCGGCATCTACTTCGCGCAGCGCAAGTACGACCTCGCCCAGCCCTGCTATTCCGAGGCGATTCCGCTCTTGAGCGAAGCCTACCCCAATTTCCGTGAACTGAAAAAGCGCAGCGATGTGCTCGACGAGTTGGCGGTGTATGCCGGCAACGTGACGCTGCAAGACTCGCTTTTGCGCCTGTCGAAAATGCCGCTCGAAGAGCAGAAGAAGGTGATTAAGAAAATCATTGACGACCTGAAGAAAAAGGAAAAAGAGGAGGCTGAAAACGCCGCCCGTGAGGAATATATGGCAAATCAGAGCGCACAGGGCTCCAATACGCCCGCCAGCAAAAATGCGCCCACCGCCTTTACGCTCAACAACGACAAATCGTGGTACTTCTACAACACAACCACGAAAAATGCGGGTAAAACGGCTTTCCAACAGCAGTGGGGCAACCGTAAGCTGGAGGACAACTGGCGCCGCCGCAATAAAAACACCTTCTCGTTCGACGACGATTCGTCGGCATCGGCAAGCGACTCGGCATCGACCGCCGCTGGCACCCCTGCCGACACCACGCTCACAAAGGAGCAGCGCGACTCTGTGAAGCGTTCGGAAGACCCACACTTCGAGGAATACTACTTGAAGCAAATCCCATCTACGCCCGAACAGATTCAGACCTCCAACGATGTGATTCAGGAGGGATTGTACAACATGGGCTTGATTTTGAAGGATAAGTTGGAGGACTTCGACGCGGCGAACATGGAATTTAAGGAACTGCTTGAACGCTACCCCGACAACACCTACCGCCTTGATGTGTACTACAACCTCTACTTGCTGTGTATGCGCACCGACCAAGTGGCGGAGGCGGAGAAGTGGCGTGGGCTGATTCTCTCCGACTTTGCCGAATCGAAATACGGCATAGCGATGAAAGACCCTGCCTACCTCGACAACCTCAAGCAGATGGGCAAGGTGCAGGAACAACTGTATGCCGAAACATACGACAACTACTTGAACAACAACAACGAGGCTGTGCATGAGGCTTACGCCGAAATGATGCGCCGCTATCCGCTCTCGAAGTTGATGCCGAAGTTTATGTTCATTGATGCGCTGGCGTATGTCACCCAAAAGAACTACGACAAATTCAAGGAGGTGCTGAAGGAAATGCTCGAACGCTATCCCGAAACCGACATCACCCCTACGGCTTCCGCCATCATGAAGCATGTGAAGGCTGGCCGTCAGTTGGCTGGTGGCGGAAGCAATGCGCGCGGCATGATGTGGACCTCGGTGGCTCTGACCAACGACACTACTGGCAAAGAGGCTTCCGACAAGCAATTTGCCGACATCAAGTCAACGGCCAACAAGCCACAGGTGTTTGTGCTGGTGTATAGCACCGACTCCATCGACTCCAACATATTGCTCTACGAGTTGGCGCGCCACAATTTCCGCTCGTTCAATGTGCGCGACTACGACCTTGAGAAGATGACCTTCGGCAGCATGGGACTGCTGGTGGTGAAGGGCTTTGCCAATTATCCCGAACTGATTAGTTATCGCACCGTGTTTGATGCGGCGGCCGACTTCAAGCAGTATATCGGATTGGTTCACCCTGTGCTTATCAGCGAGGAAAACTTCAACCTGCTCTTGAGCGAAGGCCGCTCGTTTGAAGACTATTTCCGCTACCTCGACGCAGAAAACGAGAAGGAAGTGGAAGCCAAGGTGCCCGAAACAGCCACCGACGATGCCGAGAAGGCTCCAGAGCCAGGCAAGCCGGCAAAGAGCGTGCGCCCAGGTGCCACAGCCCAGCCAAAGCAAGAGCCAAAGCAGGAGCAAGAGGCTGCCGAGCCATCGGCAAAGAAGGAACCAGTCAAGGAAAAGGAAGTGCCACAAGTGACGGTGGTTCCTGAAAATCCTGATTTGGTGATCGACGACGGCACCAAGCCAGTAGAGCCACGCCCAGTGCACCGAAAAAAGCCAGTGGAACGCCCTGCCGAAAAGGCTCCTGAAGTGAAGGCTGAAGAGCCAGCGAAGGAATCTCAACCTATTCTCACGCCAGTAGATGACATGGTGGCGAAGCCATCTGCCCACAAGGTGCGCAAAATCGACTCCGACGATGCCAAGGCTGAAAAAGAAGCCCAAAAGGCTAAGGAAAAGGCAGAGAAGGAGCGCATCAAAGCCGAGCAGGAAGCCGAAAAGCAACGCATCAAAGCCGAAAAAGAGGCAGAGAAGTATAGAGCCGATTCGATAAAGACTGCACAACGCCTCGCCGAACTCAAGTTGAAGAATCTTGAAAAATACCGTGCCGACTCAGCCAAGCAAGCCGAGAAGGAGGCGGAACGCCGCTTGAAAGCCGAGAAAAAGGCAGCAGAGCAGGCGGAGAAGGAGCGTCAAGACTCCATCAAGCATGCAGAGAAAGAACGTCAGGATTCTATCAAGCGTGCCGAGAAAGCGCGTGAGGAAGAGGTGAAGGCTAATCAGCGCAAGCGTGAAGACGAGGCTAAGGCTGCCGAAAAGGCGAAAGAAGACGCTCGTAAGCAGAAGGAGCAAGCCCGCAAAGATGCTGCCAAGGCAAAAGAGGAAGCACGCAAGCAGAAAGAGCGCGAACGCAAGGAGCGCGCCAAAGCCAAAGAAAAAGAGCGCAAAGAGCGCGCCAAGCAAAAGGAACGCGAGCGCAAAGAGCGTGCCAAGCAAAAAGAGCAAGAACGCAAGTCCCGCTCCCGCCGCTAAACCACCCACCGCCACACCGAATCCTCGAATTTTCGAATTTTCGAGATTTCGACTTGTTGCCTCGTTGACTTCCTCCCGCATTAGTGCAAAAAAAGTTAATGATTTTTTGTTATGTGGTTTGAAACCTTTTTATTGTCACGAAATCTTGCTATTTTTGTAGAAGATAGGCTGCACTCGGCATAACATTCAAGCAAGCTTGATGATTCTGCTCTCGTTTGCACTATCTTTGTGAAAATAATAAAGTTGTGTAAAATAATACAAATCTAAAGATATATTGCACTATGTTTACTTCAGATGTATATCAGAGTCGCCGCGACCAGCTTAAGAAGTTGGTGAAGAGCGGTCTTATTATCCTTTTTGGCAATAATGATGCTCCATGCAACTATCCTAACAATGCCTATGCGCCATTCCGCCAGGACTCGTCGTTTCTCTACTATTTCGGGCAGAAGCGCGAAGGACTTGTGGGCGTGATTGATGTGGATGCCGATCAGGAGTATTTCTTGGGCAACGACATCGACATTGAAGACATTGTGTGGTATGGCTCGGTGGACAGCGTGGCTGACATGGCTGCACAGGTGGGCGTGAAGCAGTCGGCACCTATGAGCAAACTCGCTCAACTGGTGGAGAAAGCCAAAGCAGCTGGTCAGCAAATCCACTTCTTGCCACCTTATCGCTACGACACCAAAATCCAAATCATGGATTTGCTGGGCATTCACCCCTCGAAGCAGAAAGACGCAGCGTCGCTCACCCTCATTCATGCAGTGGTGAAGATGCGTTCCACCAAGTCGGCTCTCGAAATTGCCGAAATTGAGCACGCTTGCAGCATCGGCTACAAGATGCACACCACCGCCATGCGTGTGGCTCGCCCCGGTGTGAGCGAGCAATTTGTGGGTGGTCAGATTGATGGCGTGGCTCGCTCGTATGGCGCGCAGACTTCGTTTGCCACCATCTTCTCGCAGCACGGCGAAATCATGCACGGCAATCCATCGCCAGCACTCCTTGAAGAGGGCAGACTGGCGCTGTGCGACTGCGGTGCTGAAAACCTCAACAACTACTGCTCCGACCACACCCGCACATTCCCTGTGAGCGGCAAGTTCACCCAGCGCCAACTCGACATCTACCGCATTGTGGAGGAATGTCACGACCACGTGCTGAAAGTGGCTCGCCCCGGCGTGAAATATGCCGATGTGCACTTTGATGTGTGCCGCACGATGACCAACCGTCTCAAAGAACTCGGGCTGATGAAGGGCGACACCGAAGAGGCTGTGCGCGCAGGTGCCCACGCCATGTTCTTGCCTCACGGACTCGGCCACATGATGGGTATGGACGTGCACGATATGGAAGGACTTGGACAGATATATGTGGGCTTCGATGAGGAAACCCGACCAAACTTGGAGCAATTCGGCACCAACTGCCTGCGTATGGGCCGCCGCCTTGAAGAAGGCTTCGTGGTGACCGACGAGCCGGGCATCTACTTCATTCCTGCCCTTATCGACGATTGGCGCGCCAGCGGACATTGTGCAGAGTTCCTCAACTTCGATGTGCTCGAAACCTACAAGGACTTTGGCGGCATTCGCATCGAAGACGATGTGCTCATCACCGCCGACGGCTGCCGCTTCCTCGGCTCGGAACGTATCCCATACCACCCAGCCGACCTCGAAGACTACCTCGCCTCCAACCGCTAATTAAACCCCCAAATCGATGTCGATTTGGGTCAAAAAACAGCAAAATACTACTAACACCCCAGTGGGGACGTGAACCAACATTCACGCCCCCACACCCATTTACTCCCCTTAAAAAAACAATTAAGCCATGGAATGGTTCAGTGGATAAATGCTGGTGGCGCAGAAACAAAAAACATAAAAAACAGCCTTTTGGCGATGCCAGTGCTTCGCACCTGTCGTTAGTGCTGTGGCATGTCTGATTTCAAGCAGGGGCTTGAATCAGTCACACCACACCCCTCACGCCGCCCTCTTACGAGGTCGGTGGCATCGCCAAAAGGATAAAAACCTCTCGCCTTCGGCGAAAAACCAACCCCGGTAGGGACGTGATACTTCACGTCCGCCCATAATTGTGATACTATATTGAATATCAATCATTTGTCACGGACGCGAAGTATCGCGTCCCTACCATG
>SFGS01000048.1 GCA_004557565.1 Bacteroidales bacterium | reverse complement strand
TAATACAACAAAGGTAAGAATTACCGTTCTATTTTCTTTTTTTTCTTCTCTTAAAGATTGATGTCGCAAAGTTAGGGTGTAAATCGGGTTTAAATGGATAAAATAGGTGTGAAAATCGGATTGAATAGTCTTTTAAGAGCAGTCGTAATCCTCTGTGAGATTTTACGTTAGGCGTGCAAATTCTGCGAGATCTGTGGGATCTGTGTGAGTTGCTCACACAGATTCAACGAGATTCAACAAAAAGATTATTTGTGGGAATTTGTGCTAATTTGTGGCAGAAAAAAACAATTATTTTTTAACCCTCCATACCCTATTGCTCGTTGACTTGTTACCTCGTAGACCTGTTGACTTTTTATATTTATGTGTGGTGTGTGTGAATATTTCAAAAAAAAGTGCTAATTTTGAAAATTCCTTTCTAAACTAAAATAGAGACGAAAAATTTTATTAACACTAATACATTCATTTATGAAATTAAAACTGTTTTTGCTTCTCACCATGCTTGTGAGCGCCTCTGCCCTTTGGGCGCAGACTGGCGTGCAAGGTACGGTGATTGATGCCAAGAGCGGACTTCCCGTGGTGGGTGCTACGGTAATGCTCGACAACCAGGGCAATACCGTGACAACCGGTCCTTCGGGCGACTTCCTCATTAGCGACGCGCAACCGGGAAGCGATGTGCTGCTCGTGATTGGCTATGGTTACAAGGACTGTGAAACTAAGGTTGAGATTCCTGCAAAGGGGATTTTCAACGTGGGTGTCGTGAGATTGACATCTTCATCGTTCAATCCTGCGCAATCTATCAACGATGACCAGGCCGACTTGGTGATTACAGAATCGCAACTCGAAGACGAGGAAGGCAACACACAAGCCGTTGCCACTCTTTCGGGTGCAAGTGACAACCCATTTTATCAGGCTGCCAGCTACAACTTCAGCGTGGCGCGTTTCCGCATTCGTGGCTACAACTCTGAGTACACTCAGCAATACATCAACGGCGTGTACTTCAACGACGCTGCCCGCGGCCGCTTCAACTTCTCGATGCTTGGCGGTTTGAACCAGGCGTTCAAGAGCAAGGCGATTGGTATGGGTCTCGACACCCGTAGTTACGCCCTCGGTGAAGTGGGTGGTGCCAACAACATCAGCACCTACGCCAAGGACTACGCTCCCGGCTTCCGTGGTAGCGTGGCTTACACCAACAGCAACTACCGCTGGCGTGGTATGGCCACTTACAGCACCGGCTTGATGCCAAACGGATGGGCTGTTACGCTCAGTGCCATTGGCCGCTATGCTGGCGAAGGCGTGGTTCCTGGCTCGTTCTATAAGAGTTGGGGCTACTTCCTCGCCGTGCAGAAGGAAATCAATGCTCAGCACAGCATCGCGCTCACCACTTTCGGTGCGCCAACACGCCGTGCAAGCAACTCTGCCACATTTGAGGAATGTTACCGCCTCACTGGCAACAACCTCTACAACAGCAACTGGGGTTGGCAAGGCGGCAAGAAGCGCAACGCTCGCGAAGTGGAGGCTTTCGACCCAACAGTGATTCTCAACTGGCTCTGGAAGCCCAACACAGGCACCACTCTCAACACCGGTGTGGCATTCCACAAGTCGTTCTACGCATCAAGCGCCATCAACTGGTATAACTCAGCCGACCCACGTCCCGACTACTATCGCTATCTCCCAAGCTACTACGAAAGCAATCCAGCCATTGCCGCTCTCTACACCGACCTTTGGACTGGTGAAGACGACTCTTTCCGTCAGCTCAACTGGGACAAACTCTACCAAATCAACTACCTCAATGAGATGGAAGGCAAGGGGTCAAGCTACATCGTTGAAAACCGCCACAGCAATCAAGCAAGTTGGCAACTCAACACCAACTTGAACATGCGCCTCACCGACCAACTCGCTCTCCAAGGTGGCGCCGGTGCCAACTACACCTGCTCTTCATACTACAAGACAGTGAAAGACCTGCTCGGCGGCACACACTGGAGCGACTTCGACCAATTTGCCGAACGCGACTTCCCAGAAAACCCCGACATGGCGCAAAACGACCTCAACAATCCTAACCGCAAGGTGGGCGTTGACGACCGTTTCGGCTACGACTACAATATCAACCAAGTGGGCGCCAACCTCTGGCTCCAAAACTCTTGGACATTCGCAAAGTGGGATTTGGCTTATGGCGCAACCGGCAGTTTCACCCAATATCAGCGTGAAGGCTTTATGCGCAATGGTCGTGCCCCCGAAAACTCATTCGGCAAGGGCGCAACCCACACCTTCTTCAATTATGGCGCAAAGGCAAGCGTGATGTATAAAATCGACGGCCGCAACAGCTTCGTGGCTCACGGCTACTACGGCACACGCGCACCACTCTCTTACAACGCTTACGTTTCGCCTCGCATCAAAGACGATGTGATCTCCAACCTCAACAGCGAAATCATCGCATCGGGCGACATCTCTTACGAATGGAACTACCGCAACTTCAAGGGCGTGGTCACCGGTTTCTACACCGACATGCGTAAGGGCACAGAGCGCACCGCATTCTACGACGACCTCGCAAGCACCTTTATGAACTACGCACTCACCAACGTGCACAAGGTGTTTAAGGGTGTGGAAGTGGGCTTGAGCTACAAGCTCACTTCAAGCCTTACCGTATCGGCTGCCGCCAACATTGGCCGCTACCAGTACAAGAACCGCCCAACCGGCACACGCAGTTACGAAAACGGTTCGCAACCCGACGTTACCCAAACCGTGTATTTGAAAAACTACTATGTGAGCGGCACTCCACAAGAAGCCTACAGCCTCGCATTCAAGTACGCAGGTCCTCACATGTGGTTCTTTGAACTGAATGGTGCATGGATGAATCGCGCTTACGTTGACCTCTCACCAGTTCGCCACGAAGCACTTCCCGACCTTTGGAAGGTGTGCTCAAGCGAAGCAGAACTGGAGCAACGCCTTCGCGAAATCAGCACTCAAGACAAGTTCAACGAAGCATTGGTTATCAACATGAGCCTCGGTAAACTCATTTACCTCAGCCGCTCAGCATCGCTCAACCTCAACTTGAGCATCAACAACTTGCTCGACAACCGCAACATTCAAACCGGCGGTTACCAGCAAGGTCGCTTCGACTACAAGAACTTCTCCACCACCAAATATCCTAACAAGTACTACTACGCACAGGGTATTCGCATCTTTGTCAATGCAGGTGTTAGATTCTAATCAATTTCAAAACATTATTCATTCTCTGACAATAAAAAAACAACATACATTATGAAACGATTTTATGTATATTTGAGCGTTCTGCTTCTCGGATTGACATTCGTGAGCTGTAACGACGACTTTGATACCCCACCTATGGTTGTGCCACAGGCCACTCACCAGCCCAACATGACCATCGCCGACTTCAAGGCGAAGTATTGGAAAGATGTGAACAACTACATCGACACCGTGAAGGAAGATATCGTGATTCACGGCTGGGTGACCGCCAACGACGTGTCGGGCAACATCTACAAGAGCCTCTACATTTCCGACGGCACCGCAGGCTTCTCTATCTCAATCAACGGCACCAGCCTCTACAACACCTACCGTGTGGGACAGGAAATCGTGCTCAACATGAAGGACTGCTTCGTGGGCAAATACAACGGCCAACAGCAAATTGGCTATCCTGAATTTTATGAGAAAGGCAGTGTGTGGGAAGCATCGTTCCTGCCATTGGCCACTTTCCAAAGCATCGCAGAACTCAACGGCCTGCCAGCAGTAAACAAGGTAGATACCATTCCAATGAGCATCAGTGACCTCAAAACCGACGCCGAAACACTCAAAAAATGGCAAGGCCGCCTCGTGCGCATCGACAATGTGCGCTTTTCTGATGCCGATGGCGTGAACACCTTTGCTAACTCCGACGCTACCACCAACCGTAACATCGAAGATGAAAACGGCAACACTTTGGTGGTTCGCAACAGCAACTACGCTACATTCCGCGCCAATATCCTCCCATTGGGCACCGGCTCAGTGGTGGGTGTGCTCAGCTACTACAACACCAGCGCCACCAAACTCGACGGCGGCACATGGCAACTCTATATCCGCACTGCCGACGACTGCATCGGCTTCTCATCTTCAACCAAGGGCTTGCTCACCGACCCATACACTGTGGAAGAGGCTATCGCTGGCGAGGCTGAAGGTTTGAGCGGCTGGGTTTCTGGCTTTGTAGTGGGTGCTGTGGCTCCTGAAGTGAGCGAGGTGAAGAGTGCCGACGACATTGAATGGACAGCACCTACCACTCTCGACAACACCCTCGTGATTGCTCCGACTGCCGACTGCCGCGACATTAGCAAATGTATGGTGGTGGCTCTGCCACAAGGTTCTCCTTTCCGTCAGACTGCCAACCTCGTTGACTGGCCAGAGGTGCTCCACAGCAAGATTCTCGTGAAGGGCAACTTCGCTAAATTCATGGGCACTCACGGTATCACCGGCAACAGCGGTTCAACTGCCGAGTTCCAACTCTCTATCACCACTGGCGGTGTGACCAGCGTGGAAGAAAACTTTGAAAGCGGCATTCCAGGCACTTGGACCATCTACACTCCACAAGGCGACAAGAAATGGTTCACCTCTACATTCAACGACAATACCTACGCTTGTATCACAGGTTATAAGGGCACAAAGCCACCATTCGAAGCATGGCTCATCAGCCCTGCTATCGATATCAAGAAGGCTAAGAGCAAAATCCTCTCGTTCAAGAGCCAAGTGGGCTACCAAGGCGGCGACAAGTTTGAGGTGTTTATCTTCAATGGTCAAACTCCATTCAAGGGCAGCGTGACCGACAAGATTGACTGCAAACTCGCAGTGGCTCCTGCCACTGGCTACAGCGGCTTCGTGGAATCGGGCGACATCGACCTCTCTAAGTATGCCGACGGCACTTACTACATCGGTTTCCGCTACACCGCAGTTGCTGCTTCAAGTTACCAGACTTGGTGTATCGACGACTTCTCGTTTGGCGCTGCTTCGGCCGCTGCCACTCGTGGCGACTTCGAGAGTTTCAACAATGGCACCCCAACCGCTTTGTATGGCACTTACACCACCAAGGGTGGCTGGAAGGGCACTAACGTGAGCATTCTCCAAGGTAGCGAAGCCGACGCCAACCCTCTGTTCAAGTTCATCGGCTTCAAGACTGGTTCAACCACTGAATACGCTACCGCTTGCAACCTCAACGGTAAGACTTCAGCAGTGGGCACGCTCGTATCTCCTGAAATTGAAGGCGGCATCGGCAAACTCTCGTTCAACTACGGCTATGCCTACACCGAGGCAAACGGCGTATCGTTCCGCGTTGACATCAAGCAGGGTGGTGCAGTGGTGAAGAGTTTCACCGTCACTAAGAAAGACGCAGTGAAATACACCGCTTACGACTTCAGCGAAGACGTGAACATCAAGGGCACCTTCACCATCGAGGTCACCAACCTCTGCCCATCAAAGAGCAGCTTAAACAAAGACCGCGTAGCCCTCTGGAACATGGCGTGGACCCAAAACTAACCCATCACCCCTAAAGTGCTTCCCCAAGCACTCTCCCAAATAAGCAGAAAGTCCTGTGGCATCAACAGCCACAGGACTTTCAACTTATATATCCCCTCGGTGGATTCCATTTCATTATCTATACCCCACTAATTTTCCACCGAGCTTTTTGGTAAGGGGTTAAAAAAGAAGAACCCTTGAACGGGTTGCGTTCAAGGGTTTTCTGTGGTACCACCAGGAATCGAACCGGGGACACAAGGATTTTCAGTCCTTTGCTCTACCAACTGAGCTATGGCACCATTGTTGCTGAATTGCGTGTGCAAAGTTAGAGCTTTTTCTTATATCCACCAAATATTTTAGCGAAAAAATTAAACTTTTTTACACATAATTCAGTAAACACTTAATCTTCAGCGATTTGTGAATTGCGTGATTTTTGGTTTTTTTGTGGGTCTGTAGTGAGGTGTGTTGAAGTTTGTGGAGATGGTGTGGAATGGTCGCTTTTTTGCCCTGCTTACTGTGCATAAAAATCAGGTGCGTTATACATTAAAAAAGGTGAAAATATATGAAAATAGGAAAGTAATGTGTAAATTTGCGTTTTATTGATATGCTGTGCGCATATATAATATGCCAACTAACCTAAAACAATTAATTAATAATCGTAATGAACAGAATTTTTACTTTAATCGCGATGTGTGTGTTCGCCATTGGCGCAGCTTTTGCTGAAGAAACCACCATCGATTTCGCAAGCCTGTACGGCGACGCCAAGGTACAGCCTGCTACCCCTGTCACTTCAGGGTCTTTCTCGTTCTCGTTTGAAAAAGGCAATTCAGCCACAGAACCTTCCTATTTCGTTAACACGAGTGTTAAGGAAATGCGCTTGTACGGCGGTCTGAAAGCTTCTCCACTCGACGGCAACACTATGACCGTGACATCCACCGCTGCAATGACCAAGATGGTGTTTGAAGGCGGCTCAAATGCTACAGACAAAGTCGTGGACGTGAAGGCTTCTGAAGGCACTATTGAGTATGACTCAAAAACTCGCGTACTTACTTGGACCGGTAATGCCTCAACAGTGAAGTTCACCGTTTACTGCAATGCTACCCAAAGCGGTCAATGGCGCTTCAAAAAAGCCACAATCACTACTGGCGCAGCTGGTGAAGTGGTGGTAAGCAAGCCAACATTCAGCCATGAGGCCGGCACTTACTACAGTCCTTTCAACCTTGAACTCAAGACTGGCACCACAGGTGCTGCTATCTACTACACCCTCGATGGCACCGACCCAACCACTGCTTCTGAGAAGTACGTTGTTCCTATCGCAATCAAGGGCAACACCACAGTGAAGGCTATCGCAGCCCTCAACGGCAAGATGAGCGAAATCGCTACTGCTGAATATGTGCTGGGCACTGCTGTGGAAGTGAACAACATCGCAGCCTATAAGACTGTGGCTGATGAAACTCAAGTGAAGTTTGCCAGCCCAGTGACCGTGCTCGCACAAAACGGCAACAACATCTACGTTAAAGACCTCACCGGTTACACCCTCTTCTACGGCAGCACCGGCGTTACGTTGAAGAACGGCGACGAAATTCTCGCTGGTTTCAACGGCAAGAAGACCACCTACAAGGGTGAAGCTGAATTGGTGGTGAACACTTACAGCAACTTCCACAAGGGCGCAAACAACCCTGTTGCTGCCGAACCTATCCAAGTGAGCGACATCGCTAAGGATATGTTTGGTCACTTCGTGGTTATCAAAGGCGCAACCACCTCGTTCCTCAACAAGACCATCACCGACAACAGCGGTACAGCTGGTTGCCAAAGCGGCATGGGTGGTTTCTCTGCAAAGAACGACTCAGTGAACGTTGACGTTTACGGCATCGTAGGCGCATGGGCCGACAAGACTACAGGCGACATTTCTTATGTGATGCTCCCAACCGTCATTAAGCAAGCTGGCGACACCAGCACCGTGGAAGGTGTGACTATCGCTGAATACCAAAACCTCGCTAACGACGCTGAAGCCACATTCCGCAATCCAGTGACCGTGCTCGCACAAGGCGGCGCTAACCTTTGGGTGAAAGACAACACTGGCTACATGCTCGTTTACGGCAGCGTGGGCAAGTCTTACGAACAAGGCGACGTGATTCCTGCTGGCTTCAGCGGTACCAAGGTGACCTACAATGGCGAACCAGAATTGAAGAATCCTAAGGGCTTCAAGGCTCCTTCAGGCAAGGAAGCTGTGACTCCAGAAGAATTGGCACTCACCGCCGACAACATCTCGCACGCCAACTTCGGCCACTACGTGCTCGTGAAGGGCGCTACCATCAACACTTCCGCCCTCACCATCACCGACGCAGCCGGCAACACCGTGCCTTACTTCAACAACATGGCCGCTCAATTGCCAAAGGACCTCACCAAGAAATACAACGTATATGCAATCGTGGGTTCACACTACAACGGCACAACCAAGAAGGTGGATTACCAACTTCTTCCAGTGAACGTGACCTTCGAAGACGGCACTGCACTGCCAGTTGACCCAGTTGCCGACATCAACGCTCTCTACGGCCTCTCAACAGGCGTGAAGGGTATGATTTCTGCCGAACTCTCAGTTATCTACCAAAATGGCAGCTACATGTGGGTGAAGGACGCCAACACCTACGGCTTGGTTTACGGCTACCTCACCAACAAGTTTGTGAACGGCGACAAGATCAAGAACCTCGTGGCTCACTGGGTGACTTACGACGGCTACAAGGAAATTATCCCTGTTGACGAAAGCGCAGTGAAGAGTGGCGAAGGTGCTCCTGTGGAAGCTCAAGAAATGGCTCTCGAAGACGTTTCTCTCGACATGATGCATCAATATATCACAGTTCCTGGCGTGGCACTCACCGCTACCGAAACTGCTGGCACCTACACTGGTAACGACGGCACCGTTGACCTCCAAGTGTTCAACAAGTTTGCCAACGATGTGAAGATTCCTGAAAACCTCGCAGGCAAGAAGTTCCGCATCACTGGTTTCGTGGCTAAGTACAAAACTCAACTCCAATTTATCCCTGTAGAAGTGAAAGACGAAGCAGCTGGCACATTGGGCGACATCAACGCCGACGGTGAAATCAACGTGAGCGACGTGACTGCCCTCATCAACAAGATTCTCGGCACTTCTGACTACAGCAACGAAGTGTGCGATATCAACGCCGACGGTGAAATCAACGTGAGCGACGTAACCGCCCTCATCAACATGATTTTGAAATAATCCCCTCTCCCCCAAAGGGAGACACCATAACACAATAAATGGGACGCATCCACCTGCGCCCCATTTTTTTGTGCCCCTTTGCCTCACACAAATCCCACGTTGTTTTTTTCCTCACACAGATACCACAGATTTCTTTTGATAGTGTTAAATCTCATTGAGGCTCCATGCAGCCTTGCTTCCCTTGGAACTCACACCCTTCTTTTTTGGGTGGGGAATCTTGTGGAGACTTCGGGTACATTTTTTTGTTTTGGGAATGGGGGATTTTTGTAACTTTGTGGTGGTGATGCGGAAAATTAGCGACATATCGGCTACGGTTCGGCACTTCGGCGTGTATCTCACGGTGGAGAAGGGGCTTGCGCACAACACTGCCATGGCTTATGCCGACGATGTGGCGAAACTTGTGGCGTACCTGCAAACCGAGGGCGTGGCGGTGGAAGATGTAACGCGCAGCGTGCTCGACAATTTCCTCTGCACGCTCCGCGATGTGGGCATCGGTCCGCGTTCGCAAGCGCGCATCATTTCGGGTGTCAAGAGTTTTTACAAATTCCTGAAAATGGAGGACTATATCGACGACAACCCCGCCCGAATGATTGAGTCGCCAAAGATTGGACGGCGGCTGCCTGAGGTGCTGACGGTGGAGGAAATCGACGCGATGATTGCGTGCATCGACATGAGCAAGGCTGAGGGGCAGCGCAACCGTGCCATCGTGGAGACGCTCTACGGCTGTGGCTTGCGTGTATCGGAGTTGGTGAATCTACGCATCTCGCACCTGTATGCCGACGAGGAATATGTGGTGGTGGAAGGCAAGGGCAATAAGCAGCGACTGGTGCCGATTTCGCAGGAGGCATTGGAGCAAATCCGCCTCTATATGGAGCAAACGCGCGCCAATCAGGTGGCGAAGCGTGGGTGCGATGATATTCTGTTTCTAAACCGTCGTGGCGGTGCGCTGTCGCGGGTGATGGTGTTCTACATCATCAAAGAACTGTGCCAGTTGGCAGGCATTCGCAAAACGGTGAGCCCCCACACGTTGCGCCATTCGTTTGCCACCCATCTGCTGGAGGGCGGTGCCAATTTGCGTGCCATTCAGCAAATGCTCGGTCACGAAAGCATCACCACCACCGAGATATATGTGCACATCGACCGCACTCGTCTGCGAGAGGAGATTCTGATGCACCACCCCCGAAACAACAGGAAAAAGTGAACACCGTATCTGAATTTTTGCTAACTTTGCCGTCGGAACGAAAACGTAACTGCTTTATGAAACGATTAATTCTCACCATATTATCAATTTTTGCCATTGCTTTCGGCGGCATGGCAGAGGGCACGATGAAAACCCACGAACGCATTGCCGAAAACGGTTATCCTTTCTGGATTTACACGCCCGACGGCTACGACGGTACCAAGGCGCAACCGATTGTGGTGTTTCTGCATGGTCGCTCGCTGTGCGGTCGCAATCTTAACCAAGTGCTTCGCTACGGCACGCTCGACGCCATTAAAAAGGGTATGAATATGCCGGCGTTTGTGATTGCGCCGCAGAATCCGGGCGAGGCGTGGAAGCCATCGAAACTGATGGACATCATTGAATGGATGGAGGCGAACTACAAGGTGGACGCCAACCGCATATATGTGCTGGGAATGAGCCTCGGTGGCTACGGCACGATGGACTTTGCCGGCACCTACCCCAACAAGATTGCGGCGGCAATGGCACTGTGTGGCGGTTGCTACCTGAAGGACCAGACCGGGCTGGGCGAACTCCCATTTTGGATTATTCACGGCACTGCCGACCGCGCTGTGGGCGTGAACGAGTCGAAAAAGGTGGTGGCAGGGCTTCAGGAGAAGCAACTCACCTCGCGTCTGCGTTTCGACTGGCTACCCGGTGCATCGCACGGCGCACTCGCACGCGCCTTCTATCTGAAAGACACCTACGACTGGCTTTTCGCCCACTCGCTGCAAGACGAAGGTCGCCCCGTGGAAGAATATATCAGTATCGACAACGCCATCCTAAAAATGGCATACAGTGAACTCCGTGAACTCCGTGCCCTCGTAGGCGAAGACGACTAACCCCTGCTGTTCCTACTCACACATTGCCTAAAAATCGGTGAAATGGGGTGTTTTTTCGATTTTTTGGGGAATATACTGCGGAATTAAGAAAAGTTTACTATATTTGCAGAGATGACCGCTACGCATTTGTGGCGGTAATATTCGGATAATTAACTGATTAGGCTTTTAAAACTGATACTTTATATGAGGAAATCATTTATCCTCCACTAATTCCCCCACACCCACACACAAATCCCTCACAAGATTGCTTTGGTGAGCGATAAATCACTCGCCAAAGCAATCTACGTAAAACCTGTGGGAAGGGTTAGCGGTGGAGGCGGTTGCGGGCTTTTTTGTAGAGGTGGATGCTGGTGGGGAGGTTGAAGGTGTAGATGAGGAGGCCGAAGATGATGAAGGAGGCGGTTTGGAGGGGCGTGGTGCCTTTGTATTGCCAAAATGCCACCATCATCACAAACATTACGAGCATCATCACGATGGTGAGCCCGGTGAGCCATTGCCAGCGTTTGTGGGATTCGAGGTTGACGATTGGATAGTCGGGGCCTTGGTTGATGATGCCGCGGGTGACCATTCTGAACGCCAATGCACCAGCCGTCACATAGACGGCAAAGAGGAATATCGACCAGAGGAAGAAGCGGTTTTCTATCGAGTCCATGTTATCGACGGTGAAGTTTCTCGTTTCGTTTACCGACTTGTCGAAATAGTAGGTTTTGGTGTCGTTTTCCCAATCGAGGTATGGGCTGTAGTTGGAATACGATTCAAAGAAGTAAGCGCGGTGATGTGCGCACACCACCATGCCGCGTGCGTAGTAGCCACCCTCGTCGCGGTAGCGCGACTTGTAGTACATGGCAGGGTGTCCGTCAACCTTCGGGGCTGGTTGAATGTCGTATTCCACAAAATAGGAGTTTTTACGCGAGAGGAAGGTGCGTGCCACCTGTTTTTCGGTGCTGAACAGTCGGCTGAAACGCTTGCTGATGTCAAACACGTTGATGTGGCGAATGTCAATCACCTCGCCAGCGTCGGACAGCACCGACTTCTGGAACGATGCCACCAGTGGACCGCCGCCACGGTTCTCCAGTCGCTTCCGGAAATCGCCCGAAAGGAGGAAGTTTTCGTAATGCTCGTCGCGGGGCTCGTTGACGCTGAACAGCCCGTTTCCATAGGTGTGCCACGGCCCCACAGCCAGTCGCCAATCGCTGTAATACAGCACCACAATGCTCACGAGTGCAGTCACGCCCATTGCCATCAGCGCCATCAGGCGTTTGGTGACGAGCATACGGCGCGCAAAACGCTTGATTGCGCCCCATGCGTTTTCGATGTCGTGACGGATATTCATCGTGTTATTGGGAATTGAGAGAATTATCTGTTAAGTCGGCGGCGCATCATCAGCGAAGTGACGAGCGAAGTGACAAGCCCAACAGCCGCCACCAGCATAAACACCACCAGCACATCGGTCCAAACCACCACCACCGGATAGGCGTTCACTATCACCGCATCGGGGCGAGCCGAGAGCTTGAGCCAGCCAAACTGCTGCTGGCAGAGGCAAAGTACCAGTCCCAAAGCCACGCCAGCCACAGCACCCACAAGGGCAATCAGCCACCCTTCTGTGACGAAAATGCGTGTGATTTGCTTGTCGGTGGCACCGAGGCTTCTGAAGGTGCGAATGCTCTCGTCTTTCTCGATAATCAAAAGCGAGAGGGTGCTGATCACATTGAAAGTGGCAATCACCAGAATGAATGCGAGCAGCAGGAACGTGATCCATTTTTCCATATTCACCAGTCGGAACGACGCATCTTGCTGCATCATGCGATTTTTCACCGTGTAGGATTCGCCCAACTGCGCATTCAGTTGGTCCATCACGGCTTGTTCCGAGGCTCCACGAGCGAGTTTCAACTCCACTTGTGTGGCTTCGGTGGTGTAGTCAAACAGTTCGCGCGCCAAGTCGATGGGAGCAAAAATCATATCGTTGTCGAAATCCTTCTGCTGCACCATGAAAATGCCAGCCACAAACACCGAATCTTCGGTGAAGGCGTTCATCGGGTCGTTGAGGTCAACCTGTCCGCGACGCTGTGGCGCATAGAGTTGGAGCATTCGCAACGAGCCGGCGCGTGCGTTCAAGTTCACGGCAGGGCCAACGCCCAGCACCGCATAGCGCGACACCTCGTCCTCCAACAGGAAATCGCCCTCCACAATCACGCTGTCGATGCCCGTGAGCCGATTGTAGTCTTTCGGCACGCCTTTCAGCCTCAGCGGCATACTGTAGTCGGCGAAAATGGCGAGGGCATTGTCCTCCACCACAGGCATAGCCATTTCCACACCCGGAATGGCTTGCGCCACACGCACCACGCTGTCGGCATCGGCTATGGTCTTGCCCATAGTGGCGGTGATGGCGATGTCGGGGTCAACGGTGGAGAGTTTCTCCTTAATCAAGTCGTGAAAACCGTTGAACACGCTTAGCACACAAATCAGCGCGGCAGTGGTCACCACCACCCCTAACACAGAGATGATGGAGATAATGTTCACGGCTGTGTGCCCTTTCTTGGCACGCAGGTAGCGAAGCGCTATGTTGAAAGAGAGGCTCACTTACGGATGGCTATTATTCCTCAGTTTTATCAGTCTTTGTGCCGTCTTTAGCCAGCAGTTCGTCGATGTGCTGGATATAGTCGAGCGAATCGTCGAGATGGAAGTGTAACTCAGGCGTTTTGCGGAGTTGGTAGCGCACACGCTGAGCCAGATTGTAGCGAATGCCCTTTTCGTTGGCGTTGATGTTAGCCATGATTTCCTGTGCGCGTTCGCTTGGGAACACACTCAGGTAGGCGCGTGCGATGCTCAAGTCGGGCGACACACGCACTGCGCTCACGCTCACGAGCACACCACCCATTTTCGCTGTTTCGAGACGGAAGATTTCGCTCAGTTCCTTTTGGAGCAAGCGAGCTATTTTTTCAAGTCGAGTAGATTGCATATCAGTGTATTTCAGTTATTAATTACATATGGTCTGCAAAGATAATCATTTTCACCGAAAACCCGTATCACACCACCGTATTTTGAGGTGAAAAAAATGCAAGGTTGCAGGAAATGGGGGTGTGCGGAAATTGGATGTAACTTTGTGGCATGAAACAAGAAATCAATCTTAATTAACCACAAATAACGACATTTTTAAAACACAACGAAAATGAACAGCAAGATTTACAACGTAGTGATTCTCGACAAGAGCGGCTCGATGACAAGCATTCGCAAGCAAGCCGTCGACAGTGTGAACGAAACATTCGGCTGCATTCGCAGCATGAGAAAGAAAAACGCGGAGCAGGAGCAGTTTGTGACGCTGGTGGCATTCTGCGGCTGCGAGCAGAAGGTGATTTACGAAAACACGCCTATCGAAAAGGTGAACGACATCACCCTTGCCGATTATGAGCCTTGCTGCATGACTCCGCTCTACGATGCCATAGGCAATGTGTGCACACGCTTGCACACCACCGTAAAGGACGACGAATCTGCCAGCGTGGCGGTGACCATCATCACCGACGGCTACGAAAACGCTTCGCGAGAGTTTTCCGCCAAAGCCATCAAGGCGCTGATTGAAGCCTACAAGCAGGAAGGGTGGATGTTTGCCTACATCGGTGCCGACCACGATGTGGAATCAGTGGCGTTCAACCTTTCAATCGACAATACCATGACATGGGAAAAAACGGAAGAGGGAACAGAGAAAATGGCAAAAATTGTGAATGAGAGCAGAATGAAGTGGGCAGACAATGTGCACTACTGCATGGCCCCAACACCTGAAGAACGCGCTGAGATGAAAAGGAGAATTTCCAAAAACTTCTTCAAATCCTAATACCTGATTGGCACGGTTGTTGCACTTGCACTACATATTAGTGTGAGTGTGACAACTTTTTTATTAACTTTATCCCGAAAAACTGATAGTAATATGATGGACGTGACCAATTTTATCAATCCCGAACTGCTCTACCACTTGGAGTATGGCAAACTGTATCTGTTTGTGAGTAGTGACCACCAGGCTCAAGCCTACAACCACTTGCTGAAGTCGTCGCTCAGGCGCAGCATCAACCTCGGTTGGCTTGCCAAAATGGAGGTGGTAACGGCGCATGTGCCAGAGGTGAACCGCCTTGGCATGGTGATTGCCGCCCGAAAGGTGAATGCTGGCAATATCGGCCGATATTCCGTGCTCGCTTGCGTGATTCAGAGTATGCACACGCTCGACGATGGCTTGTTCACGTTCTACAACCGCCTCACCTCGGTGGAGGAAGATCGCGATGGCGACAACAGCACCTTCACACTCATTTTCCCCGAAATCGGTTTGGCAGCCGGCGAGTCGGCATCAAGTAAATTCCTGTCGATTGAACATCGTGTCTATAAAAGGGAGCGGAAGTTCCGTGATGAGCGCAACCTGATGATGAATTATTGCAATGCTCCTAAAAAGGGGAATTGGGCTGAGGAACCAACACCAATCGAGGACGGCAATGCAGAGAGATTTACGCTAACGGATGAAGACGAGGTTGGTGAAGCAAAACTGACGAAGGAGGACGAGGCACAAATCGAAATCCTGAGAGAGGACGTGCAAGAAAATGACTATGCTCAGAGTTTGCAGCAGCAGCGCAACCACGACTTGCAGTTGATTCAGGCTCTGATTATGGACTTCATACAAAAGTATCACGCCGACCCTACCGAACTAATTGCCACATCGCTACAGGGCAAGTATGTGGTGAACACGATGCCTATGCTGGTAGTGAACCGCGACCGCAAAATCATCTTCCCCGAATACAATGAAATGGAACTGAAGATGAGTGCCGCCAGCCGCACCCTCTACATTTGGTTCCTGTTGCACCCAGAAGGCTGCCGCCTGAAAGAACTTTCGAACCACCGCGCCGATTTCATCGACATTTACGAGGAAGTGCACCCCGGCAGCAACTACGTGGAAGAAAGTGTAGATGCACTCCTCAAACCCGACAAATTGAACCAAAACCTCTCACGAATCAAGAAAATGGTGCGATCCATCATCATCAACGACGACATCGCCCACCACTACTTCATCAGCCGCGACGATGATGGCACCTACCGCCTCCCCATCGCCACCCACCCCACCAAAATCCACCTCCCCATCACCACTCCCCTTCCCTAACCCATCCCACAAGTCAAATCATCGATTCTTAGATATTTCGAAAAATTTGAAGATTCAAGAAGCCCGGCACATCAGGCACTCTAATTTATAATGTCAGATTCCTGATGTGTGAAAATACTTTGGGGAGTTTGATAATTGGGGGATTTTGAGTATTTTTGGGGCGGTTTTTTGAGGATGATTCTTGAAATCAAGTATATATTTTTTATAATGAACTAATATGGAGAAATTTTTTACTCGTGTATGTGGCTGCGTGGTAGCGGCCGTTCTGATGGTTGCGATGTCGGCTCAGGCTTTCGCGACAAGTAAAACCGTGACCGTAACTGAGGCTGGCACGCTTAGCACCCTTATTCCGGCAAGTGAGAAAAATGCGATTACTTCGCTTACCGTGAGCGGTACGCTCAATGGCACCGACATTCGTTTTATCCGCGAGATGGCTGGTCTGGATATTGAGGGCGAGACTACTGATGGCAAACTCACCGAACTCAACATCGCTGGCATTGAACTCACCGATGGCGGCGACGCCTACTATGAGGATGCGTGGAGCAAGTATTACACCGCCACCAGCTACGACGTGAGCGAAGATAATGACCTATACTACTGCACCGACCTGTCGTATGCGTTCACTGGCACCAACCTCACCAAAGTGGTGTGGCCTGCCACTATGTGGGAAGTGGGCGAAAACGCGTTGGCATATTGCAGCGACTTGAAGGAGTTTGTCCTCGGTAGCGAAACCAACGAAATCAAGCCTCACGCTTTCAGCCGCTGCTCGGCTCTTGAAACAATCACACTCACCCCAAAAATCATCTATATCGACGAATTTGCCTTCTCTGATTGCAGTTCGCTGAAGTCAATCGCCCTGCCTGCTGGTTTGGAGATGCTTGACAAGAGTTGCTTTTTGGGTTGCTCATCGCTCGCAAGCGTGACATTTGGCGATGTGACCGAGATTCGCGAAAAGGTGTTCTACGGCTGCAAGGCGTTGACAAACGTGGTGCTTCCCGCCACTCTCACCAAACTCGACAAAGCCGCTTTCGACGGTTGTTCGTCACTCACCGAAATCACCCTGCCAAAGAAATTGAAAACCTTGGGCGAGGCCGTGTTTGAAGGTTGCACCGCCCTGAAAGCCATCAATGTGGCAGAAGGCAACGCAGCGTTTGCATCGGCAGATGGTGTGCTTTTCAACAAGGCAAAGACAAACTTGTTGGCGTTTCCAGCAGGCAAAACCGGCGCGTATGCAGTGCCAAGTGGCACCGAAGAAATTGCCGCATCGGCATTCAGTCGCTGTGTAGGTCTCAGCGCCATCACGCTGCCCGAAACCCTCACCACCATCGGCGACGAGGTGTTTTACCGCTGCACCGGTCTTACCAAACTCGCATTGCCTAACAGCGTGACCAGCATCGGCGAGAGTTTCGTGTATCGCTGCTCTGCTTTGAAGAGCGTGACACTCGGTAGCGGCATAAGCACCATAGGCGAATCGATGTTCTACTACGCCAACGGCCTTGAGTCGATCGACGTGCCAGAAGGCTACACCAGCATTGGCTACGAGGCATTCGCCAGCTGCTCTGCGCTGAAGAGCGTAACATTGCCAAGCACCATTGGCACCATTGCCGCCGAGGCATTCTACGGCTGCTCTGCGCTGGAATCGTTCACCATTAAAGTTGCCGCTCCAATCGCTATCACAGCCGATGTGTTTGAAGATGTGGACCTGAACACCTGCGTGCTCAACGTGCCAGAAGAAGGCGTGGAGGCTTACAAGGCCGACGCACAATGGGGCAAATTCAAGAACATCAACGGCATCATGCCATCTGGCGTGAACGATGTGGTTAGCAGCATCGACGCAAGCGTGAGCGTGGCTGACGGTGTGCTCACCATCGACGGCGCGCAAGGCGACATCAGCGTTTACAACATCGGTGGCGTGCGCTTAGCCAACGGCAGCGAACGCTTGAGCGTGACGCTCAACAAGGGCGTGTACATAGTCACCCTCAACGGCAAAGCCACAAAAGTAATCGTAAAATAACCGCCCCCAATTAGGACATAAAAATAACGAGCACCCTATTAAATCTCAATTTCGGGATTTAATAGGGTGCTTTTTTAAAGGGCGGCATAGTCCCGGTTCAGTGGAAAAATACTGGGGGACTGAAACAAAAACATAAAAAACAGCCTTTTGGCGAAAAAACCTGGTAGGGACGTGATACTTCACGTCCGCCCATAATTGTGATACTATATTGGATATCAGTTATTTGTCGCGGACGCGAAGTGTCGCGTCCCTACCATGCAAAATCGTTTTGGGAGATTTGATTCCGCTTTTTTCCAAGAATTCATTTTATCATCAGGGGTTTTTCGCCGTGAAACGGCGAGCGGTTTTTATCCTTGGGGCAATGTGGTGAGCCCTCGTGAGAGGGTGGCGGAGGGATTGTGTGGTTGGCGGCATG
>SFGS01000047.1 GCA_004557565.1 Bacteroidales bacterium | reverse complement strand
TTCGCTCCATTACATCTTTTCTGCATACCTGCCTACACACATCAAATTCCTAACGGAATTTCATCGCATCTTTTTCGGGACAACATGTATATCATTTCCTATTTTTTGCACGCAAAAGCACCAATTGTAGATGATTTTGCTCAGATTCATTTTTTATTTGTATTTAGTTAATGATATGATTTGAAGGAGTTGCGCAGTTGTCTAAACAGCATTCGGCGTATCCGTTTGCTGTAAGTTGCCTGAAACATGATAGGAATGAGCAGCAGAGAGCATCGCACACAACTGCTGAAATCCATCGTCATTGGGTCGTAACCGAGGTACGACTTGCGGTAGTGGGCATAGGAGCGCTTCTTCGATTTCTCTGCCGTCCAGCAGGGTTCGAACTTCAGGGCCGGTGCATTGGCTAACTTCGCGGGAATTGCCTCAATAGCCCCCACTTGCAGCAGTAGTTCGTACACCGCTTTCATGCACGACTTTGTCTGGCAAAACATCTGCTGCTCCGTGAAACGGCATACATGCCAGCCAGCGGACAGGAAAAGTTTATTTCGGCGTTGATCCTTATGCGTTCCATCTTCGGTGATGAAATGAGTGGGACGATGAAAACTTGAATAAGGTTCATCAATCTCTATATCGACATAGACACCATTTTCTTTATCGATGTATGCGAGGTCGGGTTCATAACGATGCCCACCTATCGTCACGCTCACATCCTCCCTGATCTTTTCCAAATCAAGGCCAAACACATGGGAGAAGACCGCCAACTCTGAAGCGCCAGTCTTCTTGTTCTTGGCACCAAGAGTGATAAAAAACCTGCTTCTGTCAGCAGTGCCTGTTGCTGTTTGTATGATAGGATAATTCATAGGCCCTTTTGGTTAAGGGAACTTAGTGCTTTGTTTTCAACTTCGTTTAACCCATGAAAGCCTATTTTTATGCTTGATGCACATAAATAATGGGGGGACTATTTTGTGGATTCGTCGAGTTGTTGGATGATTTTTTGGACTTCTTCGTTGGTGGACGTGAGTTTTGCTTTGCAGATTTTTAGGAGTTCGGCAGAGCGTTTGGTGTATTTGCCGAGGTTATCCACAGAGCAGTCGGGGCTTTGCATCAGTTGTACGATTTCTTCCAGTTCTTTCACCGCAGCAGAGTAGGTGAGTTCGTTTTGATTTTCCATATTTTTGTAATTTTATTTGTCCTTGATAACTGATTGTGTGCCAGCCACCACCTTGCCATCACGGAAGTGAATGGTCACCAGTTTGCCGGCTTCGAGTTGGGCAGCGTCAGTCATGATTTTGCCTTCGCATGTGGTGAGTGTGTAGCCGCGCGCCATCACCTTTCGGGGCGATAGCAGTTCTATTTTGTCGCCCAACGCCTCCAATCGCATCGTCTCCTTCATCTTCACTTGTGCCACCGCATTCTTGATAGCGTCTTTTTGGCGTGCAAGTTGTGCATTCTCGCTCTCGATGCGGCGTTGCACATGCAGGGGTATGTTTTGTATGAAGTTTTGCAGGCGTAGCGTGTTGGTGTCGATGATGCGTTGTGCCATAATCGGCAAATTGCCAGCGTAGTACGACAGTTGCTCCTTCGCTCTGGCGATGTAGTCGCGCGCGATGCTCACCACCTGATTGCTCAAGTCGCCGATGTGCGCCAGTGCGTTGGCTGCTTGCAGAATGATGTGCTCAGCAGCCGCAGTAGGGGTCTTGACACGAATGCCAGCCACATAGTCGAGCACCGTGATGTCTCTTTCGTGACCGATGCCCACAATCACAGGCAGGGGAAATGTGGCAACACGGCGCGCCAAATCGTAATTGTCAAACGAGTTGAGTTCTTCCGT
The DNA here is from genome assembly GCA_004557565.1 of Bacteroidales bacterium. Taxonomy (GTDB): domain Bacteria; phylum Bacteroidota; class Bacteroidia; order Bacteroidales; family Muribaculaceae; genus Sodaliphilus. The sequence goes on along the minus strand of SFGS01000047.1, from coordinate 16,575 downwards.
ACCGCCACCGCCACGGATAATCACCACGCAGTCGAACAGGTGCTGGTTTTGTTCCACTTTGTCGAGTGCTGCAAGCACCGTTGGCACCGTCTTTACGCCCTGCATCGTGGCTTGAAACAGGCATGGATAGAAACACACGCCATATTTATTGTCGGTGAGTTGCTTCATGAAGTCGCCATATCCAGCGGCACCGGCAGCCGACACGATGGCGATGCGCTGCAGCACAGGCGGCACAGGCACCGTCTTGTTTTGCCCGATGATGCCCTCTTGGGTGAGGCGGTTGAGGATTTCCTGGCGTTGACGCTCCATATCGCCGAGGGTAAATTCGGGGTTGATGTCGTTGATCACCACCGTCAAGCCGTATTGAGGGCTATAGTTCACGCTCAGGCACACCATAATCTTCATATCGTTGCCAATGTCGCGGCCCGTCACCTGCTTGAATCGCGCATTGAGGAACCTGAATTGGTTGCCCCAAATTATGGCTTTGATTTTAGCCACCGTCGCACCTGTTTTTGGGTTCTTTTCAAGCAGTTGGAGGTAGCAGTGTTGGTTGATGCGCACATCGGTGGTTTCAGCCACCACCCAGCAGTTCATCACACTTGGGTCGGCCAGCAGTCGCTTGATGCGGTTGTTGAACTCCTGCAGAGTGATAGTGTTGGGCGATTTACTCGTGCCTTGAAGGGCTGTGTCGGTAATTTCTGCCATGTGTGAGCGATTATTTAGAGCGTTTCAGTTTGGTCTTGTCGATGTCGTATGTGATGGTGTCGATAAGATAGGGGAGGATTTTGTTGTAGTCCTCACGGCTGAGGAACGACTTTTGCTGTTGCGACACCACCAGTTGCCCATCGTTTTTACCGAAAGTCATCAGAAAGAGCGGAAAGCGCACACGGCGCATCACATCGTCGGCAATAGCCTTGGGTGTGCCTTTTCTGATGAAATCGGTCATTTTCACCATGCCGCCCTTCATGTGCTTGCCGAGGGGGAGTGGCTTCCAGTCGGTGGTGTAGAACGAGATGCGGCTGTCGAGCGCAGGAAGTTGCACGGTTTCGACCACGGCAATCACCGTGTCGGATGTACCCTTGGTGAGCATTTTTAGTTCCACTTGCTTCACATCGGAGCAGCGCACCGAAATGTAGGAAGCGCTCAAAGAGTCGATTTTCGCCGTGCCGCCATGCACATTGTCGCTATTGATTTTCTGGCCTTGCTCAGCCATGGTAATCATTGCCGCCCTCACGCCTTGTGTGAGCAGTTCGAACACATTGCCTGGTTCGGAGATAAAGAAATCGCGCACCGTTTCGGCTTGTGCCGAGCCTGTGGCAAGCAGAAGGGATAGTGAGAGTATGATATGCTTGATGTTCATTGTCTTATTGTTGTTTGATGGTGATAGCGCCGTCGTCGGCGATATGGAGTGCTGAATTGGCGATGTCGGAGGCGGTGAGGTCGCGGATTTCACGAATCGCCTCGCCACGCTTGTCGGTTTTCGGCCCAGCCATATATTGCTGACGGAACGCATGTATTTTTCCGCTTTTGAATTTGCCGTCTTCGGGGTTGATGTCCACCGTGATGCAGGGTGCAAGGCCAGTCAGCCCCACGATGCCCATGCCACAGGTGCAGAAATTGCCCAGACTGTAGGCGATGAAGTGGCCTTTGTAAAGTTCGATGGCTCGCACCACATGCGGACCGGAGCCAAACACCACATCAGCGCCAGCGTCGATGCAAAGGTGGGTGAATGTGCGCAGGTCGCCACGGTTGCAACTGTGGAAATACTCCACTCCGGTGGGGAGGTGGCGCGCCTCGCTGCCCTCTGCGCCGCCATGGAAATATACAATCACCACATCGGCTTTCTCACGCATCTCCTTCACAATGCTTTTCACAGAAGCGTAGTCGAGAAGAGAGGCATTGTAATGCTCCGTGCCGAAAGCGGCGAAACCGTAGGTCACGCCCTCAATTTCCTTATATGTGGTGAATGTGTGCTGATTGCGTTTTTTTGCAGGGTCTTTCGCTCCAGCGAAACCGATTTGTGCATCAGCCAACGCCTTCTCGGTGTAGGTGATAGGTGCACTGAAGAAGTCGTAGATATGATTGTTGGCAAGCGAGAGAAAATCAAAACCGGCGTTTTTCAGGTGCTCCACATAGCGTGGGGGCATCTTGAACATGAAAGCCAGTTTGCTTTCGGGATTTTTGCGCGGTTCGCCCACCTCTGGTGGAGCAATCACGCCCTCAAGATTTCCACAGGTGACATCTGCTCTTTGGAAAATGGGTGCAACATCGTCGAAAAGATGTTTGCCATCGCTCACAGGCAAGCGGTCGGCTGGCCAAGTGTTGCCCATCATAATATCGCCCACAAGTGCGAGAGTCACTTGCTGTGGGAGGCTTTTGGTGGCTTCCACAGTGGTGGTAGTGTCGGTGTCTTCAACCTCGGCACTGGCGATGGCGTTGCTGCTTTTGGTGCAACTCATCAGCATCGCCATCAGGCAAAGAATGATAGAGAGAGGGCGTTTCATTTTCGTGTTGCTATTAAAATACAATAAGCAAAGTTACAATAAAAACACAGATGCACCAACACATATCGTGTGGTGCACCTATTTTTTTATTGGAGAGATAATGTGGGGGAGCAACTCGGAGCACTCGGAGCAACTCTGATTTTTTTATGGTGGGTATTTTGGGGAGCACTCGGAGCAACTCGGAGCACTCGGAGCAACTCTGACTATTGTCTTAACTCCTTAACTTCTTCAACTTCTTAACTTCTCCCTTAACTTCTTTCTCCTTTTTTCTTTTTGAATTTGTCGAAATTGCCGTGGACCACTTTTTTTGCGCCCTTTGCGGAGCCTTTGTCGCCATTTTTGAAGCCACGTTCGTTGTCGCGGCGAGTGCGGCGTTCGTCACGCTCGTCACGGAACCCCTTTTTACCACCGCCACGGCGTTCGCCAAAACGCTCTTTCGAACTGAATTGCTGGCGACGACGCTCCTTGCGGTTGAGTTTCACTTCCGTGCCCTCGGTTTCGCTTGCGTAGTTCTTGTCGAGCGAAGCCACTTCGGCGTAGATTCGTTTACCGAAGAAATCGGCATTTTTCAATGCCTTTACCACACGCTTGGCATCGCCAGCCTTCACATCGAACAGCGAGTAGTTGCTGAGCAAGTCGATGCGACCGAGGTCCACACGTTCGCCGTGGGTGTTGCGGTTAAGCAACTCAATCAGACTTGGGGCGAAGAAACCGTCGGCCTTACCAGCGTTGACAAACACACGCTCGTAGCCCTCTTCTGCTGTGCGGCAGTCCTTGTCGCGGGTGTTGTCGTACTTCACCTTCGCACGCTTCTCGCGTTTCGATTTCTCCTTTTCAGGCACATAGTCGAGTTCGGGAGCATCTTTGTAGTATTCAATCAAGCGGTTGAACTCCAGCGAAAGCATACGTTTGAGGAGGTCTTCGCTGTCGAGCCACGAAAGTTTTTTCAGCACCGAAGGCATAAATTCTGCGATTTCGTCCTCCTTTACCTCCACCTTTTCCAGACGGTCGGCAAGGTTGAAAAGTTGCTTTTCGATGATAGCGTTTGGCTTAGGCACCTCGCAACGCTCGAACGTTTTACCGATATGCTTTTCAATGTCGCGGAGTTTGTTGCGCTCACGGCTATGGATAAGCGCGATGCTCACGCCCGTTTTGCCAGCACGGCCGGTACGACCGCTTCGGTGGTTATACACGGCGTTGTCGTCGGGCAGACTGTAGCTGATGATGTGCGTAAGGTTGTCCACGTCAAGACCACGCGCAGCCACATCGGTAGCCACGAGCAGTTGCAGATTGTGCTCACGGAACTTCTTCATCACGGCATCGCGTTGCGCTTGCGAGAGGTCGCCGTGCAGAGCATCGGCATCGTAACCGTCCTCAATCAGTTTGGTGGCGATTTCCTGAGTGGTGGCGCGTGTGCGGCAGAAGATAATGCCATACACACGAGGCAGATAGTCGCAAATGCGCTTCAATGCCAAGTATTTATCGTTGGCACGCACCATGTAGTAGATGTGGCGCACGTTGGCAGAACCTTCGTTTCGTGTGCCGATGATATACTCTTGTGGATTGTGCATATAGTTTTTGGCGATAGACGCGATTTCGGGTGGCATGGTGGCAGAGAACATCAGCATCTTGCGTGTGTCGGGCACATGCTCAAGAATATTGTTGATGTCGTCCACAAAACCCATGTTCAGCATTTCATCGGCTTCGTCAAGAATCACCGTGTTCACATTCTCCAGGTTCACCTCGCCTCGCTTGATAAGGTCGAGCAGACGGCCTGGTGTAGCCACAATGATTTGCACGCCTTTACGCAAGGCACGGATTTGCACTTCGATACTGCTGCCGCCATACACTGGCAAAATGCGCAAGTCATCGATATATTTTGCGTAGTCGTTGAGGTCGTTGCAAGTTTGCATACACAACTCGCGAGTGGGGTCGAGAATAATAGCCTGAGTTACCTTAGTGGTGGTATCTACACGCTGAAGCGTAGGCAAGCCGAATGCGGCAGTCTTGCCCGTACCTGTCTGTGCCAGACCCACTACGTCGGAATCTTCATTAAGCAAATGTGGAATTACTTTTTCTTGAATGGGCATTGGAGATTCGTAGCCCAGTTCGGCGATTGCTCGCAAAAGATCCTCGCGGACCCCTAAATCTTGGAATGTTGTCATAAATTATCGTTTGAGCGTGCAAAGTTACTACTTTTTTCTGATTTACAGAAATTTATATGCAATTACCATCGCATTGTGGCACCAAAAATGTGATTTCGTCAAAACGAGGGATCCAGTTTTTGATGTGCTTGAATAGCAATCACCAATGTATCAGTGTGTTAGAAACATGCCGAAGGCATGTCCCTACGTTATGGTGTGGCTTTGTATGGGCTCAATGGAAAATTACAAGGGGCAATGATTATGCATTGTTGCCGAATCGTGAATGGAATCAAAAACAAAAAACATAAAAAACAGCCTTGGGGCAACGTGGAATGCTTCGCATTTGGCGGAGGGACTGTGCGCTTTGCGTCATTGAAAACGAGTTTCCATGCCGCCAACCACACAGTCCCTCCGCCACCCTCTTACGAGGGCCTTCCACGTTGCCCCAAGGATAAAAACCGCTCGCCGCTTCACGGCGAAAAACTTCTAATGATAAAATGATTTCTTGGAAGGAGGTCGTGTCAAATCTCCCAAATGATTTTGCATGGTAGGGACGCGATACTTCGCGTCCGCGACAAATGATTGATATTCAATATGGTATCACTATTATGGGCGGACGTGAAGTATCACGTCCCAACCAGGTTGGTTTTTGTTTCTGTGCCCCCAGAATTTATCCACTGAACCTTTGTATGGGGGAGTTGGTGGGAAAGAAAAAAAACTCACATAGATTCTTTGGGATTTTCATCCGATTGAATCTATGTGAGATAAATGTTTTGTTATTTGAGCCTTGCTCGGCTCTCTCTAATTTCTAACGTCTAATTTCTAACGTCTAATTTCTAATTTCTAATCTCTAACTTCTTATTTGATAATGAGATTGATGAGGGCGGTTACATCGGATACGTTGACGGTGCCGTCGGCGTTGATGTCGCAGATGGTGTCGGGGTATGATGCGATGTTGAGCACCTTGTTGATGAGGGCAGTAACGTCGGAAGCGTTCACTTCTCCGTCGGCATTGATGTCGCCAGCCACTGATTTCTTAGGATAGTGTGCGTAGAGCGACTTGATGTTGATGGTCTGTTCGCCTGCGGTGGATTTAGCCTTGTTTGGCACAAAGCGGATTTCCTGCACATTGATAGGGTAGGTGTTCAGGCTCTTGGTGCCGCCCATCTGTTCCAAATCCAACTTCACGGTGTATTCCTTGCCAGCCTCGAAGCCCTTGCCGTCGGCATCAATCTTCTGATAGTTGACAGAGGTGTTCATCAGATTGCGCACATCAATTTGGATATAGTCGAGAGGCAGAGAGCTGACGAAAGTCATACCGATTTCGTCGGGAAGACTGTAGAACTGCACATTTTTGAGCATTTTAACGTAAGGCGCGCGAGTAGAACTGTATTTGTAGGTCAGCAAACCGTTTTCGCTGATTGCGAGTTTGCTTGCGCCAGAGCCCTTGAGTGTCCAGCCGTTCCAATCCTGATAGAGATATGCTTCGGGAGAGATTTCCACCGACACTGAATCGGAGTCGGTAAACTCACCGATTTTGCAACTAATCAGCGTTTTGCCATTCTTCAAACCACGGATTTTGCCGTTTTCCACCACAGCGATAGTGGGATCGTCTACTGTCCACTCCAAGTTTTCGGGATTGTAGTAGTAGGTTTGAGCGTTGACGGTAGCAGTCACCTCTATAGGCCATGCCTGGTCGTCGACGGTGATGACAGGCTTGAGCGAAATGGCTGGTTGGGCATACATGGTGGTGATGTTGATAGATGCAGTCTTGCCGTTGTAGTTGGCGGTGAGCGTGCCATTGAGAATGTTGCCGCTCACGGTGAGGTTTTCGCCGTTGGCAGTACCCAGCGATGCATCGCAAGAGAGCGTGAAACCTTCCAAATTCTCGTTCACCACGTCGCCATACTTGTTGTAGGCAATGATTTGTGGTTTATAGGAAGAATAGATAGGGAGTTTGAGCGCGGCATCGGCAAATTGGATAGAAGCCACCTCATTGTCGGTAGGGGCGATAGATTCGAGCAACCAGCCACATGCCACGGCGCGTGGAGTGCCCTCGGTGGTCTTGTTGATGATGGCACCGTTCACAAGCATTTCAGCCGAGCCACCAGCGTCGTAGTTCACCACATCAGAAATGTCGGGGTAGAGACTCTTCAAAATTTGGCACATCACCTCGGTGGTACAGCCAGAAGAAAGACCGTATTTAGGGTGCTGTGAGCGGTCGATAACAATCATATAGAGTTTTTTGTGGTCGAAACTGCAACCGTAGGCAGTGCGGGAATACACTTGCGTGTTGTAGCCCTCGTCGTAGTTGCGTCCGGTGAGTTCGCCATTGCGCATCACGGTAGCGTTGCCTTCCACCAAGTTTTCAATCCATGGCTCTGTATTTTTGCCGCTGGCTTTCCAGCCTTGGTAAATGCCAATCACATCGCCCTCTTGGTGCACAGCCATATCAGCCTTCATCTTGCCAGTGGCGGTGATACAAGCATCATATTCGCCGAGGGTTTGACGGTCGGCATCTTTCACAATCTTATTGATAACGAAACTCATAGGCTTGTTCACTCCCCAACCGCTACCTTCGGTGAACTTCAGGTAATAGTTGTCGGCATTGTTGGTGCCCTTGTTGTCGTAGTCAATCCAGTTGCTTTCAAATTCGCGGTCGCGTCCGAAATATTCATTCCACAAGCAGAGTTCGCCAGGCAGGTTGCGCTTGTTCACCTTGTAGATGGGGAGCACTTCGTTGCCGAGGCGGCTGCTGTTGATGGTAGCCACCCAACTGCAACCACCGAAAATCAGGTTCTTATCGTGGTCGATAGCCGAAATGCCAGTGCGTGATGGGCCACCGTTCCAAGTGTCGTTCACTGTGTTGGTGTTCACAATCACGGTATCGTTGCGCACCACGCCACCGAAAGGAGAACCGAGCATATACACGCTTGGCGCGCCTTGTGTGGGCACACACCAGAAGTTGGCGTTACAGCCAGCCAACACACGCTTCGATGAAGTGCTGTAGCGCTTTGCCATGCTCACCAGTGCTTCGGTCTTACCCAAAGTGTTTTGTCCTTGACCAGTTTCCACACGGTTGTAGGGATTGTTCATATCTGCTTCCAGCAAATATACATTCAGAGGATATTCAGGAATGCGGAGAATGGTGTTGACGATGCCAGGACCAATCTGGCGGCGGAAAAGCGTGTCGGTTGTGTATTGTTTAGTGCCGATTGTTACTGCTGCCATCGATGTTGTAGCACAAATGGCAGCCAAAGTCATAACGAGTAATAATTTACGCATTTGAGTAATAGGTTAAGAAGTTTGAATTTAATTAGTACATCAAAAGTAACACTTTATTAGTAAAAAAACACTACATTTGTCAGGAAAAATGAACATTCACGAATGAAAAAACTGTTTTTTTTCGGTGCTTTGCTCCCAATGCTTTGCCTCGGCGCTTGTGGCGGAGGTGCGAAATCTGCCGCTGTGGCTGATGCCGATACGCTGGTGGAGAAAGACACCACGCTGCTGCCCGACACCATGTATGCCTCTGTGGAAAAACTGCAATGGCGTGTGGAAGTGCTCGACAGCACCGTTGACGGCACCTTGCACGTGCTTGACGACCCATATTTGGAATCAAACTCAAAACTCGCATTCCGAGCCAACCATCTTCGCAACGCCGACTTTGGCGGAAAGGTGAAAGGTGTGCCTACCCGAATAGTGAAGGACTGGGTGTTTGACACCGATGTTGACTACACGCCCACAAAATTGGGTGTGTGGGGCGGTGGCACTGGTTGGACCAGCCAGCCCCTGTATGTGGAATGGCCCGACGAGGTGGCGAAGAAGTTCAGAAACACCCCTGCGGCAAAACTCACACCCGATTTCTCGCAAAAGGAGATTGTGGTGGCATCGCTTTGCGGAAAATTGCATTTCATCAACTTCGAGTTGGGAAAGGCATCGCGCGAGCCGATAGATATGGGCAATCCGGTGAAAGGCACGCCCATGGTTGACCCACGATTCAACGGATTGGTGTATGCCGGACATGGCGTGCAAGCCCACGGAGCGGTGTGCCAGAATGTGGTGGACTTGTTCAGCCACTCCATCGTGTACCAAAATCCCGGTCTCGACCCCAAGGCATCTCGTTTTTGGCCAGCCAGCGACTCTTCGCCCATCTATGCCGATGGATTTGTGTTTTGGCCCAGCGAAAACGGCTTGATTTACAAATATGATGTGAAAAACGGTAAGGTGAAAAAGCACAGTTTTTTGAGTTACAATCGTCCTGGCGTTCATGCCGCAGGCGTGGAATCGAGTATGTGCGTGTATAAAAACTATGGTTATTTCGGCGATAACCACGGCAATATCCTCTGCATCAACCTCAACAATATGAAGCCGGTGTGGTATTACGACAATCACGACGATATTGATGCCACCATCGTGTGCGAGGAGGAAAATGGGGTGCCTTTCGTATATACGGCTTGCGAGGTTGACCGCCAAGGCGATTCGGGCATGTGCCACATTGCCAAACTCAACGGCTTGAACGGCGAGGTGGCGTGGGCTGTGCAGGTGCCTTGCACCCGACACAACATCAACAACAAGCACTTCGACGGTGGCATGTATAGCACACCGCTATTAGGTGGCGGCAACTGCTCCGACTTGATTTTCTCCACCCTTGCCAACGATGGCGTGAACGGCGATGGGCATTTCTATGCCTTCGAGAAGCGCACCGGCAAGGTGGTGTATAAAACCAAGTTGAAGCACTACGCATGGTCGTCGCCAGTGGGCTTCTATAACGAGAAAAACGAACTGTTCATCGTGGTGGGCGACACTTATGGCTACCTTTACCTGATAGAGGGAAAGACGGGCCGAATCATCTATGATGAGAGGTTTGGCGTTAATTTTGAGTCGTCGCCAGTGGTGGTGGGCAACACCTTAGTGGTGGGCTCGCGTGGGCAAAGCGTGTATAAGGTGCATATTGAATAAAACTATTGAATAAGAAATGAGATCAACGTTAAAAAAGAAAATTCTCATCACCACAGGTGTGGTGGTGCTGGTGTTGGCAGTGGCTGTGGTTGGCGGTAGCCTCTATTTGCTCAACTTCGCCCTCACGCCATATCATAGAAGCGAGGCTGAAGCCCTCGACCGAATTTACGAGCATAGCCCACATCTGCGAGTGTGGGTGGATAGTCTGAACGCCGCTGGTGCGATGCACGATACTGTGGTGGAAATCAATGGCAATAGGCTGAACGCCATGTATATCAATGCGCCCACTCCTTCCAATCGTGTGGCGGTGCTGATTCACGGCTACAAGGATTGCAATGCCATGATGCTGCAAGTGGGCGACATCTACTATCACATGGGCTACAACCTGCTTTTGCCCGACCTCTATGCTCACGGCAAGAGCGAGGGCGACCACATCAGAATGGGTTGGCTCGACCGCCTCGATGTGATGAAGTGGATGGAGATTGCCAATGAGAAATTCCGTGGCGATTCCGCTGCCACGCAAATGGTGGTGCACGGCATATCGATGGGCGCGGCTACCACGATGTGCGTTTCGGGCGAGACGCTTCCAGCGTATGTGAAATGCTTTGTGGAGGATTGCGGCTACACCAGCGTGCACGACGAATTTGCCCACGAATTGAAGGATATGTTTGGTTTGCCGTCCTTCCCTTTGTTGAATGTGGCAAGCACGCTGTGTAAATGGAAATATGGTTGGGATTTCGAGGAGGCATCGCCTCTCAACCAAGTGAAGAAATGCCGTTTGCCCATGCTTGTGATTCATGGCACCAACGACGATTTCGTGCCCACAGCCATGGCGCAGCCCATCTACGACGCCAAGCCACAGCCCAAAGCGCTCTATATGGCACAAGGCAGTGCGCACGCCCGCTCCCTCAGTGACCACCGCCAAGAATACACTGCCAAAGTGCGCCAATTCACCGCAAAATATATCAAGTAAGAAGTTAAGAAGTTAAGAAGTTAAAGGAGTTAAGACGATACCTGTTTTGGCTTTGGTATAAGATGGTGAAAAAAAATCACCGATTTAATCCATTATTATCCGATTTTCACCTGCTTTTTGGTGATGATTGGATTTTGATGGATTAAATCGGTGGATTTGTTTATTATTGGAGCACTCGGAGTACTCGGAGCACTCGGAGAGCTCTAATATCTAATTTCTAATAACTGATTTCTGAAATCTATTTTCTTCTTTTTGATTTTTTTGTTGCTTTCTTTTTTGTGGTGGTTGCTTTCTTTTTTGTGGTGGTGGTTGTTTTTGTGGCTGTGGATTGTTTGCCGGCGTTGATGTAGGTGGCGTACTCTGATTCAATGGCTGGGAGGTCCTTTTCGATGGCGGCGATGCGGTTTGCGTCGCTTGGGTGGTCGCTCATAAATTCAGGTACACTTGCACTACTTGCTGACGACATCTTTTGCCAGAATGTGAGTGCTGTGCGTGGGTTGTAGCCAGCCAGCGACATCAACACCAAACCCATCTTGTCGGCCTCGCTCTCGTGCTTGCGAGAGTAGGGGAGCATCACGCCATAGTTGGCACCGAGGCCATACACTTTGCTGGCGATTTGCTGTGTGGAGTAGCTCTTGCCCTTTGTGATGGCTGATACAGCCTGTGCGCCATATTGAGCGAGAATCTGTTGGCTCATGCGCTCCTTACTGTGCTTTGCCACGGCGTGAGCCACCTCATGACCGAGCACCACTGCGAGTTCATCGTCGCTCGACACCAGTTTCATCAAGCCCTCATACACCACGATTTTACCGCCAGGCATACAGAAAGCGTTGATTTCGTCGTTCTTCACAAGGTTGAATTCCCATTGGAAATTCGAGATTTCGGATTCAAGACCGGTAGCCTTCAAATATGCTTCGGTGGCAGCGGCGAGTTTTTTGCCCACGCGTGTCACTTGTTCGCTTTGAGCCTGTTCGCCCGAAATGGTGGCAGAGCTCATGTAGTTCTTGTACTGTGAAAGGCTTGATTGAAGCACTTCGGAATCACTAACTAAATTGAGTTGCTTGCGACCTGTGATGGGCACTGAACCGCAACTGCTCAGGAGCATAGCCGCTCCCGCTAAAATTAATACAGACTTTTTCATTTTTGTGTTGTTGTTTTAATGGGTTTCTACGCGTTTTGTGGCTGGTCGTGAGGCATTTCGCTCGTCAACGGCTTTCACCACAGCCTCGGCAAGATTGATAAACGAGCGGCCCGAAACGCTGTTCTGGAGAGTGACAGGCACACCGTCGTCGCCACTGCGGCAAATGCTTGCCACCAATGGCACTTGTCCAAGCAGTTTCACGCCGAGTTTTTCGGCAAGGTTCTTGCCACCGTCTTTGCCGAAAATATAGTATTTCTCATCGGGGTGTGATGCAGGGGTAAACCACGACATGTTTTCCACAATGCCGAGCACTGGCACATTCACCTGGTTGCCTAAGAACATACTCACGCCTTTGCGTGCGTCGGCAAGTGCCACCTCTTGTGGAGTGGTCACCACGATAGCACCGGTGATGCCGAGCGTTTGAACCAAAGTGAGGTGAATGTCGCTGGTGCCTGGTGGCATGTCGATGACGAAATAATCGAGCTCGCCCCAAGCGGCATCGGTGATGAGTTGCTTCAGGGCGTTGCTCGCCATAGCGCCACGCCACAGCACAGCCTTCTCCTTATCTACCACGAAACCGATTGAGAGCAGTTTCACGCCATACTTTTCGAGAGGAATGATGCGGTTTTTGCCGTCGATTTCCTGCATATAGAGTTGCTCGTCTTCCACGCCAAACATTTTAGGCACTGATGGACCGAAGATGTCGGCATCGAGCAGTCCCACCTTGTAGCCCAGTTGTGCGAGCGACACGGCAAGGTTGCTTGCCACGGTAGATTTGCCCACGCCGCCTTTGCCCGACGACACGCCGATAATGTTTTTCACGCCTGGCAGCGGCTCTTCTTCCTTCTTCTTTTCGGGAGTGGGCTGCAGGGTGGTAACGCTGATGTTGCCCTTGATTTCCACCTCCTCGCCGATGTGGGTGTTGATAGCCACTTCAGCGGCGCGCACAATCGACTTGATGAAAGGGTCGGTAGGGCGTTGGAAAATGAGTGAAAAACTTACTTTGTTGCCATCGATGCGAATGTCGTCGGCAACCATGCCCATTTCCACGATGTTTTTTCCTGTGCCAGGATAGCGCACAGTGCTCAGGGCTTCGAGTATGAGATTTGGATAAAGTGTCATGTCTGTTGTTTGTGATTATTCGTTGTCTTTGTTCATGAGTTGGGGCATCTGAATGTATCCACGGTTGTAGCTACGGTAGGTGTCCATTTCAATTTCGATTTCGGGCTCTTGTAGCTCGCCATCGTGTGGAAGGTGAAACTTCAGGTATTTGATGGTGAGTCCGCGTTCGAGCCATTGCTTCTCGTAGTGCGTTTTGATTTCCAGAATGTCGTCGGCCTTACCGCTGTGGTAAAGGTCGTCGGTGTCAACTTCCACAGGCAACTGGTTGAGTTTCACCAGTTCGCTTGTGTAGGTGTAAAGGAAAGGGCTGTCGGATTTGAGATGCACCAAGCCGCCGTCCTTCAGAATCTTGCGATAGTTGTTCAGGAATCGGGTGGAGGTGAGGCGTTTGTTCACCTTCTTCATTTGCGGGTCGGGGAAAGTGATCCATATTTCAGATATTTCGCCCGGTGCAAACATGCGGTCGATCATCTCGATGCTGGTGCGTAAAAACGCCACATTCTTCATGCCCTCTTGCTCCACCATTTTTGCGCCCGTCCACATGCGTGCGCCCTTGATATCGACACCTATATAGTTTTTGTCGGGGAATCGCTTTCCGAGTCCCACGGCATATTCGCCCTTGCCGCACCCGAGTTCGAGCACGATAGGGGCATCGTTATGAAAATAGTCGCTATTCCATTTGCCGCGCATGGGGCAACTCTCGTCGCTCATCACTGAGAACGGAAATTGGAAGACGCATGAAAACGCCTCCATGTCGGCAAATTTTTTCAGTTTGTTTTTTCCCATTTACTAAAATTAAAATTTAATCAGTTTCTTACCACCAACTTGTGGCTCTTTCCTGCTATGCGCACGATATACACGCCCTGTGCAGGTGCCTCATATTCATTGTGCCCGGCTTCCACAGCAAGGTTGATGCTGATGCCGTTGATGGCAATGAGTTGTGCGGTGGTGGCTTCGGCGCTCTCAATCACCACTCTGCCTGCTTGGCTATACACCTTTGCCGTGCTCTGGCTCATATCGGTCACACCAGTGGTGTTGCCCACACGAGCGACAGTGACAGGAGCGAAGAACGATTCGTCGCTGGCTGTTGCCAACACGGTGTGCGACACTTCGATGGCATCGTTTGGTGCGAGAGCTTGGTTTGCCTTCACCACGAGGGTGATGATGGCACCGTCGTTGCCCTTGATGTCGGCATTCTGCATATTGTAGGCGATGAAGCGCACCGTGCCATCGGGCAGCGTGCCGCTATGGATATTGTGGTTGGCTATGCGGTCGGCCTTGCCGATGCTCACAATCTCCAGGCCTTCGGGCAAGCGAAGGTCGAATTGCAGAGCGGTGTATGCTTGGCTGTTGCAGAGTTTCACGTCGATGCTGCGAGTCTCGCCCGGAGCGAGGTTGAAGTCATCGATATTCACATTGTCTTCGGTGTTCACTTCCCATTCGCCCACCACTTCTGTGGTGTTGCCGCTGAGAATGAGGTTGATGACCATGGTGATGTCCGACACGTTGATGATGCTGTCGGGGGTGCAGTCGGCTGCGTCGAAGTTGAAGTTCTCAGGGTTGTTGCCGAGAATGTAGTTGATGATGGTGGTGATGTCGGTCACGTTCACCAAGTCGTCGGAATTGGCATCGCCCATGATGTAGCGCTTCGTGATTTTAAACTCGTTCCATTGCATCGCGCTCAGGTAGCTTGCCGAGGCGGCAGCGAGTTCCACTTCCTTTTGCTCCACGCCAGCCCACACATCGTGGCCCAACAGCGGCACGGTGGTAGGTTTGGCGGTGATTCTTGTGAGTCCGGTCATACCAGCCATTGCCTTGGTGCCAATGTAGGTCACTTGTGAAGGAATGGTGAGCCTGTCGATGTCGGAAAGGTTGTAGAGAGCGAAATCGCCAATTCGGGTAATGTTGTTGCCCCAAATGTTGGTGTTAGCCACGTTTGTGCCAGCCGTGAGGTATGGAGCCACTTTGGTCACCTTTGATGGCAGCACAAGGTTGGTCACATGGGTGGCATAGAAGAATGCGCCTTCGCCCACCTCTTTCACCGATTCAGGGAGAGTGACTTCTGCCACAGGGGTGCCGGCGTAAGCCCATGCGCCGAGGGCGCTCAATTTCTGGAATTTGGCAAGTGCAGCGTCGCTCATTTGTGTGGCGATAAAAGCCTCGCTGCCGATGAGTGCCAACTGTGTGGCATCGCTCCAGCGGAGTGTGGCGAGACTCTTGCAACCAGCGAACGCTCCATTGCCGATAGCCGTAACGCCGCTGCCGAATTTCACGTCGGTGAGCGCAACGTCGGCAAAAAACGCCTTTGCGCCTATGTGCCCAGCCTCAATGGTGGCACTGGTCAACTTCTCGCAACGCGAAAACGCTCCTTCACCGATTTTGGTGACGGTGGCAGGCAACGCCAAGGTTCTCAAACCTGTGGCGCTGAACGCATAGCCGCTGATGCTGTCGAGCGAGGCAGGAAACTCAATCTGTGTGATGCCCTCACACCCAGCGAATGCCGCATAGCCGACGATTCGCACATCAGAGGGAAGCACCACACTGGTGAGCGGTTTACCGAAGAATGAGGTTTGCGGAATTTCGTTGGCTTGATATGTGATTTGCTGTCCAAATACGGGCTCTGCGCCCTCGTAGGCAAGGATTTTCGCACTACTGAGGTCAACGCCTGTGAGGTCGTTGCATTTGTCTGCCATGTATTTGAAATCGCGCGCATCGAGCGAGCCCGTGATGGTGAGTTCGGTCACTTTGGTGTCGGTAAGGCGGGAAGAGAGTTCGCCAGCCACATTCTCCACCACCACAGCTTGCATCTGTAATGCCACGCAAGCGATTGCTGCAAAAAGGAATGTGAAATTTCGCATATTCGATTGGTTTAACGATATAAATACAAATTTACAGATTTTATTCCTTTTCTCCGAAAAATCCGCCCGATTTTTTTGCGAATCCCCTCACTTTTTTGCCGTTATGCCCCTGAACATCAAATGCTCAGAGTGAAATTACTATGGTTTGGCACTGAAACAAAAACATAAAAAAAATCCTTTTGCCGATTCCAGTGCTTTGCACCTGTCGTTAGTGCTGTGGCATGTCTGACTTCAAGCGGTGGCTTGAATCAGCCACGCCACATCCCGAACGTCGCCCTCTTACGAGGTCGGTGGCATCGCCAAAAGGACAACTAACCACTCGCCTTCGGCGAAAAACAAACCAAGATGTTGCATATATCTGCTCCTATTTGCTGATATAAACGATTCTGTCATATCGGACTTACAAAGATTTTGGGTTTTACTTATGCCCCTGAACATCAAATGCAAAAACTATTGTCATAACGGCGCAAAACCGTTTTGCAAGAAATCATGTATTAGAGTGGGTGAAATTGTTAATCCGAATCAAATTACACGTTCAGCGTAGGGACATGCCTTCGGCATGTTTCGATGCCAACATCCATGTGTTCGAATGTGTGTGGCACATTGGCGGTTTGCTAATGAAACATGCCAAAGGCGAAAGCACTGAAAATATACGTGTTTTGGGGGGATTTTTGAGGGCAAGGGGCGTTTTTTTGGAAAAAAATGACGGCGATAGAGGCGTTTTCCCGGTTTTTGGGAAAACGCTTTTTTGTGTGGAAACTGTTTGAGTTGGGGGCTTCTGAGGGCTTGTTAGAGGCTGTATGGGCGTTTTTGCGCAGATTGCGCTTTGAGGTGTGTTTTCCCCGTGTTTTTACGGGATTTTGGTGTAGAT
>SFGS01000046.1 GCA_004557565.1 Bacteroidales bacterium | reverse complement strand
CTTCGCATTTGGCGGTGCGACTGTGCGCTTTGCGTCATTGGAAACGAGTTTCCATGCCGCCAACCACACAATCCCTCCGCCACCCTCTTACGAGGGCTCTCCACTTTGCCCCAAGGATAAAAACCGCTCGCCGTTTCACGGCGAAAAATCCCTGATGATAACATGATTTCTTGTAAGGAGGTTGTGTGTCAAATCTCCCCAAACGATTTTGCATGGTAGGGACGCGATACTTCGCGTCCGCACCAAATGGTTAATTTTCAATATATTATCACAATTATGGGCGGACGTGAAGTATCACGTCCCTACCGGGTTTGTTTTTTGTTTCTGTGCCCCCAGCATTTATCCACTGAGCACAAAAAACGCCGACGCAATAGCGCTGGCGTTTGTCGGTTATTTCTGTGCTCTTTTGTGTAGGGTGTTCATATAGTTGAGTTGGGGGAGGGTGGGCTTCTCGATGCCGAAAGTGAGGAAACATTCGGTGGCGGAAGTGTTGTTGGTGGCAGGTGCTATGATATGAATCAGATATTGCTTGCCGAATTTTTTCGCCTCATTCAAATTTCCGTCTCTCAGCGCCATCAGTTCGCTTTTAGGAATGGTGATTAGATAAGAGTGGGCGCCGTATTTTTCTGCGGTGAATTTCACGCAATTCTCCTGACCGTAAGTCTCGGTGTTGGAAACCACATCGTAGTCGCCCACATTGTAGATGCGACGCTTCTTCTGAATCTCAAGAGGGAAAATCTGAATCAGACGCTTTGGCGAAAGCCTGTTGTCGGACCACGAGAAAATCAACTGCAAATCCTTCTCGTAGCAGTCGTTGCTCAGCGTCACAGGCGATTTCGCCCCCGAAATCTCGTAATACAGGCTCTTGTTGCCCTCGCCAAATAGAATGGCTGTCCCCACGTTTTCCGTTCTTTTCTGTATGGCGTATTCCAGTTGGAGTTCCACGCCAGCGGTGTCGTTCATCACGATGGTAGCCTCTTGTTCAAACTTGGGTTCAGCGATAGTGATTTGCGCACGGGCAACTGTTGCTGTGAGCATGAGTAGTGAAATCAAGATAGTTTTCATAATGGTAGGATTTTATAAACTGCTCGCAAATTTATGCCACAGCCTCAAAACTCACAAGCACCCCGCCCCAAAAACCGAAAAATGTAACAATTTTTTTTCACAAAATCCACCAATTCTTTCCAAAGAAAGTTTTTTTGTAGTAGTGGTTAAAAGACTAAAAGCACTACCTTTGCAATATCAAAATAAGTAACAAAACCTTTAAGGTCACAAATTGCGACCTTAAAAATAAAGATAGAAATATGGCAGATATAACAGAAAAGACTGGGAACGGCGAACTGGTCACAAATCGTGACCAGTTGGTTGTCGTCGATAATATAGAGTCTCTAATAAAAGTAGTTAGAGGACAGCAAGTTATGCTTGATAAAGATTTGGCTGCCTTATATGGTGTAGAGACAAGGGTACTTAATCAAACCGTTAAGCGTAACATAGAGCGATTTCCCGACGATTTTCGTTTTAAATTGAGTAGAGAAGAATGTTTGAGGTCACAAATTGTGATCTCAAATGGCAGAGGCGGCAACCGCTATTCAACTTATGCTTTTACAGAGCAAGGAGTGGCAATGCTTAGTAGTGTTCTTCGTTCACAAACTGCTATTGAGGTGAATATTCAGATCATGCGAGCCTTTGTTTCCATGCGTCATTTTATGGTAAATAATGCGTCTGTTTTTAGTCGTTTGGAAACAATGGAATACCATCAACTGGAAATGCAGCAACACTTGCAAGAGTCAGACAAACGTATAGACGAAGTGTTCCGCAGATTGGATGAAGGCAACGCAAAACCGAAGCAAGGTGTATTCTACAATGGGCAAATTTACGATGCCTATACTTTCGTATGCGATTTGATTAAGAGTGCGAAGAAACGTATCATTCTAATAGACAATTATGTTGATGAAACTGTATTGACATTGCTTGATAAGAGAGAAAATGGCGTGTCTGCAACCATCTATACTCAGCAAATAAGCCGTCAGTTCCAACTCGACATAGACCGCCATAACGCTCAATATGCATCGATTGATGTTGAAACATTCCGATTATCACATGACCGCTTCCTTTGTATAGACGATGATGTATATCATATTGGAGCGTCTATCAAGGACTTGGGCAAAAAATGGTTTGGTTTCTCAAAGATGGAGATACTTACACCAGATGAATTGGTAGAAAGGATCAACAGGGAGTAAGACGCTTCTACATGTAAAGCAAAAAGATATGATATGAGAAATTTGTGGATTTGAGACTTGGTAACGGCAGCCACCAGTAACCACCAAAATCCCCCAAATTCCCACACGCTATAGCGTTGGGGGATTTGGGGGATTTTCTATATAGGGGGCTTTGTGGTTGTTAGCCGAAACTGATGGTGCCTGTGCCTTTCTTTTGCTCTTGCGCTATGCCTTGTTCGGGGCGTGGGGCTGGAGTGGTGTTGCGCTTCTCTGCTACCATGCTTTTGAATTTCTGGTCGCGGTTGTAGGTTGGTGTCTTTTCGAAGAGGTCGATGATTTCGTCGTTGTCAAGGTCTTCGGGTTTGAACACAAATACCTTGGCTTCCGCACGCTCGATTTGAACTTGCGCCGCCTTGCCGCCATATTCGTCTTCTAAGCGCTTGCGAGCCTCTTCGTCGGCATCAGTCTTGACTGGACCCTTTGGCTGGCCCTTAGGGGGCGTTTCCACTTCGAGCGACACATCGAAACCTGCGGCGAGAATGGTGATTTTCACCTTGTCGTCGAGGGTGTCGTCGTAAGCCACACCCCAAATCACATCCACTTCGGGGCTGAAGTTGGTCATGAATCGGCTCATTTCGTCCACTTCCGCCATCTTGAACGACTGCTGTGCCTGGCGAGAATAGTAGATGTTGACCAGAATGGTCTTAGAGCCATACACGTCGCGGTTTTTCAGCAGTGGAGAGTTGAGTGCGTCTTCGATAGCCTTGGTCACACGCTTTTCGCCCTCGCCGTAGCCCGTGCTGATAACAGCCACACCACCATCACGGAGCGTGGTGTTCACGTCGTTGAAGTCGAGGTTGATGCGGCCCTCGGTGGTGATGAGTTCCGAGATGCTTCGTGCGGCAATCGAGAGCGTGTCGTCGGCCTTGCCGAAGGCATTGTCGAAGTCGAGGTCGGGGTAAATTTCGGTGAGGCGCTCGTTGTTGATAATCAACAGCGCATCCACGTATTTCTGCATCTCATCGGCACCGGCGAGTGCCTTGAGAATCTTGCGTTGGCCTTCAAAGAGGAAAGGAATGGTCACGATACCGATGGTGAGGATGCCCTTGTCGCGAGCGATTTTCGCCACCACAGGAGCCGCACCCGTACCGGTGCCGCCACCCATACCTGCGGTGATAAACACCATCTTGGTGTCGTCGTCGAAGAGTGCGCTGATGTCGTCGGCGCTTTCAAGGGCGGCTTGCTGTGCCACCTCTGGCTTATTGCCGGCGCCCAGGCCGTTGGTGGTCTTAGGGCCGATGAGCAGACGCTCCGGCACTGGCGAATTGTTGAGTGCCTGGCGGTCGGTGTTGAGCACCACAAACGAAACGCCGTTCACGTTTTGGGTGTACATGTGGTTGATGGCGTTGCTGCCACCGCCACCCACGCCCACTACCTTGATGATGGTGGGCAATGCGAGAGAGCCGGATTTCCCCATGGCTGATTGGTCGAATCCTGAATCCTTGTCAATCCCGTCGAAAATATTGTCGTTGTCAATCATTTGAATTATCTTTTGAAAGTGGTTATTGCTGTGATGAATTGTATTATTCCTCGGATTCTTCTTCGTCCTCGGTCATGAGTTTATCGAGTGCAGTCTTGAATCGGCTGAACATGCCCGGCTTTTTAGGCTGCTTATTTTGCTCCTTTTTCTTTGTCTCTTCCTTTGACGTTTCGGGGCTTGTGATGGTAGGGCCTACGTTGTCAGTGAACGAGTGTAAAGTCACGCAAGTTGAGCCGTCGGCAATGATAGAGGCTGCCTTGTCGAGCAGAGAGAACACTTGGATATGCTCGAATTTGTTGATTTCGTGATTGAGAATGTTGATGATTGGAGGCGTGGTGCCCATGCGAGTCTCAATCTGTGTTCTTTCCTTAAATTCGGCTTGCAGTCCCTTCAATTTGGCGGCACCGCCCACGAGCACGATGGTCTTCACGTCGGAAGACTTGAGATGCGCATACTCGATTTGCTTGTTCACATTGGTGATAATCTCGCTGGTGCGCGAAATGATATAGTTGATGGCAGACTTGGAACTGATGCCGTCGATAAGCAGGTCGGTAGCCGCGATATTCAGAGGCTCGGCAATGTTTTTCTTCACGGTCTCAGCCTTGTCCTCGGTGGTGTTTTGCAAACCGTTCACCAAGTCGCGGGTGAGGTTGCGGCCGCCGAAAGGCAGCGTTGCCATATAGTTGAGCGTGCCATTTTTGAAGATGGTGACGGTGGTGGTTTCGGCGCCCATATCCACGAGCATACAACCCAAGGTGCGCTCCTCCTCGGTGAGAATGGATTCGGCCATCGCCAAAGAGGTGACGAGGAACTTCTTCACCCTCAATGCGCCCAATGCGCGCTTAAGGTTGAGTTTGAGTGTGGGTTTAGCCACTATGCGGTTAAACTTAATGTTGATGCTACCGCCGCAGCAACCCACAGGGTTGGGTTGCTCCTTGTTATCGACATAATAAGTTTGTGGCACAATATCGATAGGCTCATACGAAGCGATAGGCTCTTTGAATGCGCTATTCTTCAGGTTTTCGATATTCTGCTTCGTAATCGACTCGGCAATGTTGAGGTTGCGGTCGATTTCGGTGGGTACAGAATGGAGAGATCGTCCGTTGATGCCTACATACACATCTGTGATGTCGCCCTTGATTTTGTTCTCAAGTTTCTTCACAATACGCATGATAGCGTTTTTAGTGTTCTCCACATTCTGCACGCAGCCGTAGCGCACGCAGTTGGTAAGTTTCTCTTCTTCGAGGTGGTTCACGCTCAGGTTGCCCGAAACGCTTTTCTCGGCAATGGCACCCACTATTTTGGTGCTGCCGATTTCAATCGCCACGATATGTTGGTTATTCTCCATAAATGTAAGTGGTTATATGTCGTTGTTATTATTTCTTTTTAGTTTTCACTGATTTCTCAGCCTTTTTCTCTTGCTTCTTTTCGGGCTTCTTTTCCGCCTTCTTTTCCTGCTTCTTCACCTCTTTCTTTTCTGCTTTTTTCTCGGCAGGCTTTGTGGCTGCTGGTGCCGGTTCCGTCTTTTCGGGTGGGGCAGAGCGTAGCACATCGTCGTCGGGGCGGGTGTTCTCGTTGTTTTCGAAGCCAGTGGTGTCCACTTGCTCCACAATCACCTTTTTGCTGCGCAGGTTGCCCACCACCTGGTGTCGCCACTTCACCGAAATGGTGTCGTAGGCTGTCCATCCCTTTTCGGGCATCACCTTCTTGTAGAAGAGCAGGAGTTTTTTAAACTTGTTTTCAAATCCAGAGGCATCGCCCAAGTTCACCACATGCCCGGTGATGTTGGGAATCATGTAGATGTTGTTGGAATCGCGGTACTCAAACATTGCCACCAGCGCATTGAGTGCCGAGTCGCCGCTCACATAGTTGATGAGCGGAATGAGGCGTTGTGGTGGATATGCGGCGGTGAAATGCCCCTTCACGATGGGCACATCGCTGCTGAACGAGGTGGAGGCAGGCATTCGCTTGCCCTCGCGGTTCACGTAGTACATGTTGTCGCCATCAATCACGCGCATCACAGGCACCAGTTGGCGCACCTTCACCAGCAGCACGCCATCTTCGCCCTTCACACACTCGCCCGACTCAAGATATGGCGACTTGGCAAGTGCCTGTTCCACTTTCTTGAGGTCGATGTCTGCCATAGGGGTACCTTTCAGGCGCAGGTGGCACTGGTCTAAGTATTGCATAATGCCTTCAGGGTTGACGAAAGTGGAACTGTCGTAGTTCTCTACGCGAATATCCACCTTCTGGCACACCTGTTGGCCAGCTTTACCTTTAGCCCAGAAAATGCCCCACACCAGTAGGCTTGCGAGCAAGATGATGATGATGTAGCGAGCGTATTTCAATGCTTCTGTTTCTTTACTTCTTCACAAATTTGAGGCAGCAGGTTGATGATATCGCCTGCGCCGGCGGTCAATAATACCTCAAAGTTAAGATTTTGTATTGAGTTGAGCAAGTTTTCCTTGCTGTAAATCTTTTTGTTAGGGCAAGTTACGTCCTTCAGGATAATTTCGCTGGTCACGCCCTCGATTGGCTGTTCGCGGGCTGGATAGATGGGCAGCAAAATCAGTTCATCGGCAAGCGAGAGCGCTTCGGCAAACTGTGGAGCGAAATCGCGGGTGCGGGTGAACAGGTGAGGCTGGAATATCACGGTCAGTTTCTTGCCGGGATAGAGGTCTTTCACCGAACGGATCGACGCTTTCAATTCGTCGGGGTGGTGTGCATAGTCGTCGATTACCACCTTGCCGTCTTCCTTCAACCAGAATTCGAAGCGGCGCTTTGGACCCATGAATGTGCCGATAGCCTTCTTCATGGCTTCGCTTGGCACCTTCACCAGCCAGCAAGCCGCCATGGCCGCCACGGCGTTTTCGATATTGATGTCAACAGGCACACCGAGGTTGATGTCGGTGATGGTTTCGGTGGGTGTCACGAAGTCGAACACGATTTCACCATTGCCTTTTCTCACGTTGGTGGCATGGAAGTCGCCTTCGTTGAGCGAATAGGAGTAGGTGGCTACGCCTTCCTGTGGGCGTGGCTTCAGTGCCAAACCAGTGTGCACAATCAAGGCTCCACCGGGGCGCACGAGTTCGGTGAAATGGGCGAAACTTTCGAGGTAGTTTTCGTAGTTGCCGTAGATGTCGAGGTGGTCGGCATCGGTCGATGTGATAACGGCAATATATGGGCTCAACTGGTGGAATGAGCGGTCGAACTCATCGGCCTCAATCACCGAGTAGGGGCTGCTGTCGGAGAGCAGGAAGTTGCTGCCGTAGTTGCGGAGCACACCGCCGAGGAAGGCGTTGCAGCCGATTCCCGACACTTCGAGAATATGCGCCGCCATGCTCGATGTGGTGGTCTTGCCGTGGGTGCCGGCGAAGCAAAGTCCCTTGCTGTGCTCAGTGACTACACCGAGCACCTTGGCGCGCTTCACCACCTCGAAACCCTCGCTGCGGAACCAGCGCAAGCCTGCGTGGCTGTCGGGAACGGCAGGAGTATATACCACCAGCGTGCGTTCCTTATCGCGGCAGTACGATGGAATGAGGTCGGGGTTCTCGTCGAAGGCGATTTCCACGCCTTCAGCCTCCAGAGCGCGTGTGAGGTCGGTAGGGGTGCGGTCGTAGCCAGCCACTTTTTTGCCTTTAGAGAGGAAGTAGCGTTCGAGGGCAGCCATACCTATACCGCCTGCTCCTACAAAATATATGGAATCAAAATCTTTCATCTTAATCTGAATTTATGTGTCGTTATTTGTCGTTTTCGTTGATAATTTTCTCCACCTCATCTACGATGCGCTCGGCAGAGTTGAGCAATGCCATTCGCAGCACATTGGCGCTGAGCGAGTGGAGTTTGTCCTCGTCGTTGACGGTGGCGAGCATGGCATCCACCAACTTTTCGGGGGCTTCGGCATCGGTGACCATGATGGCAGCGTCGCGGTTGGCGAGGGCAAGGGCGTTTTTCGTCTGGTGGTCTTCAGCCACATTTGGCGAAGGCACCAAGATGGAAGGCTTGCCGAGCAACTGCAATTCGCTGATGCTGCTTGCGCCGGCGCGCGAAATCACGAGGTCGGCGGCGCGGTATGCCATATCCATATTGCTGATGAATGGCATTTGAATCACATTCTTCACGCCCGACTTTGCAAGGGCTTCCTTGCACTGCTGGTCGTAGAATTTGCCGGTTTGCCACACCACTTGCACATCGTCGGCCGCAGCGCCGAGTTTTTCGAGTCCGCCGATGATGCTCTCGTTCACGGTGCGTGCGCCCAGGCTGCCGCCAATGATGAGAATGGTGGCTTTCTCTGGGTCGATGCCCATGGCTTTGCGTGCCTCTTCCTGTGTGGCGTTGCACTCAAGCAGATTGCGGCGCACAGGGTTGCCTGTGAGCACGATTTTGTCTTCAGGGAAGAAGCGCTCCATGCCCTCGTATGCCACGCAGATGCGCTTGGCGTTTTTGGCAAGGAGTTTGTTGGTCACGCCAGCATAGGAGTTCTGCTCTTGGAGCAGGGTGGGGATGCCCTTCTTTTGGGCAGCCTTCAGCATTGGGCCGCTGGCATAGCCGCCCACGCCGATAGCAATATCGGGTTTGAAGTCTTTCAGAATCTTCTTCGCCAAGCGAATGCTCTTCCAGAGTTTGAACAGCACCTTCACGTTGCGCAACAGGTGCTTGCGGTCGAAGCCGCACACTGGCAGCCCCTTGATTTCGTAGCCAGCGGCTGGCACACGCTCCATTTCCATGCGTCCTTCCGCACCCACGAACAGGATTTCAGCCTCAGGGTATCTGCGGCGAATTTCATTGGCTATTGATAAAGCCGGGAATATGTGACCGCCGGTACCACCGCCGCTCACGAGATAGTGTTTGTTATTTCCAGACATTGGTGTAATTTATAAGCAGAGAAGGATTTTCTGCCCTCAAGTTTTCGGGCAAATCCTGATCCTCTTGATTTGCGTTTTGTTTATCAGTTAAGCCTGCCACGGTACGGCTGATGCTCAGCAGAATGGCAAAGGCGAAGTTTATAATTATGATTGACGTACCACCTTTCGAAATCAGTGGCAATGGCTGGCCCGACACAGGGAACACGCCCGTGTTGATGGCCATGTGGAAGAATGCTTGCAGCGTGATCATCGACGCGGTGCCTATCACGATGAGGGTGGGCAGTGTGCGTCGGCATCGGCGTGCAATCATTGCCGCGCGTGCGAGCAGGAACAGGTAGAGCAGCACCACACAAGTGCCGCCGATAAGTCCGGTGTCCTCCACTATGATGGAGAAGATATAGTCGCTGAACGCCAATGGCAGACGGCTGCTCTCGCGCGAATTGCCGAAGAACACGCCCGTAACGCCGCCATGGGCTTGCGCCATGCGTGAGAACATTTCCTGCGCGTTTTTATCGTCGATGCGGCGATACACCAGCGAATCGTTGTTCCACCAGTCACGCAGTCGCTTCCAACGTAAGTTGGAGCGGTCAATCTCTTTGCTTTTCGCAGGCTGTTCGGCGGAGAGATACGCATCTTCGGTGGCTTCGCCCTCGTTGATCACTCGCTCGCCGTTTTGCTTGGCGGCAAGTTGGATGTTTTCCTCCTTTTGCTCGTTGATATGGTTGATGTATTTGAATCCACCACCCAAAATACTGAAAGCCAGAAGCAAAATGCCGATTTTCTTAAAAGAGATACCGCCAACTACCATCATAATCAGGCTGATGCCTGCCAGCAGAAGGAAGTTGGTCAAACCGCTCTTGAAAGTGAAGAGGCTGAAAACGCCTACCACAGCCACGCAGCCCCACATGCCGATGTTGCTCACGCCATTTTGCTTCTGGGTGCGCGACAAGATGAGCGAGAGGGAGGTGACCACCGCAAGTTTGGCAAACTCCGACGGCTGAATGGATATGCCGAAAAGCCTGAACGAACGGCGCGCACCATTCAGAATTTCGCCAAAGAACTGCACATACACCAGCGATGCGAGCGTGATGACGAACAGCCCCACGGTGATACCGAAAAGGAACGCCTTGTTGTTGTACGGAATTTTGTGAACGAAGAAAAGCACGATGCCGCCCAGGAGCAGGAAGAAACAGTGCTTCACGATAGGCATATACACACCCATTGTGGCCACTTCGCGGCTCGATGCGCTGTAAGTTTCCACAATAGAAATGAGCACAAGCATAAAGTAGATGCCCCAAATCCATGGGTCACCATACTTACGCGTCATTTCTTCATAGCGGTTTGCCTTGTCGTTAATTTTGTCCATTTTATTTGCCATGTGTTTTTTTTAGTTTTAGTGGTTAATTGAATATTTTGGGGATTGGAGCACTCAGAGCACTCGGAGCGCTCAGAGGGCTTCGCTCCAACCTCTAATTTCTAACTTCTAATTTCTAATTTCTAATCTCTAATCTCTAATCTCTAATCTCTTACTTTTCTTCAATCGCTCTTACGCCTTCCTTGAATTGCTCGCCACGGTCCTCCATATTGTGGAAGAGGTCGAAACTGGCGCAGCATGGCGAAAGCAGCACGGTGTCGCCCTCGTGTGCCAGTTCGGTGCACTTGGCAAGGCAATCCTTCATGTTGTGCGTTTCGGTGAGCACAGGCACTTTGCCCTTGAAGAAATTGAGAAGTTTGGTGTTGTCGGCTCCGAGGCACACGATAGCGCGCACCTTAGTGCTCACAAACTCCATCAGCTCTTCGTAGTCGTTGCCCTTGTCCTTGCCGCCGAGAATCAGCACCACAGGGGTGGTCATGCTTTCGAGGGCATAGTAGCAAGCGTTCACGTTGGTGGCTTTCGAGTCGTTGATATAGGTTATGCCATTCACGGTGCGCACAAATTCGAGGCGGTGTTCCACAGCCTCAAAGTCGGCAAGCGCACGGCGAATCACGTCGTCCTTGATGTCGAGGCAAGATGCCGACAGACCTGCTGCCATTGAGTTATACACATTGTGCAATCCCTTCAGCGACAGTTCGGCGCGCGGAATGCTCCATTCTCTGCCGTCGATGTTGAATTTCACCACATCGTTGGTGTCGACGTATGCCGCAAGGCTGGCATTGTCAGTGGCGTCGAAAGCGAGCATCTTGGCTTCGGTGTGCATGTGCTTGAGTTGCGCATCGATGATAGGGTCGCCCTGCCAGTAGATGAACGCGTCGTTTGCGTCCTGGTTCTGCATGATGCGGAACTTCGCTGCCACATAGTTCTCCATCTTGAAGTCGTAGCGGTCGAGGTGGTCGGGGGTGATATTGAGCAGCACAGCCACATTCGCCTTGAATTGGTACATATTGTCGAGCTGGAAACTGCTCAGTTCAATCACATACACATCGTGGTGCTCGGTAGCCACTTGCAGCGCAAGGCTGTTGCCCACGTTGCCAGCCAGTCCCACATTCAACCCTGCTTTCCGCAGAATGTGATAGGTGAGCATGGTGGTAGTGGTCTTGCCGTTGCTGCCGGTGATGCACACCATCTTGGCATCGGTGTAGCGACCTGCAAACTCAATTTCGCTGATAATAGGAATATTCTTTGCGGTAGCCTTCTTCACCATTGGGGCGGTGGCAGGAATGCCAGGGCTCTTGATGATTTCGTCGGCGGCGAGCACTTTCTCTTCGGTGTGCTTGCCCTCTTCCCATGCTATCTCGTATTTGTCGAGGAGTTCCTTGTATTTCGGTGCGATGGAGCCCATGTCGCTCAACCACACGTCCATACCTTTCACTTTGGCGAGTACTGCGGCACCTGCGCCGCTTTCGCCACCACCTAATACTACGATACGTCGATTTGATGTCATGATTTCTGAATATTGAGGAAGTTTAACGAACCTTTAATGTCACGAAAGTAATCACTGCCAAGAAGATAGCCACGATGAGGAATCGCATCACGATTTTTGATTCAGGAATGGCGTTGACAGGCTTTTGCCACAGTGCGTCCACCTTGCCGGCTGGCACTTGGAAGTGGTGGTGGAGCGGTGTCATCTTAAACACGCGCTTGCCTTCGCCAGTCTTCTTGCGGGTGTATTTGTAATATGCCACCTGTATCATCACCGAAATGTCTTCCACGAAGAAGGTGAGGCACAGGATAGGAATCAGGAGTTCCTTGCGGATGAGGATGGCAAACACGGCGATGATGCCGCCAAGGCAAAGGCTGCCGGTGTCGCCCATGAACACTTGCGCAGGGAATGAGTTGTACCACAGGAAACCGATGGTGGCACCGATAAATGCGGCGGCATATACCACCAGCTCGCCGCTGTCGGGTATGTACATGATGTTGAGATACGATGAGTAAATCACGTTGCCTCCCAAATAGCACATGATGGCGAGTGCCACGCCTATAATCGCCGAGGTGCCCGTGGCAAGTCCGTCGAGTCCGTCGGTGAGGTTGGCGCCGTTGCTCACTGCCGCCACCACGAAGATGGTGACGAGGATAAACACAATCCAGCCGCCAGTCTGTGCGTGGTCGCCCATCCACTTGGTGAGCATCGCATAGTCGAAGTTGTGGTTCTTCACAAATGGAATGGTGGTCTTGGTAGATTTCACCGTTTCGGTTTTGTGTTTCACCACCATTTCGCTGGTTTGCTTGTTTTCCACCGTCACGTTTTCGTTCATCACGATGGAAGGGGAGAGGTACATGGTGAGGCCCACAATCAAGCCGAGGCCCACTTGACCTACAATCTTGAATTTGCCCTTCATGCCCTCTTTGTTATGTTTCTTGATTTTCAAGTAGTCGTCGGCAAATCCGAGCGCGCCACACCAGATGGTGGCCACAATCATCAGCACCATATACACATTGTCGAGCTTACCGAGCAGCAAGCAGGGAATGAGAATGGAAATGATGATGATGATACCGCCCATGGTGGGGGTGCCCTTCTTCTCCATCTGACCTTGCAAGCCGAGATTGCGCACAATCTCGCCCACCTGCATGAGTTGGAGGCGTTCGATGATTTTTTTGCCGAACACGATGGCGATAAAGAGCGACAGCACCAAGGCTAAACCTGAGCGGAAGGTGATGTATTCAAACAGTCGTCCGCCTGGCAGGTCGTATTCTTCTAATGCGTGGAATAAGTGATAAAGCATACCGTTTTACAATTATTTTTCGTCGTTAAATATGTCGGCAAGCACCTCTCTGT
Organism: Bacteroidales bacterium; assembly: GCA_004557565.1. Classification (GTDB taxonomy): domain Bacteria; phylum Bacteroidota; class Bacteroidia; order Bacteroidales; family Muribaculaceae; genus Sodaliphilus. The sequence continues at coordinate 5,580 of SFGS01000046.1, read as the reverse complement.
CGTCGAAGTGGTGCTTCACGCCTTTAATTTCTTGATAAGTCTCGTGTCCCTTGCCAGCCACAAGCACCACGTCGCCCTTCTTGGCGAGGCGGCAAGCCACTTTTATGGCTTCGCGGCGGTCGGTGATTTTCAGCACGCGTGAGCGGTTGCTGTCGTCGAGTCCAGCCTCCATTTGACGGAGAATCTCTTCAGGGTCTTCGCTGCGTGGGTTGTCGCTGGTGAGTATCACTTGGTCGCTACGGTTGGCGGCTTCGGCAGCCATCATAGGGCGCTTGCCGTGGTCGCGGTCGCCACCACAGCCACACACGGTGATTACCTGTCCCTTGCCGCACACCACATCGTTGATGGCGGTGAGCACATTCACAAGGGCGTCGGGTGTGTGGGCGTAGTCCACCACGGCGATGTAGCCACGGGGTGAGCGCATGGTCTGGAAGCGGCCCGATACGGGTTTGAGCATACTGATTTTTACCAGCACCTCGCTCTTGTCGAAACCGAGCAGCAGGGCTGCGCCATACACGCTGGCGAGGTTATACACATTGAATCTGCCGGTGAACAGCACTTCCAGTTCCTGACCGTCGAGGGTGATGGTGGTGCCGTCGAGGCGTTCCTCAATCACTTGCGCCTTGAAGTCGGCAAGCGTGCGGAGCGAATAGGTGTAGTGCTTTGCCTTGCAGTTTTGCACCATCACGCTGCCCACCTTGTCGTCGGCGTTGACAAGCGCGAAAGCATCGGCTCCCAAGCCGTCGAAAAACATTTTCTTCGCCTTGATGTAAGCCTCCACTGTCTTGTGGTAGTCGAGGTGGTCGCGGGTGAGGTTGGTGAAGATGCCGCCGGCGAATTGCAGACCGTCGATGCGGTGCTGCGCGCAGGCGTGCGAACTCACCTCCATAAACGCATATTCGCAGCCGGCTTCCACCATTTCGTGGAGCAGACGGTTGAGCGACATGTGGTCGGGGGTGGTTTGCTTGGCTGGATATTTGGTGCGGTCCACCATATTTTTCACGGTGGAGAGCAGTCCTGCCTTGTGGCCGAGCGACTGTGTGAGCTCGTAGAGCAGGGTGGCGGTGGTGGTTTTGCCGTTGGTGCCGGTCACACCCACCAGTCGCAACTTGGTGCTTGGGTGGTCGTACCATGCGCTGGCGAGGTGCGCCAGGGCGATGGTGCTGTCAGCCACCTGAATATACGTTACCGTATCGTTCAAATTTTCGGGTAAATCTTCGCACACCACCGCGGCGGCACCTGCTGCCACCACTTGTGGAATAAACTTATGTGCATCTACCGCCACACCTTTCACGGCAATGAACAGCGCGCCGGGCTTCGCCTCTCGCGAGTCGTTGGTCACCGAGGTGATTTCCACTTCGGCGTTGCCCACCACTTTAATGGCTGTGATGTCGGCGAGTAATTGATTTAACTTTTTCATCTTTTTAGCTCTTTAATAATGTTAGATGTGTTCACACACTATATATTATGAGTTGTTTGCTTTCACCATTCTGGGGTTGTTCGACAGGTGCAGTCTGATGCTCGTGCCACGGTGATAGGCGGTGCCTGGTGCCACGCTTTGACTGGTGACGATACCCACGCCCTCACATTCCACGCGTAACCCGATTTTCTCCAGCCGCATCAGTGCGTCGCGGAGGTTGAGCCCCACCACATTTGGCACACCCTTGTTTTGCTTCTTCGGGGTGGCGCCGTGAATCAGTTTCGAGCAGCCCACGGCTTGCTTGATGTAGGAGATGCGCGATGGCTGGTCGCTGGCAGCGGTAATCATCGTTGACTCGTGGGCAGCCGAACCGCTGTTGCGGTAGTCGGCGGCGTTGCCGAGCAGACCCTTTGCGTAGAGTTTCAGGGCTATGTTTTTCACCACGGTGCCACTGCCGCTTGCTGCGCTCTTGTAGCCGCCGTAGATGAGCACCATGCAGCTATACATGGGCTTTTCGTAAGGGAAGAATCCGCAGAATGCGAAACGGCGCACGTTGCTGTATCCGCTTTTGCCGCTCGACACGTAGGCGGTGCCTGTCTTGCCGGCAATGTGCACCAAACTGTCGCGGAGCGTGCGTGCGGTGCCCTGTCGCCATACCACGCCGTGGAGCAGTTCGCGCATTTTTGCCGCATTTTCGGGCGAGCAAACTTGGTTGCGCACATAGCTCACTGGCACGATGGAATCCTGCTCACCCTCTCTCGAAAGTTTCTTGATGAGGCGTGGGCGCACGAATTTGCCGTCGTTTGCCCATGAATTATACATAGCAAGGGTGTAGATGGGTGGAATATACACGTCGTAGCCGAACGATTGGCCACGGAGCGTGCGTTTGCCTTCCTTGTTGTTCTTCAGAATGCGGTAGGTGGGTTGGCGTTCGCCAGCGATACCGGTGTGGAACGGCTCGAAAAATCCCATGCCTTCGAGACGTTGGCGCAAGCCGTCGGGATTGTTGCCGTATTTTCGCCACATGATGCGAGTCATACCCACATTCGACGATTTTGCGATGATGTCGCGGATATTGAACGATGCGGCCCCATGCTCGTCTCTCACCACGATGCCGGGTTCGAGGGTGTAGTTGCTGCCTGTCACAATCACTTCGTCGAGGTTGCTCACCACGCCATCTTCCAGCGCCACCATCATGTTGATGGGCTTCAGCACAGAGCCTGGCTCGTAGCCGAGCACAGCATGGTTTTCGCCTTCGGTGTATTCGCCGTCCTTATTGCGGTCGAGGTTGGAAATCGCCTTGATTTCGCCGGTGCTCACTTCCATCAGAATGGCGCAGCCCCACCTTGCCTCGCTTTCCTTCAGCATCGACATCAACTCGTTTTCCACGATGTCTTGGAGTTGCACATTGATGGTGGTGGTCACGTCGTAGCCCGGAATGGGGTTGCCACCATAGTTGGCGGTGTTGGCGTTGAGTGCCACCTTCGGTGCCTTCACCGGCACGCCAAAGAGCAGGCTATCGAGAAACATTTCCAATCCCGAAATGCCGTGACGGCCACTGACCACGTTTTTCTCCAGCACGGAGTAGAACATACTGCCGCTCTTTTTCAGGAATGGGAGCGTGGCGAGCTTGTCGAGCACATCTTTTCTGATGGGCTTCTTCAGAAACTGGAAGTTGGTGCTGTTCTCCTTGCGTCCTTCGGTGAAAATCTTTTTCCACTCCTCGGCAGGAGTGCGCTTGAACATCAGCGCCAAACTGTCGCAAAGGGCAGGGAGCTCGCGTTCAAACTCGCGTTGGTTGAATGCCTTGTCTTGCCAGTTGATATAGGTTTGGAAATATAAAATCGGGTCGCTCACGTTGCCGATACTGCGTGCCGCCATCGAGCCGAAAGGCTTCTTGCGGCGCATCAGTCGCTCACCGTAGAGGATTTTGTTGCTTTCCTTCAGGAATGGGAAATTGGAGATACGCTCAAATTCGCTGTGGGTGACCATGTGGTCGATGAGTTTGTAGCAGTGGCTTTTCTGCTTTTTCGCTTTCAGCAGTTCCTCTTTCCATTGCTCAGCGGTTTTTGAGTTGTCGAAAGCGGCAAGGCTGTCGCAGAGGGCAGGGAGTCCTTTTCTGAATTCCGAGTCCTTGATGCCGCTGAAGCCCCAGTCCACACGCACGGTGTAGAAATACATGTTGGCGGCGAGCACACTGCCGTCGTCGGCAAGGATTTTTCCTCGCTCGGCATTGATGATGGTGGTGTCTTGCCATGCGCTGTCGGCCTTGGCGTTCCACTCCGATGCTTGGGTCACCGTGGTCTTAAACAGTCGGGCGACGATTGTGCCTGAAAACGCCAGGAGTGCGAGCATCACAAACATGTAACGGCCAAGAATACGCTTCTTGTTGGTCTGGAGGGCTTTGTTTTGTGTTTTTTTCATTTTTCTGAAAGCTTATATGGTGGTTGATCGGGGGTTAACAAATCGATGTGACAAGTGTCGATAAGTTGCTTCATCTCGCTTTCGCGGATTTTGGAGTTGAACTTCGCGCTGGCGTTCACGCAGTCGGTGCGCACGTCGTTTAGCTCGGCGTTCAGGTTGATTACCTCTTGCAGGCAGTCTTGATATTCATACTTCTTGCTGATATTCATCATAATCAGCACAGTGATGCCGATGATGTAGAAACCGTTGCGGCGGAAAAAGTCGAGCGTGAGGAAACTGCGCCCCTGGGCCCATCTTTTGAAAAGCCCGTTGTTGGTGCCGCTATTTTTGTTCTTTCCTTTAGCCATGTTTGCCGGAGTGCTGTTAGATGAATTGCTATCTTGTTGCTATTTTGCGTTATTCGTTTTCTATCTTGTAGGCGATGCGCAGTTTTGCGCTTCTTGAGCGAGGGTTGCGTTCCACTTCCTCATCGCTTGGCGTGATTACCTTGTTGTTCACCAACTTCAGTGGGCAGTTCACTCTGCCGAAGAAGTCTTTTTCAATTTTCCCTTCAATGTTGCCGCTCTTCATGAAGTTTTTCACCAGGCGGTCTTCGAGCGAGTGGTAGGTGATAATCACCAGTCGTCCGCCGGGCTTCAGCACCTCAAGGGCTTGCTGCAACATACGCTTGAGCACGCTGATTTCGTCGTTCACCTCGATGCGGAGTGCCTGAAACACCTGTGCCAGTTCCTTCTTCTCTTGCGAGGGCTTGATAAACGGCTTCACCACATTCAACAGCTGGTCGGTGGTGACGATGGGCGACGCGCTGCGTGCCTTCACAATGGCGGCTGCCATGCGTCGGCTCTGCTTCAGTTCGCCGTAGAGGTAGAGCATGTTGGCAATCTCCTCCTCGCTGTAGTTGGCGATAACCCACGCTGCATCGTGCTTCGCGTTGCGGTTCATGCGCATGTCGAGGTGGCCGTTGAAGCGGAACGAGAAACCGCGCTCGCTGTCGTCGAAGTGGTGGAAACTCACGCCCAGGTCGGCAAGCACACCGTCCACACCGTCCACGCCGTAGTAGCGCATGAAGTTTTTCAGAAAGGCGAAATTTCCGTGTACAAATGTAAATCGGCTATCGTCGATGCGGTTGGCGTATGCGTCCATGTCCTGGTCCATACTGTAGAGCCTTCCGCTCTCACCCAGATGCTTCACTATCTCACGGCTATGGCCGCCACCGCCAAAAGTCACGTCCACATAAGTGCCGTCGGGCTTGATGTCAAGTCCTGTCATGCACTCGTTGAGCAGTGCCGGAATATGGTATGTCACTTGTTCAGCCATCGTCGGAAAAATAAATTTTCTTATATAAGGTGTAATCAGGGTGTAAAGTTACTTATAATTTCCAATAAATTTACAAATTTAAACCACTTAAATTTTGTAAATTACAGAAAAAGTTATTAACAACCGCCGAGAGTGCGCTAAATCGCCGATTGCTCCGTCTCGCCCAACATTTGCACTTGTAAATTTCCCCACCTCAGAGAATTGAACTGGGGGATACTGGGGGACTGAAACAAAAACATAAAAAAACAGCCTTTTAGCGATGCCAGTGCTTCGCACCTGTCGTTAGTGCTGTGCTATGTCTGATTTCAAGCAAACCACATAAATCACAAACCAAAGGGACGGTTCTTCTATGTTGTAAACCAAGGGATTTTGGTAATTTAATATTTATTTAACATTTTGAAGAGCAATAGGATAGGTGT
>SFGS01000117.1 GCA_004557565.1 Bacteroidales bacterium | reverse complement strand
TCGCATAGCCTCACCACCTTTGCATTTAGTGTACCTAACGGCGGTGTCATTATCCACGGTACGCCGTCGTTGATTTTACTAACGACAATGCGTTGACTGCCCGTGATGAGGGTGATAGAATGGAGTTAACTACCAAAAGAGTGAAAGAAGGGGTGTCATGTCGCGCATTATTGAGTTTAGAAAGTCTGCTCAAAAAGCTGAAAGGCAATCCGCTCAAGGTAAGACTTGTGCGTTTACCGGTCATAGACCGCAGAGTCTTCCGTTCGGCTTTGATGAATCCGATAAGCGTTGTACTTCTTTGAAGTCTGTTATGCGGGATCAGATTGTAGCACTCATCGAGAACGAGGGCGTCACGCATTTTATTACCGGCATGGCTCTCGGCGTTGATATGTATGCTGCGGAAATTGTACTCGATTTGAAATCGAAATACCCTCACATTACTCTGGAAAGCGCAATCCCCTGTGAGACACAAGCGATCAAATGGTCTGTGGCTTCACGGGAACGGTATTATAATATCGCTGCAAAGTGTGACAAGGAGACCATGCTGCAACGGGAGTACACGCCGGACTGCATGGACAAGAGAAATCGGTACATGGTAGATCACGCCGATTATATTCTTGCAATATGGAATGGATGCCCCAGCGGTACCGGGAATACCGTGAGATATGCCCACAAAAAGGGCAAATCTATCATCGTTATCAATCCGGCTTCCCTTGATGTCACGCGGGAATAAGGCAAAAAAATTCCTTCTGAATCAAGCGTTGTGAAAACCGTGAAGTATTTCCCGATAGCGAATACCCATTGCACTGCTCAGTGATTATTGGAAACGTGTACGGTGTGTGCTGTCCGGTGAGCTTTTCCACGGAATACACTGAGTTTTCACGGCTTCGCAAAATGAAAAGTGCCACCTTATGAACAGTCCCTTGTCGGGAGAAAATTAAATCGCTGGAAACGGGAATGCCCCCGGCATTGTGCATCTGGCACAGCGCCGGGGGCGTTTTTTCATGTCTTAGCTTTGAGCCAGTTAAAATAGGAATGGAGGCGAGCATTCGCTTCTCAGCAGTCTTTTAGGTTTGGCAAATTACAGTCCTCCTCCACCTTTGTTTCCGCCAAACTCGCAGCCGTGTGTATGGTCATGTCCATAATACCATCTCCCGTAGCGATACCCATAGTGCGGCGGGCAGTTTGCACAGTCACCAGTACAGCGCCCGTGGTGAGACTGGCTTTTCTTGCCCAAAAGACTTCCAACTACAAATGCCAAGCCGAGTTTTGAGAAGGACCCGAGCTTTGGCTCATTCTGCTCCGGCTCGTCATAATCTGCCTTATCTTCTATGGAAGCCTCTTCAACCACGTCATCTGCAAACATAGTCACATGGTTTCGCTTTGCTACAAGCTCAAGAACGTCATCGTCTGCTGAACCCCAAAGGTCTTCCAACTGTTCCTGCGTAAAGGCGCATTTTGCGGATTTCAACAACTCATTCATAGCTGATGTATCACAGCAGCCGGAAAGGTCATAGATTTCATCCGGTGTGAACTGGACACCATTGGCAACCGCTTTCTTAATAAGCCGCGACGCTGCTTTCTCATCCATATACTCCTGCGCAACCTCAGCAACCTCGGCGGATGCTCCAAATGAAGTCAATGAGGACATCTTCTTGATCTGTGTGCTGGTTGCCCATTCGTAGAACTTCTCATAATAGGAGTCCCAATCCATTTATCGATCACGCCCTTTCGGTGCTTCCCGTGCGACGAAGAAAAGCAAATTTCTCGCTTTATCTCATTACCTTTTCCAGCAAGGCTTGGTAACTGTCCACCACATCATAAACCACATTTCCGTTGCTGATCGCCTTAAAATGCTCTCTTGCGCAGTGAATTTTCGATTCCTCAATGAGCCGGAGCTGCATAGAGGACATAGAGCCTTTTGTTTCGGCAACAAAATAGATGTGTTTGACGGTACCTTCATAGAAAGCTATCGCCCAGTCCGGATTATAGTGTCCTACTGGCGTTGCGATATAGAAGCTGTCCGGCAGCTTCACATAAACCGCAACATCTGTGTTGGTGTCCAAATCGGCAGCAAAATCACGCTCGTTTGTGGAATCATACACGATATGATCGTATAGATGCCGCTGCGCTTTCATCGCGTTCGTTCCAAGCTTACCCTTGATGGTCGGTTCGGTAAAGATGTCCGTATCGTAATGTTCATCCAGCACATTGTAGGTGATGTGCTGGATAATTGCAGTTGCCTTTTCATCATTGATTAGGGCGGCTGCTTTGATAATGAACTCTTCCGGATTGAACTTGAACTGCTCAAAAACGGATTTCTCAATGCCTGTTAGAATGGCAACAACTGCTTTTCGTGTCAAACCGGTCTCTCCGACCAGCTTGCCGATTAAATCATACTTCACGCTGCTGCCCACGCGGATTTGCTTGCTGCTGTCATAAGTAGATGACTTTGATTTCGAAAATGCACTTCCGTCAAGGAGAGAATCCTTCGACTTGATCTCGTCCATTGCGCCGGTTTCAACCTTGAAGAATATCTTCGGCACATGAAGATTCTGGTTGAGCGATGCGATGGCTTTCTTCACAAGCTCATCCGTATCAAAGT
>SFGS01000045.1 GCA_004557565.1 Bacteroidales bacterium | reverse complement strand
ATGCGACATTTGCAGGCATTTCGCTTCGGCTATGCTCCATTTCGCTTCGCTCATTTCGCATAACCTTCGCTGCATACCTGCCTACGCACATCAAATCCCGTAGGGATTTTTTCAATCATTACTAAATTATCACAGGGACAACTTGTATATCATTTCCTAAAATAACAGCCGTTTTGGGGAACGGCTGTTAATTGGGTATTTTGGGTTTTATAGCGAAATTATGAATTTGCTTTGATTCCTTGGGGGATTAGAAGTAGAATTCTTCTTTTAGTTTGTCGTAGAAGAGCATTCCTTCTGCCACTTGGCGGGCTACTTCTTTGCCCTTGCTTTCTTGCACGATGGCGAAACCGAATGCGCTGGCTGCCGCGGGACCGTTGCCTGTGACGATGTTGCCGTCGATTGCCACTGGTGTGTAGCCCACGATGGCTCCTGTCATGCCACGCTCCATGCCTGGGTAGCAAACTGCATGTTTGCCTTCAAGCAGTCCGAGGGGACCGAAAATCACTGATGGCGAAGCGCAGATGGCTGCAATTTTTCCGCCTTTAGAATTTTGCGCGATAAGAGCGTTGGTGAGAGGTTTGCACGCGGCAAGGTTGCTTGCGCCAGGCATTCCGCCGGGGCAAATCAGCCACTCAGCATTGTTCAGATTCACTTCACTAATCAGCGCGTCGGCTTTCACGGTCACGCCATGGGCTCCTTCTGCCTCAAGTGTGTCGTTGATACTTACTGTCACCACTTCCATGCCTGCTCTGCGCATGATGTCGATTGTGGTTAAGGCTTCCACTTCTTCGAAGCCATTGGCTAAAAATACAAATGATGTGTTCATGTGGTTATGTTTTTAATTATTTTGCAATAAAATTAGTGCATTTTTTTGTTTTTACCAAACTAAATAAGCAAAATGCGCAGTTTTTAACCCAAATCGGTCATTAGGGCTTGTGGTATTTCGGAGTTTTAGAAGAATGTGTTTTGCTTGTCTTTAATGAGTGATAGCGAGCTATTACGAATTAAAAACAAGCAAAAGGCATCTTATAAAAGCCGAAAGACCGCAAGAAGTAATCTAAAAAATCCTCATACGGCCTAATGACCGATTTGGGTTTAAACTTTTATTCTGCTGATTAGTCAAAATCCCAAATTGTGAATTTGGTTAAGAGAAATTAATCGTGTAAGTTTGTAAAAAAAAATTTTAGCGATGTCAAAGTTTATAGAAAAGACTCTCGAAGACGGAGAAACAATCATCTTCAAAGGACGACTTCATTGGACATTTAACTGGCAATACACCTTTGGTGGAGCGGTTTTGGCTGTCCTCGGTTTGGTAATGCTGATTATGGGGCTAACGGGCGACAAAACGCCGTTTACCGTGTGTGGCACTATCGGTTTCGTGGTGGGCGTATGTTTTGTGCTGTGGGGCTATTTTATCCGCAGCAAGACATCTTTTGCAGTCACTAACCACCGCTTCATTCAGAAAGACGGCATTTTGAGCATCAAGATGACGGAAATTCCACTTTTCAAGATTGAGACCGTGAACCTTTACCAAAGCCTTTGGCAACGCCTTTTCTCCACAGGCTCAATAGAACTGGTGGGCAGCGGTGGCACCAACCACAAGGTGGATTACATTCAGTCGCCATTCGAGGTGCGCAAAATTCTCACCACCAGAATGAAAGCCAACCACGACCAAGGGGAGTGATGGCTATTTTGGTTAGGGGTTAGAGGTTTGGGAGCACTCGGAGCACTCGGAGTAATCAGAGAGCTTCGCTCTAATTTCCAACTTCTAACCTCTAATTTCTAATTTCTAACTTCTAATTTCTAATTTCTAACTTCTAATTTCTAATTTCTAACTTCTAATTTCTAATTTCTAACTTCTAACTTCTAATTTCTAATTTCTAACCTCTAACCTCTAACTTCTAATTTCTATCTTCTAATTTCTTTTTCTCATTTTGTAGGTGGCGAAGGCGAGCACGATGAGGAAGCCTGCCAAGGGGACGAAGAAGGGAAGCACCAGCGAGGTGTTGTCGGCAATGATACCCATCAGCAGGAATGCACAGCCGCCCACAGGTGTCATCATCATGTAGGATGAAGCACGCTTTTTCTGCTGAGCGTCGAGCCCCGTAAGTGAGAGGGAGAAGATGGTGGGGAACATGATGGCTTCGCAAGCGAAGTTAAGCACAAGCGCATAAAGCGAGATTTCGCCACCGAAAAGCACGCCGCACATACATGCCACACTACCCACAGCGCAGCCGAACAGCACCTTTGTGGGGTGCACAAACTTCATTACCCATGCGCCCAAAAATCTGCCACCCATAAATATGAACAGCGCAAGCGAGAGCAGGCGAGAGGCTTCCACATTGGTGGCTACGCCTTCGCTGGTGAGGAATATCACGAAATAACTGTTGATGCTGATTTCTGCTACCTCGTAGGCGAGCAGTGCCAGAAATCCGAAAAGCACGGCCTTGCCAAGTTTTCCACTCGTTGGGGTGTGGGTGGTGCTTTCCTCTTGGGTGATTTCAGGGAGTTTCACACGGGCGAAAATGATGGCCACGGCAATCACCACAAAGCCCATCAGCATATAGGGCGTAGAAATGTCGCCGCCCGAAAACAGGTATTCGCCCAGCACAAAAGGAGCCAGCGCACAGCCCATGCCGTTGAACGACTGCGAGAGGTTGAGGCGTGAGGTGGCTGTATCTTGCGGACCGAGTTCGGTAGCGTATGGGTTGGCTGAGGTTTCGAGGAAAGTAAGACCGATGCCGATGATAAAGAGGCACGCTAAAAATGCGGGAAGTGTGCCAATGGCAGCCCCAGGGATAAACAGCAATGCGCCAGTGGCATAGAGTAGCAGTCCGCACACCACGCCATAGCGGTAGCCGTAGCGCGAAATAAACAGTCCGGCAGGAATGGCGGTGAGGAAGTAGGCAAGATAGGTGGTCACCTGAATCATTGCCGATTGTGTGATGCTGATGCTCATCGCCTCACGGAAGTGCTGGTTGAGCACATCGAGAATGGCTCTCGCAAATCCCCAGAGGAAAAACAGCGAGGTGATGAGAATGTAGGGCAGGAGATATTGTTTTGATGTAAGTTTCATAGATTGCGAAAATTAATGCGGTGATGTGTTATGAATTGCGGTGGAGAAGATCCATTGCACGAAGGTAACTCGACGAGAATGGACCGGAGTGCTCAAGTTTGATGGTGCTCACAGCGGCGGCAAATCTGCCAGCCTCTTCCACATTCGCCCCTTGTGCGCGGCGATAGATGTAGCCCATCACATAGGTGTCGCCACAGCCTGTGGCATCAACCAGCAGCAGAGGTTGGTAGGCGGGAATGTCGTAGAACACGCCATCGGCAAGAATGATGCTGCCGAAACTGCCCAGCGAGAGCAGCACCTCCTTCACACCCCAATCGGCGATTTTCTGTGCGGCCTTGTGCAAGTCGCATTCGCCTGTCAGCACTTCAGCCTCGTATTCGTTCACCTTCAGCACATCAATGTATTTGCATGCCTCGATTTTCTCTTTCCAATCCACAGGATAGACATCAACGCCCCTCACATCACGCAAAAAGCCTTGTGCATCAACCACAAGAGTGCCTTTGGTGTGGAGGTATTTGATCACGTCGAGCGAAATGTCGTCGGGGAGCAGCGTGCCAAGCACAATGTAGCGCGCTTCCACATCGCTCAACTTCTCCACGGTGAACGGATCGGCTTTCGCCCTCACGCACTGTTTGCGCTCGTTTTGGTTCTTTCCGTAGATGTTTTCGAAATACACGGTGTGGCGGCTCGGAATCACGTCAACATCAATGCCCACGCCACGCATGGCGCTCACGGCGTTCATTTCGCTCTCGGCAAGCGAGGTGACGAGTTTGTAGGTGAGGTGAGTGTCGCAACCGCTCGCCGCTTCGGATTGGAAAAGCGAGTTGATACCGTATGAGAAATAATAAGAGGTGCCACCAGGCATATATACTTCCTGAGTGGGTGTCACGATTTTATCGAGGGTGATGTGCCCTATGCAGCAAATGTCAAGCATATTTAAGAAGATAGTAATTTGTGGCATTTGCAAGGCGCATGAAGCCAAACGCTAAATGAGAAAATATCAAAAATGGCTTCAAAAATGGGTGGCAAATGCCGTTTGAATTGGCAAAGTTATAAATCAAATTCCAAATTGCCACACATTTTCGCCATAATTGTGCCATTTGGGTGCCCTTTTCGTGCTTAAATACTTTGTGAATCGGGTGAAAGGCACTAATTTTGCATTGATTTTTTATAGATTCACGGTTTTGCGTACCCACTTTTTCAAACATATCACCACTTTGTGTGCAATCGCAGCGGCGATGGTTGCACTCTTGCCCTCGTGCAGTTCCACCAAGCATGTGCCCGACGGCAAATATCTGCTCGACGATGTGAGTTTGCGAATCCTCGACGAGCAGAACGAAACCAGCGAGGTGAGCACCTACGACTTGGCGAACTATCTGCGCCAGACCGAAAACCATAAGGTGCTCGGCGGATTGAAATTGCAGTTGGCGTTCTACAACCTTTCGGGCAAGGACTCCACCAAGTGGTTCAACAGGTGGGTGCAGCGCGTGGGCACGCCTCCTGTAATCTACGATTCCGCCCTCACCGATGCCAGTGTGAGCCAACTGTCGATGGCACTCACCAACAAAGGCTACATGAACAATCACGTGACAAGCGATGTGAGGACCAACGCCAAGAAGAAAAAGGTGAGCGTGACCTATAACATTCGCCTCAATGAGCCATATTATGTGCGAAACATCACCTATGATGTGCCCAACGACACGATTCGCAAAATCATTCTTGCCGACACCACGCTTTATCCTATCCGCCAAAACTCGGTGTTCGACCACAATAATCTTGAAAAAGAGCGTGAGTTTATCACCGAAACCTTGCGCAACAATGGCTATTTCGCCTTCAATAAAGAATATATCACATTCTTTGCCGATACGGCAGCCGGATCGCGCGCTGTGGATTTGACGCTCAACACCCGTCCGCCTCGCACGCTGGCGCATATTCCCGAATACAAAAGCCACCGCCCATTCTATGTGCGCTCTGTGACATTCGTCACCAACTACAATCCCGTGACCATGCAAGACGGCAAATATTCGGGCAAGCAGATGGAATACAACGGCATCAACTTCATATACGACGAAAACGACATTTATTTGCGCCGCAGTCCGCTGTATGAGTGCTGCTATATCACTCCAGGCGAAATGTATGATGCGAGCAATGTGACCAAAACCTACAAGGCACTCGGCCGCTTCAGCATCTTGAAGTTTGTGAACATCATCACCAATCCTGTGGCCGAAATCGACGGCAGAATGTATGTGGATACCTATATTCTGCTCCAGCGCGACAAGTCGCAGAGTGTGTCGTTCGCCGTGGAGGGCACCAACAGCGAGGGCGACCTCGGTTTTGGCGTGGGTGTCAACTATCAGCACCGCAACATTTTCAAAGGCTCGGAAGTGCTGAGCGCAAAGTTCAACACTCACTACGAGAGCATATCGGGCGATGTGGGCGGCTTAATCAACGACAATTATTCGGAATACTCTGGCGAGTTGGGTATCGTTTACCCAAAATTCAAGGCACCGTTCTTGAAGCACAGTTTCAAGCAGCGCATTAAAGCCACCACCGAACTGACCACCTCGTTCAGTTATCAGGCGCGACCCGAATACACACGCATCATTGCTGGCGCAGGATGGAAATATGTGTGGAGCGAGCGCCAAAACCAAACGCACCACACGTTCAACCTGGTGGACCTCAACTATGTGTCGTTGCCCAAGAGCAAGTCGCACTTCCTCGACAGCATCAGCAATCCGCTGCTGCGCTACTCCTACGAAGACCACTTCATCATGCGACTGGGCTACAGTTTCTACCACACCAACAAGCGTGAAATATCGCCACTGAGCAAAGCCCTTCAGCAGAATTTCTACACCATTCGCGCCTCTGCAGAAACCGCCGGCAACGTGCTCTACGGCATTTCTAAGTTGATAGGACAGAGCAAGGGTGTGGAAGACAGTTACAAGGTGTTTGGCATCAGATACTCGCAATATGTGAAAATGCAAGCCGACTACGCTTTCACGCACAATTTCTCCGACCGCACCTCGCTTGCCATGCATGTGGGCGCAGGTGTCGCCATTCCGTATGGCAACTCCTCGGTGGTGCCTTTTGAAAAGCGTTTCTACGCCGGTGGTGCCAACAGCGTGAGAGGTTGGGGTGTGCGCACCCTCGGACCGGGTAGTTTTGCCACTCGCAACTCGCAAAACAGTTTCATCTACCAGTGTGGCGACATTCGCTTCGATGCCAGCATCGAGTTTCGATCCAAACTGTTTTGGGTGATTGAGGGCGCGGCGTTTGTCGATGCCGGCAACATCTGGACCATTCGCGACTATGCCGACCAGCCCGGCGGTGTGTTTAAGTTTGGTAAGTTCTACGAGCAGTTGGCACTTGCCTACGGCGTGGGCTTGCGTATGAACTTCACCTACTTCCTCGTGCGCCTCGACATGGGTATGAAGGCACACGACCCCGCATCAGGTCAGGAGCACTGGCCTATGTTTAGCCCGAATTTCAAGCGTGATAGTGAATTCCACTTCTCGGTGGGCTATCCGTTCTAATGATATTTTGATAATTATGAAAAAATTAGTGATTTTTGACCTCGACGGCACTTTGCTCAACACTATTGAAGACCTTGGGCAAGCCGCCAACCATGCGCTTCAGCAAAACGATTACCCCACCCACAGCATCGCATCTTATCCATTTTTCGTGGGTAATGGCGTGCGTAAACTGATGGAGAGGGTGCTCCCCGAAAACAGCAGAGATGCTCAGACCGTTGATGCGCTTTTGAAAGACTTTAAGGCTTATTACGACGAACACCTCCACGACTATTCAAAGCCATATCAAGGCATTGTGGAGATGCTTGAGGAATTGAGCGACAAGGGTGTGAAATTGGCAGTGGCAAGCAACAAATATTACGAGGCTGTGCAGCGACTGATAGCCTACGCGTTCCCAGGCATCGACTTCGTGGCTGTGGAAGGGCAGAAAGAGGGCGTGAACGTGAAACCCGACCCATCTATCGTGTTCAACATTCTGGCGCAAGCACATGTGGAGAAAGCCGACACCCTGTATGTGGGCGATTCGGGCGTGGATATGGAAACAGCGCGCCGTGCGTGTGTCGATTCTGTGGGCGTGTCGTGGGGATTCCGTCCCGTGAAGGAGTTGACCGAATACCGCGCCGACACCATCATCAACAGCCCCGCCGAAATCCTCCCCATCGTAGAATCCGGCATCCCTTTGAAATAATAGAGAATGTGTTGAAAATGCTATAGCATTTTCAACATAAAAAATAGGCTCTCTGTCACATAAGCGCAGAGAGCCTAAATTATTTATGGATTGATATTTTCCCTTAGTGTAAGTGTGGATTACATGTTCATACCACCGTCAACTTGGATTACTTGACCAGTCACGTAGCTTGACATGTCGCTTGCGAGGAAGGTTGCCACGTTTGCAATGTCTTCCACTTGACCGCCACGGCGTGCAGGAATCTTGGTCATCCAGTCTTTGCGAACTTCTTCAGGAAGCGCTGCGGTCATAGCGGTTTCGATGAAGCCAGGAGCAATAGCGTTGGCGCGAATACCGCGAGGGCCCATTTCTTGAGCGATTGACTTAGCGAGAGCAATCAAACCAGCCTTAGAAGCGGCGTAGTTGGCTTGACCAGCGTTGCCGTGAACACCCACCACCGACGACATGTTGATGATAGAGCCACCGCGTTGGCGCATCATGATGGGCACACAAGCGTGAATGAAGTTGAATGCAGATTTGAGGTTCACGTTGATAACTGCGTCCCATTGAGCTTCAGTCATGCGGAGCATCAAGCCGTCTTTGGTGATACCTGCATTGTTGACGAGAATATCGATTTTGCCGAAGTCAGCCTTGATAGCGTTTACCACTTCTTCAGTTTGAGCGAAGTCGGCAGCGTTGCTTGCATAACCTTTGCACTTTACGCCGAGGGCAGCGATTTCTGCTTCTGTAGCCTTGCCGTTTTCGTCGATTACAAGGTCGGTGAATGCGATGTCGGCGCCTTCTTTAGCGAATTTCAATGCGATAGCCTTGCCAATGCCACGAGCGGCACCAGTAATCAGGGCAACTTTTCCTTCAAGTAATTTCATTGTTTTCTTCTTTTTTAGTTATTGTAGTTCTTTATAATGTTTTGTCAGTCGAAAAAATTATAGTTCGTCTTTCTCGTTGTTGTGGCACTGAATGCCGTTGAGCAGGAAGTCTTTGAGATATTCACGGAGTTTGAGTTTATTGATGCCCAAATCGGCGAAACTGTCGCGGATGTAGTGCAAATCCAGCCCTTGCATAGCCATGAGCAGAATTTCGGCGGTCTTGTCCACATGCTTGATGCGGAATGCGCCTTGCTGCACGCCTTCGTTGAGAATCTCCTTCAGCAGCACTATCTCCTTGTGCTTGTTCACTCGGCGAATACGGTCCACTCGGCGTACGTCGAGGAAAAAACTTGCCTTTAGCGAGCCGTTGCGCCCCACCACCTCTTTCACCGCCTCAAAGCGCGAGAAAATGAAGTTCATCAGCTTTTCCTCGGGCGAGATTGGCATCGACGGAATGTCGGCGATGCGCTCGATAATGCTTTGCGCCTCGCGGTTGACCACGGCGTTGAAAATTTCTGTTTTGCTTTTGAAATAGGTGTAGATGGTGCGTCGGCCTTTATCGCTTGCCGATGCTATGTCGTTCATCGTGGTGTTCTCCACGCCCTTGTGAGCGAAGAGCTGACGAGCCACATCTATCAATTTGTCTTTAGTTCTCGATGCCATCTGTTACCTTGTTTTGGGGCTTTATCTTCTGCTATTGGGTTGCAAATATAGTTATTTTCCGTGTATTTTACAAAAAAGCGTTCCGAAAGACGCTACATCTTTCGGAACGGTATGGGTGCTGTATGTGTTTTTTACAGAAGTGTCATTACAAGTAATTGGGCAGTGACCACACGCAAGAACATGGTGAGAGGGTAAACCGTAGAGTAAGCCACCGCTGGAGCATCGTTGCCTGCCGTCTTGTTGGCGTAGGCGAGTGCTGGTGGGTCGGTGGTGCTGCCCGAAATCAGACCCATAAGGGTGCAGTAGTTCACCTTGAATTTGCCATGAGCCACAAAGCCCACGATGATGAGCGGAATGAAGGTGATGAGGAAGCCGTAGAACACCCATTTTGCACCGGTGCCGTTAAACACGGTGGCGGCGAAGTTGGTGCCGGCTGCCAGTCCCACCGAAGCGAGGAAGAGGCAGATGCCCAATTCACGGAGCATGAGGTTGGCGCTTGATGAGGTGTAGGTCACCAGTTTTATCTTATGGCCGTAGCGACCGATAAGAATTGCAGCCACGAGCGGACCACCAGCCAAACCGAGTTTCATAGGCACCGACATGCCTGGCAATGCCAATGGAATAGAACCAAGCACAATACCCATAAAGATACCGATAAAGATGGTGAACATATTTGGGTGGTCGAGGCGCTTCATTGAGTTGCCGAGGTGTGAGGCAAGGCGGTTGATGTCTTCAAGCTGACCCACTACGGTGATGCGGTCGCCCACTTGCAGTGAGAGGTTAGGGTTGGCGAGAAGGTCGAGACCGGCACGGTTCACGCGGGTGGCGTTGAGGCCGTAGCCCTTAGGCAAACGAAGCGAACCGAGTTTGCGGCCTGAATATTCGCTGTTGGTGATTACGATGCGGCGGCTCACCACAGGAGTCTGTTCCTCTTTCCAGTCGAAATCCACCTTCGGGCCAATCATGGCGTCGAAAATTTCCTCGTCTTGCTCAGAAATCACCACACGCATGAGTTCGCCTTCCGATATGATAGTGTCGGCCACAGGAATCACGATTTCGCCGTCGGTTTTCTTCATGCGTGAAATCACGAAGTTGCGGTCCATGATTTCGTGCAAGCGTTGGATAGTGCGGTCGAAAACGAGTTTGTTGGTCACCTTGTATGTCACCACGTGAGGCTTGAGCAAACTGTTGGCGTTGTCGTCCTCAATCTCTTTTGCTGCGTTTTTGATGTTGATTTTGAAAATCACCTTAACCAAAATCATGGAGAGAATGATGCCCACCACACCGAGGGGATAAGCTGCCGCATAGCCCATCGACATTGATTCGTTGAGCGCGTTGGCTGATTCGCCCTGAGTTTCGATAAGAGCCTGCTGAGCGGCACCCAGTCCGGGGGTATTGGTCACGGCACCGGAGAGAATACCCACGATTTCGTTGGGCTCAACGCCGCCGATACCGAAGTAAATGGCCAATGCCACCACAATGTTGAGCGCAATGATACACACTGCCAGCCCATTGAGCAGCATACCGCCTTCCTTAAATGACGAGAAGAACGATGGACCCACCTGCAAACCGATGGAGAACACGAAGAGAATCAAACCAAACTCTTGAATAAACTTCAAGGTGTTGTGGTTGATGAACGCTTCATCGGGCGAGATGATGTGGCCGAAGTGGCCTGCGATGATGCCCACAAAAAGCACGAAGGTAGCCCCAAGTGAGATGCCGAAAATTTTCACTTTACCTAAAATCACGCCAACGGCGATAACGATAGAGTAGATGAAAAGAGCATGAGCGATGGTACTACCAGCAATTAAGTCGTATAACCAGTTCATAAATGATTAAAAATGTTGATTTTTCTTTTCAGACTGCAAAGGTACGACTTTTTTGTGATTTACAGAAATTTATCCGTAATGAAGCACCGCCACCACCCCTATTCGGCTCAATAGAAAATCACAGGGGTGGAAACCAAAACAAAAGGAATTGATATACATGTTGTCCCGAAAAAGATGCGATTAAATTCCGTTAGGAATTTGATGTGTGTAGGCAGGTATGCAGAAAAGATGTAATGGAGCGAAGCGGAATGGAATCTTTTCGAACCTTTAGCTCGCTCGAACTTGTTCGGGCAAATGCCTGCAATAGAATTGTCAGTATGATGCATTCCAGCGGAACCCGCTGGGATGCGTATTTGTTATGCGATATTTGCAGGCATTTCGCTTCGGTTATGCTCCATTTCGCTTCGCTCATTTCGCATAACCTTCGCTGCATACTTGCCTACACACATCAAATCCCTATGGGATTTTTTACAATCACTGTAATGATTACATGGAAAACTTGTATATCATTGCCAAAACAAAATTGCATCATAACGTAGGGACATGCCTTTGGCATGTTTCGATGCAAACTGCCATTTCCCCCGACACATTACCAGCAAAGAAACTATCGTCTTAACTTCTTAACTTCTCTAACTTCTTAACTTCTCTAACTTCTTAACTTCTCTAACTTCTTAACTTCTGACTGAGTTATATCAGCCCCTGGCGCATCAGGGCTGCTGCCACCCAGCAAATGAGGAAGGTGAGCACTGCGAAAATGAGGGCGGTGAGTAAGATGGTGCGACTGTTGGAGGTTTCAATTTCCTTGAGGTCGTCGGCATCGCCATCGGTTGTCGATGGCGCTTTGGTCTCGTCTTTGCCGTGGCGAGAGAAGATCGCCGTAATCAGCCCGGCCATAGCACCAGCCACCACTGCAATGATTATCCATAGAAACAAATGGCTGTCGCCCGAAGTGAAAAGGTGCTTCATAATTTATAGTGAGTTTTAAAGTTCTTCGTCTTGTATCTCGGTTTGGCACATTTCGTCGTATTCCTCCCAGTCGGGGTCTTCCTCGGCGTGGAACGAGAGTGGCAGTTCGGGGAACGTGGAGAGCACCTCGTTGATTTTGCGCTGGAAGATGTGCAGACTGCGTGCGTAGAACACCCAGTTGCGCAGTCCGTCGCCGGTGTATATGCCAGTCACCACAGCGGTGGGATCTTTCATAAAGCAATCCTCAATAGCGTCTTGCACCTTCTCCATCAGAGTGGAAGTTTCGAGGTCGGGCATACCCTTTGTGTCGGGTTCGTAGGTCCAAGTCATCTCTAAGCGGTAGATGTACTTTTGCGTGTCGCGCACGTTTTGCATGTTCCTGCGGCCTGTCACCAGAATGAGGTTGCCATTTTCTGCTTCCGCTGGAGCGGTCCACCAGTCGGTGGAGATATGAAGTTTTGCCATAATGTTTGTCGTTCAGTTTTGATTATTTGGTATAAAATTAAAAAACTTTGCCGATATTACCAATTTTATGAATTACTATTTTTTTACTTGGGCGAAAAATGCTAACTTTGATGACGAAGATAAACACACAATTTAAATCAACAGTCATGACAGGATTAATCATTATTTTAGTGTTGGCGCTGGCTGCCGTGGGCGTGCTGGTGGTGATGCTCTTGCGTGCGCGCGAGAATGGCGCGAGAATGCAGGAGCAAGTGCGAATTTTGGGCGAGGAACAGCGCAGGCTGAAAGCCGACTCGCGCCTGGTGTTTAAGGATGTGGCTCAGCAGTTGCTCTCGGAGCAGAGTCGTGCTATGCGTGAGCAGAACGATGTGCGTATGGGCGAGATTGTGAAACCGCTGCGTGAGAACCTGGAAAGCCTGAAGCGCACCATCGACGGCTACAAGACCGAGCAGGTGAGCTACGCCGCCGCACTGAAGCAGCAAATCAAGGACCTCTCCGACATGAACCGCAACATAGGGCAGGAGGCGAAGGAACTCACCCTCGCTTTGCGTGGCGACAGCAAGGTGCAAGGCGACTGGGGCGAAATGGTGCTGAAGCAGATTCTCGACATGTCGGGGCTGCAAGAGGGGGTGAACTACGAAACGCAGATGACGCGCGAGGCCGACGGCAGCGTGCTGAAAGGCGAAGACGGCGGGCGTTTGCGCCCCGATGTGGTGTTTTTTATGCCCGATAATAAGCGACTGGTAATAGATTCGAAGACTTCGCTCACCGCCTATGTGGAATATGTGAACGCCGCCGACGAGGCATCGCGTGCCGAAGCGCTCCGCCGCCATTTGGCAAGTGTGCGCAAGCATGTGGATGAGTTGGCAAACAAAAAATACCAATCCATCAAGGATTCTGCCGATTTTGTGATGATGTTTGTGCCCAACGAGCCAGCCTATATGCTTGCCATGAGTGGCGATGCGTCGCTGTGGGAATATGCCTACAAGCGCCAAGTGGTGATGGTGAGCCCCACGCATCTGATTTCGGTGGTGAAACTCATTAGCCAACTGTGGGCGCGCGACCGTCAGTCGAAAAACGCCATCGCCATCGCCGATGAGGCAGGCAAGATGTACGATAAACTTGTGGGCTTCCTCGCCGACATGGAGCAGGTGGGCAAAGCCATCGACGGTGCCCAAAAAGCCCACGCCGAAGCATTGAAAAAACTGTCGGAAGGCAAAGGCAACCTCATTGGCAGAGCAAATAAAATCAAAGACCTCGGCGCAAAAGCCACCAAACTCCTCCCCGAATAGCGCACTCATACATTGCCAATACGAACGAGAAAAAACACCGATTTAATCCTATTTTACCCGATTTACACCTAACAATATATATAATTGGTGTAAATGGATTTTAATGGATTAAATCGGTGTTTTTTTATCGGACTTATCGGACCTATCGGACCTATCGGACTTATCGGACGCCAAAACTTGTTGACCTGTTGACTTGTTGGCTCGTTGACTTGTAGACCTGTTGGCTTGCGATGTGGTTATTCCGACATGAAGGAGTCTTTGAAACCGAGGAAGTAGAGCACGCCGTCGATGCCGATGGTGGAGATGCTTTGTTGGGCTGTTTCCTTCACCTTTGGCTTGGCGCGGAATGCGATGCCCAAACCAGCCGTTTTGAGCATTGGCAGGTCGTTGGCACCATCGCCCACAGCGATAGTTTGCGCGATATTCACGTTCTCAACCTGCGCAAGTAGGCTCAACAGTTCAGCCTTGCGGCGACCGTCGACGATTTCGCCCAAATAGCGGCCGGTGAGTTTGCCGTTGTCGTCAATTTCAAGTTCGTTGGCATACACATAGTCGATGCCATATTTGTTTTTCAGCACATTGCCGAAATAGGTGAATCCGCCCGAAAGAATGGCGATTTTGTAGCCAGTGCGCTTCAGCACACGCATCAGTCGGTCGACGCCCTCCGTGATGGGCAAATGGTCGGCAATTTCCTTCATCACGCTCACGTCAAGCCCCTTCAGCAGCGCCACACGCTGGGTGAAGCTCTCCTTAAAGTCGATTTCGCCACGCATTGCGCTTGCGGTGATGGCTTTCACCTTGTCGCCCACACCGGCACGGATTGCCAACTCGTCGATGCACTCGGTTTGGATAAGCGTAGAGTCCATATCGAAGCAGATGAGGCGGCGGCAGCGGCGGTACATGTTGTCCTCCTGGAGCGACACGTCGAAGCCCAACTCATTGCTGATGCGCATGAATTCGGTCTGCATCGCCTCCTTGTCGATAGGATTGCCACGCACCGAAAATTCGATACAGGAGCGTTGTGGAGTTTTGCCGTCGTTGGTGATGGGAATACGGCCCGTGAGACGCTTGATGTCGTCGATGTTCAGCCCCTGCTGAGCCACAATGCCACTGATGGCTGAAATTTGCTCCGCAGTGATTTCCCTGCCGAGAATGGTGATGATATAGCGGTTTTTGCCTTGCAAGCCCACCCATTCCTGGTAATCGTCGATAGCGATAGGGGTGTAGTTGATGCTCACACCCATTTCTGTGGCTTTGAAAAACAGTTCCTTCATGATTTCGCCGCTGAGGTTGCTGGTGGTCTTGAAAAGAATGCCCAGCGAAAGGCGGTGGTGAATGTCGCTTTGACCGATATCAAGAATTGTGGAGCCGAATTTTCCAAGAATGCCGGTGAGGGCGGAAGTCACACCCGGCTTGTCGTGGCCGGAAATGCTGATCAGAATTATTTCGTCTTTATCGTTACTCATAAATTGCGATACTGATTTGATTATCCTACAAATTTACGCATAATTTCGCACAACCAAATAATAAATTTTTAATGTTTTGTTTTCGGTGAAAATCTGGAGAGGCGAAATGTTAAATTTCCATGGTGGGCTCCCAGAGTTTCCGCAGCCGAAATCTTTGCTCTGGCATATTGGTGGTGGGATTTTAACATTTTAAGTTAAAATCAAAATCAATTAAAGTTTTGGTTTATGCAACCGATTACATAAAGTGGTTATATACAGGTGTTTAGAAAAATGTTTTCTTGAAAAGATTTGGTCATGTAAATCTTTTTTTGTAATTTTGCATCAGTAAAACTGATATGCGGCATCATTAGTTAGCAATCTTTAGCCGCATTTTACCCACTGGCCACAGCGGTGGCGGTGATGCCGAAACTCGGCGAAGGCCGTTCCGAAGCGCGACGTTTTAGAACCGACCTTTTTGTGGAATGAAAATATTGATTTATGAAGAAAACACTTATTCGATTTGTGGGTGTTGTGCTGTTATTCATCTTGGCTTCTGCCGGTAGTGGTAACTATTATGGTGTGGAAGTGGGCGAGCAGGCTCCAAACTTCGAGGTGAGCAACGAAACACATTCGTTACAGCTCCAATCGTTAAGAGGCAAGTATGTGGTAGTGACCTTCTGGTCGTCGGCTGATGCCGATTCGCGAATTGCAAACATGATGCACGACCGCGCTGCCAGCAGCAATGAAAACCTTGAGCATGTGGCTCTGAATTTCGACGAAAGTCAGCCATTATGGAATGAGATTTGCAAGCTCGACGGTTTGAACACAAACTCACAATTCTACGCACGCAACGAGGCTGGTGCCAAGTTGATGAAAGCGTGGGAACAAAACGAAGGATTTACTTCATTGCTCATCGACCCCTACGGAGTGGTTGTGGCACTGAACCCTTCAGAAAAGATGTTGAATCAACTCTAATCTAAAAAGCTGTCCAGGTTCCAATTAAAAAAGGAGCTTGGGCTTTTTGTTTTTTTACAGTCCATTTTCTTAAAGTATCGGTTTTTGCCCTCTTACGAGGTCGGTGGCATCGCCAAAAGGATAAAAACCGCTCGCCTTCGGCGAAAAACACAATCCGGTAGGGACGTGATACTTCACGTCCGCCCCATAATTGTTATACCATATTGAATATTAGCAATTTGTCGCGGATGCAAAGTATCGAAAGCACTGAAAAAATATAGTGAATGTAGTAAAGATTTTGTGGAGGCTTGTAGCCGTTTCCAACGGCTCTAAAAACCCTCTTTTCGACTTTTTCAGTGCTTTCGCCGAAGGCATGTTTCAATTGCGTTGAAACAATTTGCTGATTGCATTGAAACATGCCGAAGGCATGTCCCTACGTTATGATTCGCTTTTTTGTCTATTTATAATGGGTGGGTGTTAATTGGGTTTTAATGGATTTAATCGGTGTTCTGTTTTCGGACCTATCGGACTTATCGGACTTATCAGACGTATCGGGCCCAACTTGTTGACTCGTTGACCTGTTGACTCGTAGACATTTTTGGGATGAAAAAAAGCACTGGGCGGTGGGGCTCAGTGCTTGTGTTATTTTTTTACCCGATGGGGTGGGGGTTATTTGTTGCTGTAGTTGCGGGCTTCTTGGTAGGTGCTCTTTGTGAAGAGGTAGGTGTCGGTGTGTGTGCACCTGTTGCGGAAGTCGAAGATAGCCTCTGGATTTATGGCGTAGCCCATGAAGCGGGTTTCGAAGTGGAGGTGCGGGCCTGTGCTTCGACCGGTGTTGCCGGCGAGGGCGATAGGCTGACCTGCTTTCACATATTGGTCAGGCTTCACGAGGAAGCGTGAAAGGTGACCATATACGGTTTCAAGGCTGTTTTCGTGGCGCACAATCACATAGAAGCCGTAACCGCTGCGCTCATACTTGGTGAGGCGAATTCTGCCGCTGAATGCTGCGTAAACGGTGTCGCCGATAGCTGCGCGGAGGTCAACGCCCTTGTGTACGCGTTTGAAGCGTGCGCGGTAGCCGTAAGGCGATGTGATCATGTTTTGCTTGATAGGCATCACATAGTTGCGAACATTGATGCGCTTGCTGTTAGGAATATTTGCTTCCTTATAAGGGTTTACCAAACCGCTTTCCCAGCCTTCGGTGTAGATGTCGGGCTCTGGTTCAATGTCTTCCCAAAGCGCTTTGGCATATTTCTGATTTTCTTCGAGGTGGATTCGCTCGTTGATTTTTGATTGGCGGGCAAGTTTATCGGCATGTGCTTTGCGATAGCTCGATACTGAACTTAAACTCTGCGCGTCGGCACTAAATGACAGACCGGCTGTGATAATTGTGAGAAGGAATAATTTTGAGAGTTTGCTAAACTTCATCTGTTTCAGTTTTGTGGAGAACCCCGGGAAAGGTAAGCCTCTTTCACTAAATGGGCGTTCACCAAATTAATAAAAGTATGGAGCAGAACTTATTAACAAAATAAGCATTTCCTGAAGTGAAGAAATTCAAAACGCAGGAAATAAAAAACTCCAAAGGCAGACATGATTTTCATCTCTGTCCGATTTTCCAACGCCAAAATTACCCTTATAATCTCGCAAAGACAAAAATTAAGCGCTTAAAATATGTAAAAATATGTATTAAAATGTGTTAGATTTTATTTAAATCGCCAATTTTCAGTAATTTACCGTGCTTTGTCTAAAAATGTTGAAAAATCACGATGTT
Organism: Bacteroidales bacterium; assembly: GCA_004557565.1. Classification (GTDB taxonomy): domain Bacteria; phylum Bacteroidota; class Bacteroidia; order Bacteroidales; family Muribaculaceae; genus Sodaliphilus. The sequence continues at coordinate 17,064 of SFGS01000045.1, read as the reverse complement.
TCTTAAAATACCTAAAAATTGGCACAAATTTCGTGATGTGTGCAATTTTTATCCTCGTAATTGGTTGGCATATCGCATTTTGCATTTTGGTGAAATCGCAACGATTAATGCCTTTTCCTCCTCGATATTATATAATGTGGCGCGTCAACTGATGAGGCCCCAGTTCACTTTGTGGCTGAACAGGAGTTGCATGTGGGTGTTGAGCATTTTGCCTTCGGGCGAAGCGAGGTTGGGATCGGCGGCGAGCACGGCGATGGCATCTTCGCGCGCTTGCTCGATGATAGGGCCGTCGGTCACAAGGTTTGCCACCTTCAGATTAAAGGCGATGCCGCTCTGCTGCGTGCCCTCCATGTCGCCAGGACCACGGAGCTTCATATCCTCTTCCGCCACCACAAAACCGTCGTTGGTGTTGGTCATCACCTCAAGTCGGTGGCGAGTTTCTTTTGTGAGTTTGTGCTTCGACATCAGAATGCAGTAACTTTGGTCGGCTCCACGCCCCACGCGCCCACGGAGTTGGTGGAGTTGCGAAAGTCCGAATCGTTCGGCATTCTCAATAATCATCACGCTGGCGTTAGGCACATTCACGCCCACCTCAATCACAGTGGTGGCAACCAGAATTTGCGCCTGATTGGAGGCGAAAAGTTGCATCTGATAGTCTTTCTCGGCAGGGCGCATCTTGCCGTGCACCATGCTCACGGTGTAACTGGGGAATTTCTCCTTCACAATCTCAAAACCCTCCTCAAGGGCTTTAAGGTCGAGTTTTTCGTTTTCCTCAATGAGCGGATATACGATGTAGGCCTGTCGGCCCTTCGCCAGTTCCTGCCCGATGAAGCGGTAGGTGGCTTCGTGCTGGTCCTCGAATCTGAGGTAGGTGCCCACAGGTTTACGGCCTGGAGGCAGCTCGTCGATCACCGACACATCGAGGTCGCCATACACCGTCATCGACAGCGTGCGTGGAATGGGCGTGGCGGTCATCACCAGCACATGGGGTGGGGTGGTGTTTTTTCGCCACAGGCGTGCGCGCTGCGCCACACCGAAGCGGTGTTGCTCGTCGATGATAGCCAGACCGAGTTGCTTGTATTGCACCGTGTCTTCAAGCAGGGCATGGGTGCCGATGAGCAACTGGAGCGAACCGTCGAGCAAGCCGGCGTGAATTTCCTCGCGTTGGCGTTTGCGAGTGCTGCCTGTGAGCAATCCCACCTTCACACCAATTTTCTGCGCCATTTCGCTGATAGCCTCGAAGTGCTGGGTGGCAAGGATTTCGGTGGGTGCCATGATGCACGCCTGGTAGCCATTGTCGAGGGCAATGAGGGCGGTGAAAAATGCCACGATAGTCTTGCCGCTGCCCACGTCGCCCTGAAGCAGACGGTTCATTTGCCGTCCGCTGCCCATGTCGGTACGGATTTCCCGAATCACACGCTTTTGCGCGCCAGTGAGCGGAAATTGCAGGTGGTGGCTGTAGAAAGTGTTGAAATATTCGCCCACACGCGAGAAAACGTGTCCGGGCAACTTCTTCGTCAGTCCCTTGATATTCTTTAATATGTGGAGTTCGAGGAAAAAGAGTTCCTCGTATTTCATTCTGTACTGTGCCTTTTGCAGCATGTCGATGCTCGACGGCAAATGCAGGTTGTGCACCGCCTCGTAGATGGGGAGCAACCTTCTTTGGCGCAAAATGCTCTGCGGCAGAGGGTCGTGAATATTTTTCACGGCATCGCTCTCAAGCAGGTTTTTCTCCAACTTCTGAAAGAGGCGCGACGAGAAACCGTGGTTGCGGAGTTTTTCCGTGAGGTTGTAAACGCCCACCATGCCCTTTGGTGCTTGGCTTTGCTGATAAGCATCCACTTCGGGGTGAACGATGCTGTAGGTGCGATTAAACAGCGTGGGTTTTCCAAACACGATATACTCCACGCCGGTTTGATAGGTTTGCTGAATGGATTTCACCCTGTTGAACCACACACATTCCATCGTGCCGGTGCCGTCGCTAAACAAGCCGATAAGCCTGCGGCGCGCGCCTTCGCCTTGCGTGTTGAAAGTGACGAATCGCCCCTTCAGCTGCACGCTGGGAATGTCGGCACCCCTCAGGTCGCAGATGTGATGAATGGTGCTGCGGTCGATATATCGGAACGGAAAATTGTAGAGCATGTCGTGGAAACTCTTGATGTCGAGTTCCTTCGCAAGAATTTCGGCTCTTTTTGGCCCAACTCCCGTAAGGTATTTAATATCGTAGTGGGTGAGATTATTCATGACTATTGATGATGTGCTCCGCTATGGTGATGTCGATAGGGTGGGTGATTTTGATGTTGGTGTTTTCGCCCTCCACCAGCCTCACGCTGCCGCCAGCGTGCTCATACACCGAGGCATCGTCGGTGAAAAATGGCGCGAATGGCACATCGTAGGCTTTGAGCAATTCCAGCGCCTTGAAGGTTTGGGGCGTTTGCACCGCACGGAGCGACGCTCTTTCGAGAGCCACCGAAGTGCCGTCGGGCTCGATTCTGCGCACCGAGTCGGTCACGGGAGTGGCAGGGATTGCCGCCCCGAATTGTTCGGCTGTCTCGTAGGTGTTCTGAATCAGTGCCGTAGATACCAGTGGGCGCACACCATCGTGCACCGCCACAATGTCGGCATCGGTGAGTTGGAGCGAAAGCAGGGCGTTTTTCACCGACTGGAATCGGCTGTCGCCACCTGCCACCACGCTGTGTGGAGCCGTGAAACCGTGTTGTTCGCAAAGTTCGTGCCAGTAGGCGCGCTGCTGTGCAGGCAAAACCACCACCACCTCGGTGTGGGCGCATTTGAGGAACTGCTCAATGGTGCGCATCAGCACAGGCCGTCCGCAAAGTGGTAAAAACTGCTTTGGAATGCTGCTGCCGAATCGGGTGCCGCTGCCTCCTGCCACAATTATAGCGTAGTGTTTCATATTCGTTGTCAAAAAATATGGTGAAAATGTGTTATCACAAAGTTAGGAAAAATCGGTGGTATTAAAAAATTAAATAGCAACCCTCTCGTCAAGAATTGCTATTTAAAGTCTTTATTAAGGTATTCATAAAATTAAGGTGAAAAAATTGTTTTAGGCTTTCGGTTGCAAAGATAATTTCCTCATTTTTAATTTGCAAATTTTAATAATCAGAATTTTCTATGCTTTGCGATAAAGATTGATTTTAAATTATTGAAAGTTAGTGAAATAGTATGGTTGTAGTTATGTTGTGTTAAAAAGTATAAAATCCTAAAATGCTACTCAAAGGTTGTGGTGGAATGTGGATTTTGTTTAATTTTGTGGTATGAATGAAAAAATGAAAGGAATAGTCACCGTGTTTGTTGATATCGACGACACGCTTTGGTGGTTTACCGAAAACTCAAAACTTGCATTGCGCCACACATTCGACGCGTTTGATATTTCCAGCGTATGCACCTACGAGCGATTCAAGGAAGTGTATTTGAAAAAGAACCTTGAATTGTGGAACCTGTATCACCACGGACTTATCGACAAGGATTTTCTTGTCAACGAGCGCTTCAGATTCACGCTGAAGGAGTGTGGCTACAAGGGCGATGTGGAGAAAATGTGCCACTTGCTCGACGAGGAATATTTGAGATTCCTGGCTTTGCAGCCCACCACCATTCCCGGCGCGCGCCAGTTGCTTGAATATCTTGTGGCGAAGGGTTACGATGTGAACACCCTCAGCAATGGTTTTCAGGGCACGCAGCAGCAAAAACTCATTTCGGGCGGACTATCCGACCTGATTCACCGTAATGTGCTGAGCGACGACTGCGGAATCACCAAACCCCAGCGTGGCATTTTCGACTATGCCCTTGAGCAGTGCGGAGCCGATGCCGCCACCACGGTGATGATTGGCGACAACCCCGATGCCGACATTAAAGGCGCACACGATGCAGGATGGCGCACCATCTACTTTAATATACGCGGCTTGGACCCAATAGAGGGCACTGCCGATGCCGTAGTCACCTCGCTCGACGAGATTCAGCAAATCTTATAGCGCAGAGAAATTCGTGTAATTCCCGAAAATATCGTAATTTTGCACCCGTTATGACAGAAGAACAACGATTACATTTAGAAGAAGAAACAGTAAAGATGCTCAAAACTGTATTCGACCCCGAAATTCCGGTTGATGTGTATAGTTTGGGTTTGATTTACAAGATAGATATCGACGACGACGCAAATGTGTCGATCGACATGACGCTCACCGCCCCCAACTGCCCAATGGCCGACTTCCTGTTTGAGGACATTCGCCAAAAGGTGGAAAGCATCGAGGGCGTGAAGAGCGTGAACGTGCAACTGGTTTACGAACCCGAATGGGACCAGAGCATGATGACCGAAGAAGCAAAGCTCGAATTAGGAATGTTATAATCCCCACCTCGCCTCACTTTGCCTCGCACAGATCTCGCGGCTCTTGCTCTGCCTCACACAGATCTCACAGATTACACGGATTTTTTTGGGGGCTGGTGGATTGTGGGGGGATTGGAGCACTCGGAGCACTCGGAGCACTCGGAGCACTCTGATTTTCTAATTTCTAACTTCTAATTTCTAATCTCTAATTTCTAATTTCTAATCTCTAACATCTAATAAATGATTTATTTCCTCAGCGATTTGCACTTGGGTGCCAAGTATTTTAACAATCCACGCGAGAAAGAACTTGCGGTGGTCAGTTTCCTCGACAGCATCGCTGCCGACGCAGAGGAAGTGTATCTGTTGGGTGACATTCTTGATTATTGGTACGAGTATAAGAATGTGGTGCCACGCGGCTATGTGCGCTTCTTCGCCGCTATTGCCCGACTCACCGATGCCGGCATACCGGTGTATTGGATGACTGGCAACCACGATGTGTGGCTGTTCGACTATCTGACCACCGAGATAGGTATCACCGTATATAAAGGTGCGCTGCAAAAAGAAATTAAAGGCGTGCAGTTTCTGCTCAGCCATGGCGATGATGTGGGGTATCAGCCACCCATGTATCGCTTTATGCGTTGGTGCTTCCACAATCGCGTGTGCCAATGGCTGTATGCCAACCTTCACCCACGCATCACCTACGGGGTGGCGCACGGCTGGTCGTCGAGCAATCGCACCCACCGCAAGCCCACCGCCGTGAAAAAAGAGATAGAAGTGTGCTATGCCAATCTGCTCCGCTTCACCGAGGCATATTCGCAGCAGCACCCCGAAGTGCGGCACTATGTGATGGGGCATCTTCACCTTGCCAAGCACGCCACACTCGACGAGCAGGGCCGCACCATCACCATACTTGGCGACTGGATTACGCAAAACACCTACGCCACATTCGACGGCAAGGAAATGCGCCTCCACACCTACGCGCCCAAAAACTGAGCAAGCGCGATTGATGATTTGAGAAGTTGGGCTGCTTTTAAAATCGGGAGTGGTGAAAAGGGTGAAAAGGTGCTAAAAAATTCATAAACAAATAGAAAAATCATATTTTCTTGATAAAAATTGCCCAATATTAGTGCCTAATTCAAAAAAAAGTGCGATATTTGCACTTGCAAAATCAGAGACCACCCCAAAGTAGTTGATATTCGTATGTAAATATTTGAAAATCAGCCATAATGAAAAAGTCTTCGTTTTTGAGTGTTAGATAACATTAATAAATCACTATAAATATACAATACTAAAATGACAAAAGCAGACATCGTTAGCGAAATCTCAAAAGCAACAGGTATTGATAAGGCTTCTGTTCTTGAAACAGTTGAAAAGTTTATGGAAACAGTTAAGGACAGCTTGTCAAACGGCGAAAATGTATATCTCCGTGGTTTCGGTAGCTTTATCGTAAAGACCCGTTCGCAAAAGACTGCACGCAACATCTCTCAAAACACCACAATGATTATTCCAGAGCACAACATTCCTGCCTTCAAGCCAGCTAAGGTGTTCATGGAACAGGTGAAGAAGTAATTGCCCATCGCATTTGCGAATAGGTGATAATCATTATCCTCGACAGAGAAAAGACAAAATATATTTTTTAATCATTTAAAACTAAGTAACAATGCCAAGCGGAAAAAAGAGAAAAGGCCACAAGATGGCTACGCACAAGCGCAAGAAAAGACTTAGAAAGAACAGACATAAAAATAAGAAATAATCTTTCTGTTTAAGTCACACATACTGAGAACAAACTCCCTTTGGCAAAGGTCTCGGTAACGAGCTCCAGCAATAGGTAAGGAGAGTTTGTTCTTTGTCGTATTATTAGATGGCTGAAATTCCCTTTCAAACCAATGAGAAGTGAATTAATAGTTGACGTACAGCCGACCGACATATCCACGGCGCTCCTCGAAGACGGGCGCTTGATGTCGCTGCAAAAGGAGTCGAGAGACGTATCCTATGCCGTCGGTAACCTCTACTTTGCCAAGGTAAAGAAATTGATGCCAGGCCTTAATGCCGCATTCGTGAATGTGGGGCACAAAAAGGACGCATTCCTTCATTACCTTGATTTAGGTTCGCAGTTTGGATCGTATTCAGAGTTCATCAAATCGGTTCTCGAAAATCCGGAAAAGCGTCCTTCGTTATCAAAATTCAAATTGAAGCCCGACATCGACAAGCATGGGTCCGTGTCCGACGTGCTTCAGCAGGGGCAACAGTTGCTCGTGCAGATTGTGAAGGAACCCATTTCCACCAAAGGACCACGACTTACCACCGAAATCACTTTCACAGGGCGCTTTATGGTGCTCATCCCTTTCAACAACAAGATTTCGGTGTCGCAAAAAATCAAGAACTCCGCCGAAAAAATGCGTCTGCGCAAGCTCGTGGAGAGCATCAAGCCCCACAACTTCGGGGTAATCATTCGCACCTCGGCAGAAAACAAGCGAGCAGCCGAACTCAACGCTGAAATGAAAGTGCTGGTCAAGTGCTGGGAAGACAGTGTCGCAAAACTGCAATACACCACCCCGCCAGCTCTCGTGTATGAAGAAGAGAGCAGGGCAGTGAGTGTGATTCGCGACATCTTCAGCCCCGAATTCGAAAGCATATATGTGAATAATGCGGAAATCTACGACCAGCTCCACAACTATGTGAGCCTAATAGCCCCCGACCGTGCCGACATCGTGAAAATCTATTCCGACGATGTGCCTATCTTCGATAAGTTCAATATCACAAGGCAAATCAAGTCATCGTTCGGAAAAACGGTATCGTTCAAGTCGGGAGCATACATAATAATTGAAAGCACCGAAGCACTGCATGTGATAGATGTGAACTCCGGTAACCGCTCAAAGGCCTCCAGCGACCAGGAAAGCAACGCACTCGACGTGAACCTGCTCGCAGCCGACGAGATAGCGCGACAACTCCGACTGCGCGACATGGGCGGCATCGTGGTGGTCGATTTCATCGACATGGCTAAGAGTGAACACCGCCAAGCCCTCTACGACCACATGCGTGAAGTGATGCAAAAAGACCGCGCACGGCACAACATATTGCCGCTGAGCAAATTCGGACTGATGCAAATCACTCGTCAGCGCGTGCGCCCGGCTCTCGACATCGTAACCGCCGAAACCTGCCCTTCATGTGGAGGTAAGGGTGAGGTTCTGCCTTCGTTGCTTTTTACCGATATGCTGAAAGACAAGATTGATTACCTTGTCAACTCGCTCGGAGTGAAAAACTTTATTATGTATGTCCACCCATTTGTTGAAGCCTATTTGAAGAAAGGCGTTATCAGCGAATACTTTAAATGGCGTCGTGAATTTGGACGCAAGTTTAAGTTAATGGCCGACCAGAGTCTTGCATACCTGCAATATAAGGTAATCGACAAAGACCACAACGAAATCGACCTGAAAGAAGAAAAAGACACGAGCAGCTCACACAGCAAAAAAGAGCAACGCTCGCGCAACACTAAAAACGAAGACTGACGCCCCGTAGAAAGCGGTGACCAAGGAGGCATTACCTCCATCACCCACCACGGCGATAGTAACTTCAATGAATGAAAACGAACAAAGTCCGCATCTCCGGAGGCACTCCCAAGCCTCCCCAAAGATGCGGACTTTTTATTTATCCAATTTGAAATTAATTTTAGAAGTTAATTTTGGAAGTTAAGGAGTTAAGAAGTAAAAGAAGTTAAGACGATACCTTCGCCTCTGCTGGCTCCTTTCTGAAGTTAAGACGACACCTTCGCCTCTGCTAAAATTATGGTTTCAGCAGATTGATGGGGGCTACGTACACGCCATCTTCTCGGCGGTAGGCGCCACCAACAGCTGTTAGCACCATAAGAAACGAAGGGGCTCGTTCTTCGCTTATACTTGTGATTTTGTCACGCAAATTTTTAAGCGATTGCGCACCATGCTCAATTAGTTCGTCGCCACCAAGTTTGATTTCGATGGCTCCCCATCTGCCATCTTCAAGATGCACAACGGCATCACATTCCAAACCAGTGTTGTCGCGATAGTGGGTGACAGTGCCACCAATGGCATTGGCATAGATTGACAAATCTCTTACAGCGAAGTCCTCAAAAAATAATCCAAAGCTTTCCAAATCATTCATGAGGTCGTTAGGGCTCACGCCCAAAGCGCGACATGCTATTGATGTGTCGATGAAATGTCGGGTCGGGGTGCTTCTAATGATTGTCTTTGACCGTATATTTGGATTCCATGCTGGCAAATCTTCAATTACATATAAATCTTTTAATGCTTCCATATAGTCATCAAAAGTTTTGGGATCCATAGTTCGCTCATTGCTTTGTCGCACATCGGCGATGATGGTAGATATTGCAGCTTCTGTGGAGATGTGGCGGGCATAGCTTTTCAATATCATCTTCAAAACCTCAGGCTTCTTGTTTCTGAAGCGCTCATTTTCGCAGTCTTCAAACACAAATAAACCGTTATAATAGTTTTTGGTTATTTCCACTGCTATGTCTTTCGGTGCACGAACGGAAATTGGCCATCCGCCTCTGCAAATCAAAAATGCAATATCCTCAAGCGATATTTCCGAATTTAAGTCCCATGGGTAGTCGCTTTTCTCGTCAAATAACTCTATTAACGAAACAGTGCCCTTTGATTCTTGCGATTCCCATAAGCTCATAGGGCGCATTTTCACAGGAGCTATCCTGCCAGCCCCACTATGGTGCACTTCTGTTTTGTCGGCAGGGGTTGAACTTCCTGTAAGAATGAATTTGCCGAATTGGTAGTCAAAATCCAAATCGTCTTTAATCTGATTCCAAAGGTCGGGAGCTTTTTGCCATTCATCTATTAGTCTTGGCTTTTCTCCTTCAAGTGCCCACTTGGGACTCATGCGTGCCATTGTAATTGTTTGTTTTGTGTTTAATTTCACAAAACTTTTTTGATATAGCATACAAGTGGTGGTCTTACCGCAGAATTTTGGGCCAGCCACCACCACTGCACCCGAAGTTCTCAACTTTAGTTCTATGTCCTTTTCAATAAGCCTCTTGTAGTACATAATATCGTGGTTTAGTAGTATTTATACTGCAAAGTTACAAAATTCCTATAAAAATTAAAATAAAATTCCCATAAATGTAAGAACAAAATTCCCATAAATGTAAATAAAAAATTCCTATAAATGTTATTTTTAGTGATAGGGGAGTGGCAAAAACATTACTATCAAAAACACCATCAAAGGGACGGTTTTTTTGATGGTGTTTGCTATGATGTGTTGAGTGTGCGAATGTTGGAACTAATTTTTGTTGCTTATTTTTGCAGTTTTTTTTGTTTTTTTCTTGATTATGTTTTTTTGAGGGGAATGAGGGAAAATCGTCCCTTTAGGAAGGGTGAGGGGGATTATTTGGGGAGGAGAGCGGCGAAGGGGGCGTTGCTCCACACGATGAAGTTGCCTTCGGTGTCGGTGCTGATGGTCATCACGCCCAGGTCGGTGCGCTTCTCGAAAAGGGCTTGGGTGCGCTCTGTGCCCATTGCCATGCAGGCAGTTGCCCAAGCGTCGGCAGTCATGCAGTCGGGGGCTACAATGGTGGCACTCAGCAGGGTGGATTCCTCGCTCTTGCCGGTCAGAGGGTTTACGATGTGCGACACCTTTTTGCCGTTCACCTCCTTGAATTTGCGGTAGTTGCCGCTTGTTGCCACCGCCTTGCCGTTGAGGGCGATCACAAGAGCCGATTCGTGAACGGTGGCTTGGTTGTTCTCCACAGGCATGTCAATCGAGATGTGCCATGGCGTGCCTTTCTCGTTCACGCCTTTCACCACCACTTCGCCTCCAATTTCCACCATACAGTTCGTCACGCCGTTGCGTGCCAACATTTGTGCAACCTCGTCGCATGCAAGTCCCTTGGCAATGCTGCTGAAGTCGAACTGGATGCGCTGGTCGCTTTTCACCACTCGCTCATCTTCGAGATGCACTTTTGCGATGCCCACAAACGTGAGCAGGCTGTCGATTTCGGTTTGCGTGGGCAGTTTGCCGTTTTTATAGCCGAATCCCCAAGCGTTCACCAGCGGCATCACGGTAGGGTCGTAAGCGCCAGCCGATTGCTTGTTGATGTCCACCGCGCAGCGGAACATACGCATAAATGTACTGTCGGCACGGTTGGTGGAGTTGGCGTTGAGGCGCGACACCAGCGACTGCTTGTTAAACACATTCGCGCTGCGGTCGATTGCATCGAGCACTGCGCCAATAGAGTCCGACAAGTCGGTAGTAGCCTCGTAAGTGATGTGGTATTCCGTGGTCCACACATCGCCTTGCGCCTTGAAAAATGCTTTTTTCTCAGGCTTCATCACAAAAAACGCCACCACAGCGCCAATGGTGAAAATTAAAACGGCGATATATTGCTTTGTGAAAATTCGTTTATTCTCCATATTCATATTTTTTTCTGATTAAAAATTATTTCTGCGCTGTTACGTGAGGCATGAATTTTCGCATAAATGGGATAATTGCAAAATATGATATAGCAATAATAAGAAAACAAATGTAGATGTTATGGACATGGAACACGTTTAATAATCTAATCATTGGTTCGTGGGTGACCAATACCATAATGGAATATCTGCCCACATACGACACGTAGGGCACATGCTTGAATTTTCGGCAGATAATCAGGAGCGACATTACCCCAAATGCTGACATCAGCATTTTCAACGGAATGTCGAACATGCTTTCGCCAATCATGCCAATGCTAACAAACATTGCGGCGGTTATCGGAAACGCATATTTGCCTTTGATATGGCTCATAATGTTGTGGTTGTGCACCACATAGCCAAAATAGAAGAAAGGCAAACCTTGAAACGTTTTGTTGAGTGAGGCTGGCAACTTAAAAGTGTGGCCCAAAATGAAACATAGCAGAATGCACATGCCCCCTAATATGATGTCGTTTCTGAAAGTTCGGTGCAGTGCAAAGAATATGATATTCAGTATAAACAGTCCCCATAAAAACCACAGAGGGATATTGGGAAAGGAACCATAGGTGAGAAATGCGTATATTAGTCGCCAATCCTGACCAGATCTGAAATTAATGCCAAAAAAATGGTGAGCAGTTATTGGTATGAGAACAGAAGTGGTGATATAGAAGAATGCAAAGGGTATGATTAATCTCTTGATTTTTTTTAGGATAAATTCGTTCCATCCTCCATAGGTTTTGAAAACATAGCCCGAAAGGAAGAAGTATAGGGGTATTAGGGTTGAGTATAAATACACATCCAGGCAGGAATGCACTTTATACATCTCCTTCAGGTGGAACAACACAACAAGTAGAATACAGATACCTTTCGCCAAGTCGATATATTCGATTCTTGGAGCCTTTATTGTATGTGGGAGTTGTTCTGTATTCATATCATTAATGGATTTCTCCTACAAAGTTAGTGTTTTTGTCGGTGAATAGTTGCGAAAAGTGGATAAATGTGGTGAGTTTCGGAAAAAATATTTATTTTTGCAAAAGATAGGATGCATTTGGTTTGCATTATCTTTGCAGAAAGAATAGAAATTAATTAGAAATTTTACAATGATGAAAAAGACCCTTTTGATTTTAGCGATTGCCATGATGACGATTGGCGCAAGTGCGCAAGTGCGCTTTGGCGTGAAGGCTGGTGTGGGCGTGAACACCCTCCACATCGAAAATCCATCTTCAAATTTTGACACCGACAATCGCACTGGATTCACCGGTGGTGTGATGATGGAAGTGAACCTCCCATTAGGTATAGCGGTAGATGCTTCTGCCCTTTACACTCGCCGCAGTGGCGCGATTGAGGACACTGAAGTGGGCGTGCGCGACTATATCGCTGTGCCTGTGAACCTGAAGTATAAACTTTCGTTGCCAGTGGTGAGCAACATCATCACCCCATTCGCATTCACTGGTCCAGAATTTGCCTTCAATGTGGGCAACAAGAAGTCGGAGGCTGGTAGCAAATACAAGAGCACCACAGTGAGCTGGAATGTGGGCTTGGGCGTGGAACTCGTGATGCACGTTCAACTTTCGGCAGCCTACTGCATGGGCATCAACAAGAGTATCACCAACGTGCTCGGCATCAGCGGTGTGGAATCGGGCGCAAAAGACCGTTGCTGGACGCTTACAGCCGCCTATTTGTTCTGATTTTAATGAAAATCCTTAAATATGGGGAGAGTGGCACTTTGTTGTCGCTCTCCCTTTTTTGCTTTTTGGGTGGTGGGTGCGTTTTTTTTCTTGTTATATAATGTGTGTGGATTTGGGAAAAATGCTTATATTTGTAGTTGCAAAATGACGGTTGCCGTATTGCGGTGGTCACAATTGCTTTGCAATATGCTGATTAACTATATAATAGCTGATTTTTGACTGTATTACAAATTTTATAAATTAACTAATTAATAACTAACTAACAACATTCTCAACATGAAAAGATTTACAACTTCATGGATGCGTGTAATGCTTTTAGGCTTGGTTAGCTTGTTTGCTTTCCAAGAGGCTGGTGCTGCCACCGTATCGTACGATGGCATCAACTACACCACTAAAGGCACAAATGCTACAGTTAAGCGTTACACATTTAAAAAGGGTGATACCACCTTCTACAAGGGTGATATTGTGATTCCTGAAACATTTGAGCTCAAGGGTGTTACTTACACCGTAGTGGCTACAGCTGCTAACGCATTCGTTGACTGCCGCGAACTTACTTCACTGCAGCTTCCTGCAACTTGCGTTACCATCGGTCGTAACTGCTTCAAGGGCTGTACTGCATTGAAGAACGACCCAACTCCTGCTACTGCCACCTCTCTTGGTAATGGCTATCTCCAGGACTGCTCTTCAATCACCGAAGTGACTATCCCTGCAGGTGTTCCTGGCACTTTCACAGCTCAAAACCTCGCAGGCATGACCAGCTTGAAGAAAATCACTTTCGCAGATAGTGAAACTCCTTTCAAGATGAGCGTTCTCGCATTTGTAAACAATTTAGGCGAAGGTGTAAAGAGCCCAATCGAAGAAATCTATTTCGGTCGTAACCTTGATGAAGGTTCTGGGTCAAACATGCCTTTCCGTGGCATCAAGACTTTGAAGAAGGTGACTTTCGGTGGCCATTTCACCACAGTCGACGCTGAAATGTTTATGGGTTGTACTGGCCTTACTGAAGTGGTTTATGCTCCTGGCGTGAACGTGGCTTCATTAGGCGCAGGTGCTTTCGCAAGCTGTACTTCACTCGCCAGTCTTCAAATACCTGCTGTAATCACTGCTATTCCTGAACGTCTTTGCTCAGGCGACGCTGCCCTCACCTCTATCACTATGGGCGACGCCGTTACCTCAATCGGCGCTACTGCATTCTACAAGACTGGTTTGAAGAATCTCAGCATTCCTGCTTCTGTTCAAACTATCTACTCAAGCGCATTCCAAGGCGCAGCTCTCGTGGGCGAAATCGCTCTTCCAGCAGCCCTCACTTCTGTAGGTTCACAGGCATTTGCCGACACTAAGATCACAGGTGTGAACATTCCTGCTGGTGTTACTGCTATCGGTGCTGCTGCATTCGCTCCTATCACCACTCTTGCTACTATCAAGGTAGATGAAGCCAACACTGCTTTCAAGGTGGTAAACGGTGCTCTCGTAACTGCTGATGGTACCCGTCTTCTCGTCACTGGTCACCAAGGCACTGTGGGTACAGATGCTTTCGCTACTGTAACCAATATCGACAACTACGGTATGGCTTACGCTCCTTGCGCAGTGGCTGAATTCCCAATGCTTGAAAAGATTGGCGATTATGGCTTCGCTAATAGCGCTATCAAGAACTTCACTCTCAAGAGCAACGTGACCGTTGGTTCTAACATCTTCAAAAAATCAGCTCTCGAAGCTATCGTGTTTGAAGACGGCCGCAACGAAATTCCTCAAGGTATTTGTGGTGGTTGCGAAAAGCTCAACAGCGTGACACTCCCTACTACCGCTACCAACATTATGAAGGACGCATTTGCTGATTGCCCTGCTCTGAAGAACATGGAAATTCCTGCAAACGTCAACTATATGGAACCAGGCGCAGTGCCTGCCACTATCGAATCGCTCCGCGTGCTCAACGGCAACACTCCAGCTCTTGCAGCTAACGTGTTCAAGGCAGAGCAAAGCAATGTAGTATGTAAGGTGGCTACTAAGGCTGTGGCTAAGTATAAAGCTGCTTCTCAATGGCAATACCTCAACATTCAAGCCGACCCAACTATCCAAACTGGTGGCGCTTCACTCGGTTGCCCAACTGGTCTGTACTTCGCTACCACCGATGGTAAGCTCATGTATAAGGACGAAAACGGTCAAATCGTTGACACTAAGTTTGCAACTGGTGCTCACGCATTCACCCTCCAAAGCTACAAAAACCGCATCTATGTGGCTGTGGCTGGTGAACAGTTCACTTACCAAAACCCTAACCTTCCACTCGGCGACGGTGAACTCTTCTACGTAAACAACACCAATGGTATCTTCTACCGCGTAACCGTTCTCAACAACGTAGGTTACAAGCCAAGTGAAGACCCATTCTCAATGTATATCGACAAGGCTACAAACAACATCTACATCGCTGACCGTAACGTGGGTGTTCACAAGCTCAATGCCGACACCACTGGTCTCTATGGCCCACAACCATTCTTGTTCGACAACGCATGGCTTCCTTACTATGGCGATCTCCTGAGCTGGGGTGCTATCACTGGTGGCTTCTGCCGCGACAGCAAGGGCATCTACTGGCGTACCACTAAGTTCAATGGTATTGGTCTTACTCGTTTCCGCGACGCCGACATCTATCCTGATGGTGGCGCTGGTAAGAAACAACCATTCAATGTGCTCTTCAAAGACGTAATTATCAAAACTTCTTACCTCGATGAAGAAAACGGCTACTACTATATGTTCGTTCAGAAGGCTGCTGGTGCTAAGCCAGGTGTTTACCGTATTGCTCTCTCAAAACTCCAAAACGCTGATGGTAGCGACGTAGAAGGCAATGCCGACCTCACAATCGCTGATTGCCAACTCATCGACGATTCTCCAGTCTTCATGGACGGTGCTGAAGACTCTGGTGAAATCTGTAACATCGCTCAAATCAATGGCGACGGTACCAACATTTACTGGTCATACATCGCTGCTCCAAGCGACGACAAGGCTATCAAGGGTAGCGTGGCTCTCGATGCCAACAATCCACTCCACAAGAGCGGTATCAAGACTATCAAGAGTGCAGATGCACAACCTGTAGTTACTTTCGCTGTTGAAGGCGTAGAAGCATACGGCGTGTGCGGTGCTACTTATGTAGCTCCTCAAGTGGTATTGCCAGAGGCAATCACTCTCGACAAGGAAGAAGTGACTTTGAACAACGGTGGCGAAACTGTACAACTCACCGCTACAGTTACTCCTGACGAAGCCGACAACACCAACGTGGTTTGGACTTCTTCTAACGAAGAAATCGCTACAGTTGACGCTAACGGTCTTGTGACCACTCTCAAGCAAGCTTCTTGGAACGAAGAAACTCCTTGCACAGTTACTATCACTGCAAGCTGCGAAGCTAAACCTGAGCTCAAGGCTACTTGCGTGGTGAAGATTCTCAACCCAACTGCTGAAGTGAAGCCAGAAAGCATCACTCTCAACTACGAAGAATACACTATGCCTGGTGGCGTGAACGAACTCCAACTCGTGGCTACTGTTCTTCCACAAGAAACTACCAACCCTGCTGTAAACTGGACTTCTAACAACGTAGAAATCGCTACAGTTGACGCTAACGGTCTTGTGACTATCCTTCCTGCAACAACCAAGGCTGCTACTGACCGCGTGGTGACTATCACCGCTACTTGCGTTCGCAATGCACAAGCTTCTGCTTCTTGCGTGATTACTATCCCTGCTGAAGTGACTGGCGTTGCCGACATCTACGGCACTAAGACTATCAGTAGCGTGAAGTACTACAACGTGGCTGGTATGGAATCTGCTACTCCATTCAATGGCGTGAACATCGTGGTTACTAACTACAGCGATGGCAGCCAATCAGCAAGCAAGTTGGTGAAATAATCCATCAGTGCACAGAGTGATTCCCTGAATCACTTTTAAAATACCCAAGTTGGGCGGCTCACTCACGAGTCGCCCAACTTTTTTGTGGAATTGATACAATTGTATCAATTCCATTTGTTTTGTGGGTGTATGGCACGATAATAGAAACCCTATATAGGTTCAGCGGATAAATGCTGGGGGCACAGAAACAAAAACATAAAAAACAACCTTTTGGCGATGCCAGTGCTTCGCACCTGTCGTTAGTGCTGCGGCATGTCTGATTTCAAGCCGAGGCTTGAATCTGCCACACCACATCACCAACGCCGCCCTCTTACGAGGGCGGTGGCATCACCAAAAGGATAAAAACCGCTCGCCTTCGGCGAAAAACCAAACCCGGTAGGGACGTGATACTTCACGTCCACCCATAACTATAATATTATATTGAATATCAACCATTTGGCGCGGACGCGAAGTATCGCGTCCCTACCATGCAAAATCGTTTGGGAAATTTGATGCGGCTTTTTACCAAGAAATCATTTTATCATCAGGGGTTTTTCGCCGTGAAACGGCGAGCGGTTTTTATCCTTGGATCAACGTGGAAGACCCTCGTAAGAGGGTAGCGGAGGGATTGTGTGGTTGGCGGCATGGAAACTCGTTTCCAATGACGCAAAGCGCACAGTCGCACCGCCAAATGCGAAGCATTCCACGTTGCTCCAAG
>SFGS01000116.1 GCA_004557565.1 Bacteroidales bacterium | reverse complement strand
TTGATAGCACCCACTATATCCTCCTTCTGCCGGAAGTGTGCAGCAGCACCCTCCGGCTTGCTTGATTATTGTGAAAGTCCTTTGTTTTCGGTCAAAAAAGAAGGGACTAAGCCAGAATGCCTTGATTTTCAAGGTCTTTCTGATTTAGTCCTATTATCGCACAATAATCTTTCACCACAATAACCGCTATACAGACATAGCCAGAAGTGACCCTCATTACTGATGAGGGTCAGGGTAGAAAACCCTCATTTGAAATGAGGATAACACGATTATGGAGGAAATCAGCCATGCCAACACTTGAATGGATTGGAAAGAGCAAGGTCATCAATCATCATCAGGAAGTTCCGTTCCGGGTGTTGGAGCGCAAGTATAGCTTTGATGAAAACGGACAGCACAACGAGGATAACGGCAGCGAAAACATGATTATCCGGGGTGACAATCTTGAAGCCCTAAAAGCCCTGTTGCCCCGGTATGAAGGACGGATAAAGTGTATCTACATCGACCCGCCCTACAACACAGGAAACGAGGGATGGGTCTACAACGATAATGTCAATGACCCCAAAATATTGCGCTGGCTTGGTGAATTAGTTGGAAAAGCTGGTGAGGACCTAACGCGCCATGATAAATGGCTTTGTATGATGTACCCACGTCTGAAATTGCTTTATAAATTGCTATCTGATGATGGCGCAATTTTTATAAGTCTCGATGACAACGAGATTTTTTACTTGCGCTCAATTATGGATGAAATCTTTGGTGCATCGAATTTTACTGCCCAAATTACACTTCTTTGCAATCCGAAAGGCAGAAGCCAGGACAAATACTTTGCAACCTGTCATGAGTATCTGCTGGTTTATACAAAGTCCGCTGTTCCCGCTGGATGGTTTAGTGTGGAGAAAGACGATGCCAAAATTGAAAAGGATTACAAACTGTCCGATGCGGGCGGCAAATACCGTTTGCTGGAATTAAGAAACACACATCGTGAGTTTGGCAAAGAAAACCGTCCGAATCTCTGGTATCCAATATACGCAAATGCTGATGATGGGACAGTTAGCCTTGAAAAAGATGAACAGCACAACATTGAAATATACCCGACTTGGCCCGATGGGTATGAGGGCTGCTGGACATGGGGTACTGAATTGGCATCAAGAAGCACACAACTGCTTGTTGCACAAAAGAAAGCCGGTGCGTGGAAAATCTATCGCAAATCTTACGCTGCAACAGATGGCGAAACCGTCAGGCAAAAGCTGTTCACTATCTGGAATAATCCGCAATTTTTTACCGAAAAAGGGCAGGTCACTTTTGGTCAGATTTTTCCCGGAGCAAATAAAAATGATTTTCCGCAACCTAAATCAGTTGAGTATGTGATGGAGGCTATCAGAACAATCACGCATGATGACGATATTGTTTTGGACAGTTTTGCAGGATCAGGGACAACAGGACAAGCCGTTTTGAACTTGAATTCTGACGACGGTCACCGCAAGTTCATTCTTGTCGAGATGATGGACTACGCCGACAGCATCACCGCCGAGCGCGTGAAACGTGTTATCAAGGGCTACGGTGAGGGCAAGAACGCCGTGGAGGGTACGGGCGGCAATTTCAGCTTCTATGACTTGGGCGAACCGCTGCTTGTGGGCGATTGCCTGAATGAAGCCGTTGCCCCGGAGAAAATCCGAGAATACATCTGGTTCATGGAAACCAAGCAGCCCTACGCCCCGCCCAGCGGCGGCAATCCCTATTACCTCGGCAAGCACAACAGCACAGGCTATTACTTCTACTACGAGCCGCAGCGCGTGACAGTGCTGGACTATGCGTTCCTCTCCACCATTACGGAAAAAGCCGATGGAACGGTGATCTATGCCGACCGCTGTTCCATCAGCGAGGACAAGTTGGCAAAAATGGGCGTTACATTCAAGAAGATTCCGAGAGACATTAGCAGACTGTAAGGGGGTGTTCGCTATATGGAACTGAAAACATATCAGAAAAAGGTGATAGCGGACCTGACCCGCTATCTGGAACTGCTGAACGAAACAAAGAGCGACGCAGCGGCGTTTCGCCTGTTCTGGCAGGAGAAATCAGCCCCGACTTTAGGGCTATACCAAAACGTGATACCCGGTGTTCCGAACCTCTGCTTCAAGGTGCCGACAGGCGGCGGCAAGACCTTTATTGCCTGCAACGCCATTCGCCCGGTGTTTGACGCGTTGCCCGCTACCAAGACAAAGGCGGTCGTGTGGCTTGTCCCTTCGGATGCCATTCTGACACAGACAGCGAAAGCCCTGAAGGACACATCCCACCCCTACCGTCAGAAAATCGACGTGGATTTCGGCGGGCGCGTAGAGGTCTACACCAAGCAGGAGCTTTTGAACGGTCAGAACTTCAACCCCACCGCCGTAACGGAGCAGTTGTCGGTTATGGTGCTGTCCTACGATTCGTTCCGTGGGCGCGGCAAGGAGGTCTTGAAAGCCTATCAGGAAAACAGCAACCTTGCCGAGTTTGCAAAAGTGCTGGGTAAGCCCGACAGCCCCATTGAAAAAGCGGATGAAACCGCCCTGTTCCAGATCATCAACCAGCTTAACCCGCTTGTCATCGTGGACGAGAGCCACCATGCCCGGTCGGAATTGAGCCTTGAAATGCTGGAAAACTTCAAT
>SFGS01000044.1 GCA_004557565.1 Bacteroidales bacterium | reverse complement strand
CGGTCAATCTTTCCTTAATACAACAAAGGTAAGAATTACCGTTCTATTTTCTTTTTTTTCTTCTCTTAAAGATTGATGTCGCAAAGTTAGGGTGTAAATAGGATTAAAATGGATTAAATAGGTGTTCTCCCACCTGATCCGTCGGACTTGTCTGACCTGTCCGACTCGTCCGACTTGTTGACTCGTAGACTCGTTGACTTCCCTACTGGAAAAAGATTTTTTGGCCGGTGATGAGTTCTTCGTTGGGCTTCATGGCGTTGAGTTTGAGCAGCGACTTCATGCGCACGCCGTATTCCTGCGAGATGCTGTGGAGCGTTTCGCCTTTTTTCGCCACATAGAATTTCACGGAAGGGTGGCGGTCGAACTTCTTCTCCACCCAGATGCGCTCGCCCTCGCGTGGACGCGCGTTGCGGTCGGTGATATCGTTGTAGTCGAGAATGTCTTTCAGTTTTTTGGAGAACTCAAGGGCGATGCTCTCGTAAGTGTCGCCATGCTTTGCCACCACGAAATATTTGTCCCATTTGCGGTGAATCACATGCTCCATAAACGCCTTGTCGTAAGCCTTTTTGTAGGCTTGTTCCTCGTCGTAGGTCTGCTCGGCTTCGGCGGTGGCGGTGCTTTCCTCCTTCGCTTTCGCCATCACAGGCTGGTTGAGGTCGTATTGGAAAAGTTCGTAGGTTTCGATAAGACGAATCAACTTATCGGCATAGGCGGGATTTTCAGCATATCCGCACGCCTTCAGCCCACGCGCCCAGCCCTTGTAGTCGCTCACAGGAATGTCGAACAGACGCTGGTAGCGACTGCCCTGCAGGAATTTTGCGTGGTCTTCGTAGCCGTCTTCCGGCGAATCGTATTTGCGGTAGCAGTTGTATGCCGATGCAGCCCCCACATAGGTGCGCTCGCCCTCCCACGAGTGGCACTTGATGCCGAAGTGGTTGTTGGAGCCTGTGGCGAGTTTGCTGCGTCCGGCGCCGCTCTCCAACAGTCCTTGCGCAAGGGTGATAGAGGCTGGAATGCCGTATTGCTGGCAATGGCGAATGGCGATGCCCTTGTATTTGTCGATATATTCAAGAAATACGCTCGAAAGCCCCTGCGCCACCGAGGTGAGGCACATCAGCGCAAGAAAAACACAGCAAATCCATCTTTTGGGGTTGCCGTTTGGAAAATTATCAATATATTTGCAATGAAAATAAGTCTTTAACATAAACTCAGATACGATGACTGAAAAAAATATAACCACAAAGGTACAAGTTTTAGCTTACAATGAGCTGAATCAGGAAGATAAAAATTTGGTTGACCTCGCAAAAGAGGCCACAAAAAGCAGTTATACGCCATATAGCCACTTCAATGTGGGCGCGGCTTTGCTGCTCGACAATGGTGTGATGATCAAGGGCGCAAACCAGGAAAACGCCGCTTTTGCCGGTATTTGCGCAGAGCGCAGCGCGTGTTACAACGCCGGTGCCAACTATCCGGGCGTGGGCATCAAGAAGGTGGCTATTACCGCTTTCCAGAATGGCGATTTCGTGAAAGAGCCTTGCGCGCCTTGCGGCGTGTGCCGTCAGGCGTTGCTCGAATTTGAGGTGCAGGCCGGTCACCCTATGGAGGTGATTCTCATCGGTCGCGACACCATCTATCGTCTCGAAAGCATCAAGAGCACCCTTCCGCTCAGTTTTACTGAATTTTAAACAAACTCTCGCATAGGAAAGACCAATGTCGCTCGAAAAAATGCGGCATTGGTCTTTGCATATTTTTATGGCTGTGATTAGGAAAATATTCAATCTCGTTTTGCTCACGGTGGGCACTGCTGTGGCAGCTCCTGCTGCTGCCGCCCCTGTGGCTGATTCGGTGGCGGTGGCTGATACGGTGGCTTGCATCGACGTGCTCGATGCCGCTGTCAACACTCGCCAAGCACCCTACTATGGCTGGAAGCGCGATGTGAACTACACAGGCGTGCCGCTGCTGCTGACGTCGGTGGTGGTGAAGGAGGCTAAGACAGGTTTTCCATCGCCTAATCTCAGTTTGAAAAGTGGTTTTAAAACGAAAATCGACAACTACACCCGCTTTGCGCCATACCCTGTGATTGCGGCGATGAAACTCGCTGGCTACGAGGGGCGGTCGAGTTGGTCGCGGCTTGGCGTGTCGGCTCTCGCGTCGAATGCCGTGATGGCAATGGCCGTGATGGCTACGAAGCACGCTGTGAGTGAGTTGCGGCCCGATGCCACGGAGCGAAACTCTTTCCCATCGGGGCATACTGCCACGGCATTTGTGGCAGCCACCATTCTGCATAAGGAATACGGCATGACGCGCTCGCCGTGGTTTTCGGTTGGGGGCTACGCCCTTGCCACCGCCACAGGCGTGATGCGTGTGCTCAACAATCGGCACTGGATTTCTGATGTGATGGCTGGCGCAGGCATCGGCATCATTTCCACGGAGCTGGGCTATTTTGCCGCCGACTTGATTTTTAAGGATAGGGGAGTGGAGCGTTATGAACTCGATGGCGAGGTGTCGGCAAATCCGTCGTTCGTTGATATCCAGATGGGTGTGGCGGCACATTCGGGGCATATCGACTTCGGCACCGACCGCCGCATCGCTCTCGGCACGAGTGCCGTGGTGGGCATGGAGGGCGCGTACTTCCTGAATAAGCACTTCGGCGTGGGCGCACAGGCGCGCTTGATTAGCACCCCTGCGCAGATTGAGGGCGCGGCTGAAGGCGCAACCGGCGTGGAGATTGAGGATAACCAGTTCAACAACGCTTCGCTTGCGGTGGGCGTGTATGGCAATCAGGCGTTGAGCAAGCGCATTTCGGTGGGGGCGAAGGCACTTTGTGGCGTGCGCTTTGCCGACGGTATTCGCTATGTGAGTCACCAGTCCGACGCTACCGAAATCTTGCAGGCGAAAGGCGGCACAGCGTTCAACTATGTGCTGGGCGTGAACTTCGCATGGCGCTACCGCACCAACTTCGCCTGGAAACTCTTCGCCGACCTCGATGCCGCCAAAACCACCTACACCTACCAATCCTACACCACCACCAAAACCCTCGCCCACACCACCCTCGGCGCCGCCTTCTCCGTGGTGTTCTAACAAGTCAACAAGTCAACAAGTCAACAAGTCAACGAGTTTTTTTGGGGGGCTGACAGGTCGGACAAGTCGGACGAGTCGGACGAGTCAGACGAGTCGGACGAGTCAGATGGGAGAACACCTATTTAATCCATTTAAATCCTATTTTCACCAATTTTTTTGAAGCCAATAAATCCAAATCTTGAAATCTCGAAGAATCGAAAAATCGAAAAATCGAAGAATCGAAAAATCTAATTTCTAATTTCGAACCTCTAATTTCTAACCTCTAATTTCTAACCTCTAATTTCTAACATTTGGGTTAAATAGAAAATGGTAACCTCACGGTCACCATTTTCCCAAAACTTTTGCTATAAAAAGTATTTACTATTTCTGTTCTGTTTCGATATTATTTGATAATCATAACCTTGGTGTAGGGCTGCTCTGGCATTTGTGCGCCTTCTTGCGCCGCAAACACGCCGTAGTTGCCTGTTGGGAGGCGTTCGCCCGCCTCGTTGCAGCCGTCCCATGCCACTGAGCCGTTTGCTCTGGTGAATTGCTTCACCACGTTGCCCTTTGCGTCCTTGACGACCACGTTGGAGCCTTCCATCAAGCCTGTGATGGTGATGTAGCCGGTGAAGTCGGGGCGAACTGGGTTAGGATATGCATACACGTTGCTGTAGTCGGTTGCCGACTCGGTGTAGTCGCTGAAGAACTGCTGTACGCCGAGTGGGGTGACCACAAACACAGAATTGTTGTCGGTGTTGCAGCACACCTGATACACCACATTGGTGAGCAATGGGCTGTTGCTTGAGGTGTAGTGGTTGATCACCGTCTTGCAGTCGGGCGAAAGCAGATACAGACCGTCGCTGCCAGTTCCCACCCATTTGCGGTTGAGGGTATCGACCTCCACCGTGTAAACGCTTGTTCCTTCCAGTGATTTGGCCTTTTCCACAGTAAAACCTTCGTTGAAGGCATCGGTGGCCTTAAACATCACAAGACCCTTGTCGAATCCGAACAGGAAGTTGTCGTCGCGGTCGGCCTTGAGGGCGTAGGAATACACCCAAGTGCAGTTTGAACCGTCGCTTGCTGTGAGCGATGTGTAACTTTTTGACTCAAATTCAGGTTTCGATAAATCGGGATTCACGCGCCAAAGGATAAGTGGGCAAACGTAGTCGCCGCAGTTAAATGCTTTGATATTCGTTTTTTTGCTGATGTCGAATACCGACCATTTGAAAGAGTTGATGTTGGTGACATCGGGCACGTTGTAAACCGTCCAGTCGGAAACTGCAACATTGCCTTTCTTCAACTTTTCGTTAGGCAACACCTTCACTGGCACGGTGTTGTTCAAACTGGAGTGCACCATCCAAAGGTTGCCGTCGCCGTCGAATTGGATAGCGGCCTTGCGTGCCACAAAAGGAGAGTTGGCGGCGTTGAAGGTGGTTGCCACTTTGCGGTCGGTGACTTTAAACACACCGCTGAGGCGTGTGGATATGTAGTAGGTGTCGGTGCTGTCGGTTGGGTCGAACACAGGCCAGTACCAGCCTTGTGAGCCACCGGCCCCTGTTGGAGTTTCGTAAGTCCACGAAGCACCGTCGTACTTGTCCATTTCATATAGTGCGCCCACATTGGCTTTTGGCAAAATGCCGTTGTCGCTGGTGGCGGTGAGGTAGAGCTTGTGGGTGTTTTTGTTGTAGCCCATCCAGAAAGGCACACCGTTGATGCTCACTGCGTCGGGCTTGTAGTAGGTGTTTGTGGCTGCATAGCTGTGAACACCCTTCTCGTTCACACCCCAGAGAGTGCCGTCGCCGTCGGGAGCGCAGCTCACCAACTCTTTTACAGAGAAGGTCTTTTTCGCCGCGTTGCCACCCTCGGCATCAAAGGTGTAGTAGTATTTGGCAGCGAAGAAGTTTGCCAAATAACCTGTGGCGGTTTTCTGCACGTTGGTAGGTGCAGCTTCCACGAGCGAGGTGCTGGTGAAAGTCGCCTCGTCGGTGCCGCTGTCGGCGATTGTCACCTTTGTCAATCTCTTGTCTTGCTTCACAAGTATGGTGGCATCGTTGATGGCGAGGATTTTGCCGTTAGTCATGTTGGCGATAGTGGTGGCCTTGTAGCCGCCGAGCCATTCAGGAGCCTTGTCGGCTGGGCAGTAATACACCTCTTGGTTGGGGAGAAACACCACGCGCCACTTGCCCACTTCGCCCACCGACGAAATGCTGCGGCTGAACACGCGTGTTTCAGTGATTTGCATCTTCGCATCGTCAATGACCACGAAGCCGAAACCTGTGGCCACGAAAATCTTGTCGCCGCTGAAAGTCACATCGTTGATGATGCGTGATTGCGTCATCACAGCGTCTTTGATGTTGGGTATGTTGGTCACCTTGCCATTTTCGGCAATGATGTCGATATTCGAGTCGTCGTAAGCCACCACAAGGTATTGCTTGTCGTAGTTGTAGTAAATGCCGCTGATGAGTGTGCCCGAAAGCTGGTTCTGGTTGCTCAGCACGGTTTGCGCCTTGGTGCTCTTGTCGAAGCAGTAGAGGCTGTTGTTCACAAGGCTGTAAACCTTGTCTTTTGTGTCAATCACATTCTGAGTGGAAGATATGGCGAAGCGAGTGTGCGTCACCCATTTACCCGACGACAGTTGTGCGCTTGCCGCCAAAGGCAGCGCCGCTAAAAGTGCGATGAGAATTTTCTTTATCATGATGCTGAAAATTTTTCCTATTTATATCTTCGTTAACGCGTAAAATCGTGTAAAATTGTGTGATACGGCGCTTCTTACAGCCGCATCTCCACTTCTTTGTTGTTGCCAGCCACGTTGGTGAACTCGAAGGCGCACCATTTGCCCGTCACTTCGCTCTCGTAGCGGTAGCTGTACCACCGCTGCCCGATGCAGCTCACCAGTGCCATGCCCAGGTGCTCTGTGTCGGCTCCTGCGCCCACCACGCCCTTCTTCTCCACGATTTTCACGTGGGTGTCGAATTTCGTGATTACCAGGTTCACCGTGTCGCCCTCACGAATGGTGAAGTGCCTCTCGATGCTGATGTCGCCGCCCTTCAGTGCCGTGATTCTTACGGTGTCGGGGTGTGGCTCGCCACCGGTGGGAGCCACATTCATCGGCACTATCTTTGTGCTGGTGGCCCCATGGTTTTTGGGACTGCAAATCATTCCCAAACTCATAAATGCCACTACCATGATTATCAGGTAGAAAATAGTTGAGTCGAAGAACGCCATAATAGCACAAAGTTAAACAAAAATTTTTTAAGCAACTCGCTTTTTCGCGTTAAAATTCCACGCCCACTTTTATGCACAGGTTGTGGAATGCCTCGCCTTGCTTGAGGTAGGTCTTGCCTGTGTCGTCTTTGATGGCGCCGGGGGTGTCGCCTTGGCACCAGAGTTTATAGTCGGCGGTCTGCAATTCGTAAGCCACGCCCACGTTGAACGAGAAAAACTCGTTGGTGGCGAAGTGGTAGCCGATGGTTGGCGAGGTGAAGAATCCTTTGTGGTTGATGAATGTGCCACCCACTTTCAGACTCACGAAAGGCGTGTTCTTCGACTCGCTCATGAAGTTGTAGCGTCCTTCGAGGTAGAAGGGAATGAACGGGTAGCGCCATGCCGGGTCGTTGCGCTTGCCGGCGTTCTCCTTGGTCTGGTTCCAGAACATAGGGTAACTCTTTTCCACTGGCTTGAAGTCGTGGATTGCCACACCCAAGCCGAGGTAGGTCTTTGGTGTGAAGGCATAGCCGAAACTGGTCTCCACCAACCAGTAGTCGTTGCGGGGAGCGCCCACGCCCATGCTATAGCCGAGGTCGATGAAGCCACGGAATTTTGAGGTGTCGTAGTTCTTCTTTTTGGTCAAATGGTCGATATAGTTGATTTCGTCCATTGTGTAGTGGTAGGTGGCGTGGTCGGCGTCGTTGGCAATGGTTACCACACGTTCGTCGCGCTCGGTGATTACACCGGTCACCACTTGACCGTTGCGCAAGTGGATTTGCACTTTGGCAGGTTTCTTCTCTGCGTTGGCACTAAGGGCAACTGCTGCCACAATCAGTGCGAAAAATAGTTTTTTAAGCATAAGATGTTAATTATAGATGTAGTTAGAATTTCTGTAAATCGACGAGGTGCTTGTATGAACCATTTTCGGCGATAAGTTGGTCGTGAGTGCCTTGCTCAATGATTTTGCCGTCTTGCAGCACGCATATCAGGTCGGCGTTCTTGATGGTGCTCAGGCGGTGCGCAATCACCACGGTGGTGCGGCCGTGCATCAAGTTGTCGAGAGCCTGCTGCACCAGATGCTCGCTCTCGGTGTCGAGTGCGGATGTGGCTTCGTCGAGAATGAGGATAGGCGGATTCTTCAGGATTGCGCGGGCTATACTCAGGCGCTGGCGCTGTCCGCCCGACAGGTTGCAGCCACGGTCGCCGATGTTGGTGTCGAAACCGTTTTCCGTGGCCATGATAAAGTCGTAGGCGTTGGCGATTTTCGCTGCCGCAATCACTTCCTCGTCGGTGGCACTTTCCACGCCGAATGTGATGTTGTTGCGAATGGTGTCGTTGAAGAGGATTGCCTCTTGGTTCACGTTGCCCATCAGTGCGCGCAAGTCGTATTTGCTCACGTCGCGAATGTCCACGCCATCGATGCTGATGGAGCCTTCCTCCACATCGTAGAAGCGGGGGAGAAGGTCGGCGAGGGTGGTCTTGCCGCTACCGCTCTGTCCCACCAGCGCCACGGTCTTGCCGCAGCCGATTTCAAGGTCGATGCCGTCGATCACCCATTGGTCGCCGTAGCGGAATCGCACGTTGCTGTATTTGATGCCCTGTTTCATTTCTTTAAGTGGCACAGGGTGTTCGGGGTCTTTGATGGTGTCGTCGGCTTTCAAAATCTTATCGATACGGTCAACCGACGCCAAACCGCGCTGAATGGCGTAGCTCGCCTTTGAGAAGTCTTTGGCGGGGTTGATGATGCTGTAGAAAATCACCATGTAGTAGATAAATGATGGTGCGGTGATGGTGGCGTTGCCCGACAGAATGAGTTTGCCGCCAAACCAAAGCACCACGGCGATGGTGGCGGTGCCGAGAAATTCGCTCATGGGGTGGGCGAGTTCGTAGCGGCGGTGCATATTTTGGGTGATGCGACGGTATTTGTTGTTTTCGTCGCTGAAGCGTTTGCGCACCTTGTCTTCGGCGTTGAACGCCTTCACAATGCGGAGTCCGCCCACGGTTTCCTCGATGTTGCTCAGGAGCATACCCCACTGGTTCTGCGCGTCGAGGCTCACTCGCTTCAGCCGCTTGCCCACGGTGCCCATGATGAAGCCGGCGATGGGCAGGAGGGTGAACACGAAGATGGTCAACTCCCAACTCACCAGAATCATCATCGTCAGACACGCCAAAATCATGATTGGGTTTTTAAACATCAGGTCGAGGCTCGACATGATGCTGTTTTCCACCTCGGTCACGTCGCCGCTCATGCGCGCCATCACGTCGCCTTTGCGCTCGTTGCTGAAAAAGCCGATGGGGAGGGTGACGATTTTATCGTAGATTTGGTTGCGTATGTCGCGCACCACGCTGGTGCGGATTGTAATCATGTTGAAGGCTGCGAGGTAGGCACTGCCCACTTTCAAGCCGGTGAACACCACCAGCATACTGGCGATGGCTGCCAATGCCGTAGATGGTCCGTAACTCTCAATCAGGCATTGCACACCGTAGTAGAAATCGTTCACCACCACTTCTTTAAGTCCTGCGCTGCCCAGTTCCATGTAAGTGTAGTGCGCTTGGTTCATGCCAAAGAGCATTTCCAAAATCGGGATGATAAGCGCAAACGAAAACAGGGTCAAAAACGCCGAAAGCACGTTGAATATCACATTCAGCACTATATAGCGCTTATAGGGAGGAATAAATCTGCGAAGTAGGGTAAAAAAGCCTTTAAACATGAGTTATTTATTTATCAATTCAATACCGTGGCCACAAAAAAACTGCATACCACACCAATTTAATAGCAAAGTTACACCATCTTCCCCTATCCACCAAATATCTCCACCCCCAAAAGTCGGAGTGCCTACGAGCTTTTAGAAGTCTGCGAGTCAACAGGTCAACGAGTTTTTTTGGGGAGTGTCGGACGAGTCGGACTGGTCAGACAAGTCCGACGAATCAGATGGGAGGAAACCCTATTAAATTACCAAAAGACGATGGTGCCGTCTTAACTTCTTTAACTCCTTAACTTCTTAACTTCTGCACAAAACCTTCTGAACTTCTGATACCTAATTTCTTATTTGTCATAAATATTTGTTTGTTTTGGAGATTGTTTGTAATTTTATGGCGGTAAAATTTACGGTCATAAAATTTGAGTTGTAAAATATGAAAAAATTCTACGACAGAAAACAGGAAATGGAGCGGCTGAAAGAAGTTCAGCGGCAGGCTTATGAGGATTGCTCGCGCTTTGTGGTGCTGACAGGGCGGCGACGTGTGGGCAAAACCAGTTTGGTGTACCGCTTGATGCAGGAGACAGAGGCTGTTACTCCCAGCCTATATTTCTTTGTGGGCAGAAAGACCGAGGCGGTGCTGGTTGCGACCTTTACGGAGGAGGTGAGGGCAAAACTCCAAGAGTTTGTGCCTGAGGGCATCAGCACGATGCGTGGCTTGATGCAGTTGTTGCTGGAGATTGGTAAGCGCCGGAAGTTCACAATCTTTATGGACGAATTTCAAGAATGGGATAATGTGAATGCCGGTGTGTTCAGCGATATACAGGAGTTGTGGGACAAATACAAGAAATCAACTCAGGTGTGCTTTATCGTGTCGGGGTCGATTTTCCGTATGATGGAGAAGATTTTCAAGGACGAAGCCCAACCTTTGTTTGGACGCGACGACTGCACCATCAGGCTCATGCCATTTTCCACAGCCACCATGCGAGAGATTCTTGCCGATTATAAACCCAACTACACTAATGAGGACTTGTTGGCGTTGTGGACCATCACTGGTGGCGTGGCACGCTACATTGAATTGCTGATGAACAATGGCTGCACCAGTGTGGAGAAGATGATTCGCTATGTTTGCTCCAGTGGCGACAGTTTCTTTGTGAGCGAGGGCAAGAATATCCTTATTCAGGAGTTTGGCAAACAATATGGCACTTTTTTCAGTATTTTAGGTCAGATAGCTCGTGGCGATGTGACGCAAAGCCAAATAGAGGCAACTACAGGCATGAAGAGTTTGGGCGGCCAGTTGCGGATTCTGGAAGACAACTATGGCATTATTCGTAAGAAACGCCCGATTGGAGCGAAGGAGGGGAGTCAGACTGTGAGGTTTGAGATAAAGGACAACTTCTTCCGCTTCTGGTTTCGCTACATATATCGCTATGCGCCACTTATCGAGATACAGAATATGCAGGCACTTGAAAAAATAATGACCGACGACTATACCACCTTTTCGGGCATAGCCCTTGAGCGTTGGTTCAGACAAAAGATGATGGAGTCGTGCGAGTATCGTCAAATAGGTGGCTGGTGGAAATCGGGTGGCAAGAATGCCAAAGGCAATGTCGATGACTTTGAAATAGATATTGTGGCTGAAACCCTTGATGGTGAAGTGGAGGCTTACGAGGTGAAGCGCAATCCGCTGAGATACAACCCCCATCGCTTGGCAGAGAAAGTGGCAGAAATGCAGCGCCATTTGTTCAAGGGGAAAAACGTACGCCAAATCGGCTTGTCGCTGAACGATATGTGATGCCCCATCTCGTTAGTTCCCAAAAACTCGTTGACTTGTTGACTCGTAGACTTGTAGACTTGTTGACTCGTTGACTCGTTGACTTGTTGACTTCAACAAGACGTTTGAAATTTTATGGCTGTAAATTTTATGGCTGTAAAATTTGGTGGTAATGGTGGGTTTGCGGTGAATAAGACGCAAAAAATGCGGTTTATAAGACGCAAATTTTGCGGATTAATAAAAATGTTGCTATTTTTGTGGTGAAAAAAGGTTTGTGTTATGTATATCCATCAACATCAGCAATGGCCTCATTTCGTTTGGAATAAGGAGGCTGTCGCCATTAAGTTGGCAGAAGTGAACAAGGCAGCTGGCTACTTGGAGGGCAGGCTTTCGGCAATAGGTTTCGATGCACAGATGAAAGCGGTGGTCGAGACTGTGTCGCATAGCGTGATTTGTTCTTCGGAGATTGAGGGCGTGCAGTTGAACAGCGACCAGGTGCGCTCGTCGGTTGCCCGAAAACTTGGCGTGCCCATTTCGGGCGAAGTGGCATCTTCCCATTACGTTGATGGCGTGGTGGAAATGATGCTTGACGCGATGGTGCACTACGACCAACCTCTTACCGCTGACCGCCTTTTCGGCTGGCATTGCTGCCTGTTTCCTACAGGAAGAAGTGGCTATGCCACTATTGATGTGGGAGAGTACCGCAAAGGGGAGATGAAAGTGGTTTCGGGTATGTTTGGCCGCGAGAAGGTGCATTATGTGGCACCTTCGGCAGAGAATGTGGAAAAGGATATGAATGCATTTTTGGCGTGGTTCAATGGCTCAACAGAGGTTTGCGACTATGTGAAGTCGGCTGTTGCGCACTTGTGGTTTGTGTGTATTCACCCATTCGACGACGGCAATGGCCGCATAGGCCGTGCGATAGCCGATATGGCACTGAATATGGCAGACAGGAGCAAAATGCGATTTTTCAGCATGTCGAGGCAAATCAATGCCGAGAAAAAGAAGTACTACGAAGTGCTGGAGCAAACACAAAACGGCGATTGCGACATCACCGAATGGCTCGTTTGGTACCTATCTTGCATGATTCGGGCAATATCGGCATCTGACGATGCGCTTTCAAGGGTGCTGTCGAAGGCCACTTTTTGGCAAGTACATGCCGAAAAGGGAATTACCGAACGCCAACGTGGCGTGCTCAACAAATATCTCGATGGCTATCAAGGAAAGTTGACCGTGAAAAAATGGGCGAAGTTTGCTGCGGTGTCAACCGATACGGCGAGCCGTGATGTGAAAGATCTGGTGGCAAAAGGCATCTTGGTGCCACAAGAGGGTAGGGTGCGTGACGTGTCGTATGGAGTCGTGATTTCTGCCGACGACATTTACGTGCCAGGAACCACCGACGATGATGAGTAAGTAAGGAATAGATATAAACCCAAATCGGTCATTAGGACGTGACACAAGCCCTAATGGCCGATTTGGGAAAAAATAAGTGGGCACTGCGGTTGCGGTGCCCACTTGGTGTATTGAGTGGTGTGTGGATTATTCTGCTGGCTCTGCTGGTTCTGCTGGGAGGGTGGCAGCGGCTGCCTCTACCCATGCCTTAACTTCATCGACTACAGGAACCTTCAAACCGAGTTTGTATTTCTTGTTGATGTCGAGGAGGTCTTGGAAGAGTTTGCCTGGACGGTCGAGTTTGCCGAGTGCCTCTACGGTGAGGAAACCTGCCTTTTGGATTGGTGCAACCCATTCTGCTGGCACGCCAAGAGCCACATAAGCCTCTTCCTTGTCGCGCTTAGCCACCTTTTCAGGACGCATCTGAGGGAAGAGCAGCACGTCTTGGATATAGCTGTGGGCAGTCATGAGCATCACCAAGCGGTCGATTCCGATACCGATACCACTTGTAGGAGGCATACCGTATTGGAGCGCGCGCAAGAAGTCTTGGTCGATGATCATAGCCTCGTCGTCGCCCTTGTCGGCAAGTCGCATTTGCTCCATGAAGCGTTCTTCCTGATCGATTGGGTCGTTAAGTTCGCTGTAAGCGTTGGCAAGTTCCTTGCCGTTGACCATCAACTCGAAACGCTCGGTGAGGCCTGGCTTGCTGCGGTGCATCTTGGTGAGTGGCGACATTTCCACAGGATAATCGGTGATGAATGTAGGCTGAATGAAGGTGCCTTCGCAGAATTCGCCGAAAATCTCGTCGATGAGCTTGCCTTTACCCATAGTGTCGTCGATTTCCATTTCGAGTTTCTTGCACACTTCGCGAATCTCGTCTTCGCTCATGCCGTTGAGGTCGTAGCCGGTCTTTTCCTTGATAGCGTCGAGGATAGGCAGACGGCGGTATGGCGCCTTGAAGCTGACGGTTTTGCCGTCGATGGTCACGTCGGTGGTGCCGTTCACAGCCACGCAGATTTTCTCAAGCAGCTGTTCGGTGAAGCACATCATCCAGTTGTAGTCCTTGTATTGCACGTAGAGTTCCATGCAGGTGAACTCAGGGTTGTGGTTGCGGTCCATACCCTCGTTGCGGAAGTTCTTGCCGATTTCGTAAACACCTTCAAAACCGCCCACGATAAGGCGCTTGAGGTAGAGTTCGGTGGCGATACGCATATACATAGGAATGTTGAGCGCATTGAAGTGGGTGATGAATGGGCGTGCGCTTGCACCGCCGGCGATGGCTTGCAGTGTAGGGGTTTCCACTTCGGTGTAGCCAGCCTCGTCGAGCACGCTGCGGAGCGTTTTCACGATAGTGGCACGCTTGAGGAAGGTGTCCTTCACGCCATCGTTCACGATAAGGTCAACGTAGCGTTGGCGATAGCGGAGTTCTGGGTCGTCGAATGCGTCGTAAGTCACACCGTCTTTCTGCTTCACGATAGGCAGTGGCTTGAGGCTCTTGCTCAGGAGTTTGAGGCTCTTGGCGTGAATACTGATTTCGCCAGTCTGTGTGCGGAACACAAAACCGGTCACACCCACGAAGTCGCCGATGTCGAGCAGCTTTTTAAACACTTCGTTATAGAGGGTTTTATCTTCGTCGGGGCAGAGTTCGTCGCGGTTCACATACACTTGGATACGGCCCTTAGAGTCTTGCAATTCCATGAATGAAGCCTTACCCATGATGCGGCGGCTCATCACACGGCCAGCCATGCGCACTTGGCGAGGCTCGGCTTCGTCGTCGCTGAAGTTGGCCTTGACCTCCTCACTCCAAGCATCGACAACAAATTCCTCAGCTGGATAGGCATCGATACCCATCTCGCGCAGACGGTTCAAACTGTTGCGTCTTACAATTTCTTGTTCGCTTAATTCGAGAATATTCATATATTTAGTGTTGATTTTGTTTTCAATCTGCAAAGATAATGATAATTTTTGGAAGTAAAGTAGATACCCTCCCACAAATCACGCATTTATATGCGCGGTAAGCCTCACACAGATTCCGCTTTGTGGAAGTTTTTTAGGCTCACACGGATCTCACAGATCTCACGGTTTTCTTTTGATGGTGGAAAATCTCACGGAGGCTCTACGGTTTGTGGGTTTTGGGCTCACACGGACTCAACGGATTTAACAGAGAAAATTCGTGAGATTCGTGCAATCCGTGTTCGTTTTTCCTGCCACAAATTATTTCCAGTGGATGGCGGTGAGGAAGCGGCGGTATGCCACGGCGGCGAGGATGGCCACGATGGTGTAGATGAGGACGAGCAGGTGGTTGCTGATGCCGTTGCCGAAATAGAGGGCGAAGGTGCGGATCACGGGGTGGATCACAAACAGAAACGAGGAGATGCCTCCCACCCACACGAATGGGCGCATCACCGTGGCGCTGAAGGTTTTCACCAACGCAATCATTGCCACAGTCACCACCAGCGATGAGAGAATCCACGTTACGGGCGTGGCCTGCATCAGTATGAATGCCACCGATGCCACAGCAAAAACGCCTGCCCATGCCCATTTGCCCATGCGTGGTATGCCGCCATACCGAGCCACCAGCATCCCGGCAGAGAAGGTGAGTCCTGCCACGAAGAAGTTGTAGCGCAGATATATCATTTCACGCCCGGCATTGCGAAGCAAGATTTGTGGTGTAACCGTTGCTGCTATGAATAGTAGCGGCAGCAGCCACTTGCGCCAAGCGGCTCCGTCGCGTGGCACATACAGCACAAGCCGATAGATGATATAAAGCTCTATCATCAGTCCAAAAAACCAGTATGGACCGGGGAACACGTGGCTGTAGGGTGGTTTGAGCCAGTTGGTCACCATCAATGCTTGTGCCACACAGTCGCTGATGCTGGGCAGTTTGGAACTATTGACAAGCCACACAGCCAAAATTGCCGAAATAAGGGCGAAAAACATCAGTTTGAACAGCTTCGTATAGTGCTGCCACACGAAAATGTGTGGCGCAGGCATCTTTGTGGTGCCTTGTTCGTATTTTCGCACTAGTCCGAAAGCACTTATAAACAGAAACGCATAGATGCCACAGTAGCCCAAAAGGGTGCTGAGTTGGATAAGAATGCTTTGCCCAGGGTGAAGCAGGAAATGGAAGAGCGCGTCGGTGCTCTCTTGTTCAAAGTTAAATTCGTTGCAGTCGTATCCAGTGGCACCGAGGCAGTGCGCCAAGTTGTGAGTCGCGATGAGCAGAATGCCCACACCCTTGAGTGCCGCCCCTTCGCTTCGGGTGAAGATATCCACTTTTTGATGTACGGGAGTAGTTGGCATTGATTAGCGTTTTCTTTTCAAAGTGAGGAAAGTGTAGGGCAAGGGGTTGCGGTCGTCGGCTTCGTGGTGCTCCACGCCACATTCCTCCCACTCGTCGGGGTTGATGGTGGGGAAAAAGGTGTCGGCATCTGGGAATTCGGCATCCACTCGTGTGAGGTAGATGGTGCTCACCATGTCGATGGTGGCGGCGTAGATTTGTGCGCCACCTATAATCATCACCTCGCCGGGCATTTCCGCCGCGTCGATGGCGTCGGCTATGCTATGGGCGATGGTCACATTTTCGGGGTGATAGTCGGCATTGCGGGTGACCACAATGTTT
This sequence comes from Bacteroidales bacterium, assembly GCA_004557565.1. Classification (GTDB taxonomy): domain Bacteria; phylum Bacteroidota; class Bacteroidia; order Bacteroidales; family Muribaculaceae; genus Sodaliphilus. The sequence goes on along the minus strand of SFGS01000044.1, from coordinate 3,541 downwards.
TGGCGGCCGGGGAGCGCGCCTTTCGGAAACGATTCAAACGTGGTGCGCCCCATCACTATGCTATGCCCCATGGTGATGGATTTGAAATGCTTCATGTCGGCTGACAGATGCCACAGCAAATCGCCGTTTCTCCCGATTGCGCCGTCGCGGGCGATAGCCACGATAGCAGAGATTTGTTTGCCCATAAGTTGTTATGTTTTATACCTTATACCGAAACCACGCCCTTAATCAGAGGGTAAGGGTCGTAGCCTTCGATAGTGAAATCTTCGTATTTGAAGTCGAAAATGTCGGTCACATCGCGGTTAATCACCATGCGAGGCAGTGGGCGAGGCTCGCGAGTGAGTTGCAGTTTCACCTGCTCGAAGTGGTTGAGATAGATGTGCGCATCGCCGAAAGTGTGGATAAACTCGCCCGGCTCCAAGCCGCACACCTTAGCCACCATCATCAGCAAAAGAGCGTAACTGGCAATGTTGAACGGCACGCCAAGGAAAAGGTCGGCGCTGCGCTGATAGAGCTGGAGGCTCAACTTGCCGTTTGCCACATAAAACTGAAACATGGTGTGGCACGGGGGAAGCGCCATCTTGTTGACCTCTGCCACATTCCACGCGCTCACCAGCATACGGCGCGAATCGGGGTTGTGCTTGATTTGGTCCACCACTTGAGCTATTTGGTCGATGGTGCCGCCGTTGTAGTCGGGCCAAGAGCGCCACTGGTGCCCATACACCGGACCGAGTTCGCCGTTTTCGTCAGCCCACTCGTTCCAAATTCTCACGCCATGCTCCTGAAGCCAGTGCACATTGGTGTCGCCACGCAGAAACCACAGCAGTTCGTAGATAATGCTCTTCAGATGCACCTTCTTGGTGGTGAGCAGCGGAAAACCGTCGGCAAGGTTGCAGCGAATTTGGTAGCCAAACACGCTTTTCGTGCCAGTACCGGTGCGGTCGTGCTTCACGGTGCCATTGTCGAGCACATGCTGAAGCAAGTCGAGATATTGTTTCATTGCCTAATCTTGATTTTCTAACCACAAAATTACCATATTTCTCCCAACTGACAAAATCAGACACCAGAAGTTAGAAATTAGATTTCAGAAGATTTTTATAGAAGTTAAGGAGTTTAGAAGTTAAAGAAGTTAAGACGATAGCTTCGGCTTCCTCGATACTTCGAAATCTCGAAATCTCGAAATCTCGATAATTCGAAGATTCGAAGATTCGAAGATTCGAAAAATCGAAAAACTCGTTGACATGTTGACTCGTTGGCTCGTTGACTTTGCAAAGTTGACTCAACTTTGCTTCTTCTTGCCGATGAGCCAGGGGGCGTAGCGGTCGATTGCCCAGGCGAAGGGGTAGATGGCAATCATCACCATGATGGCGATGGCGTATTTCATCCAGATGTGATCGTCGAGCACGCCGTCGTAGGCGAAGCGGTTGAGCAGCATTTTAGCGATGCCGATGAAGTAGTTTTGCAAACCTAAATACACGGTGCCGCTCACCACTACAAACTCAATCACATGCCTGTGTCCATATCGTGCGGCAATCCATTTCGCCACGCAGAAGTAGCAGGGAATCACCATCATGCCAGCCACGATGCGCACAAGGCTGTAGAGTTGTGGATCGAGGGCGCGCAAAGGCGTTGCCTCCACCATAATGGCGATAGATGCCGCAGCCAGCATCACCAGTAGTGCCGCAGCGCGTGGCGTGCCGAATTTCAGGCGCGTGAGCCAAGGTTTGAAACTGTTGCCGAGGGCGTAGAATGGGAGGAAAAGCAGGGCGTTGCCGAGGTTCCAAAACTGCCCGACAGCCAACACTTCCGGTATTTCGTAAGGAATGAGATAGGTGGCGGCGGCAATGCCCACGCATGTGGCAAACACATATCGGCGTGGCACGATGCGCTCGATGCACCAGTATAGCAGTTGCATGGTGAACAGGCAGGCGATGTACCAGAACGGCGCCACCACCGTCTGCGGGTTACCGCACACAAATTCCTCCACTGGCAGCCACACGCTGATGGCTTCTTCTTCGGCACCCACCATTCTTCGGCCCACCGCCAGCCACAGCGCATAGAAAATCACGAAAAAGGTGCAGTAAGGCACGATAATCTGCTGGGCGCGGTGTCGCAAATAGGTGGTGAAGCGGGGCCAACGGTCGAAACTGTAGAGAAAGCCCGATATGCAGAAGAAAACCGGCACGCGGAGGTTGAGAATCACGGCATCGTCAAACAGTTCCAGCCGTGGTGGCGTGTGAAACACAATCACCAGGAAGATGCTAAAGAATCGCACATAGTCGAGCCAAGCCTGTCGTTCGCTACCTGTTTTCATAAATCCTGTTTATCGTTCGTTCCACAAAAGTAATGAAAAATCCGAGAAAAAGGGAGGAAGGAGGTTGGAAATTTGCAGCAGGGTGGCGTTCGGGCTTTTTAGCCCCACTTGCACGAGAGTCAACCATGTGGACGGGGAGAGGTGAAATTATGCTATGAAAAATTAGCGAAAAAGTCGGGAAAACTGTCAGGTATTGCTGATATATGGTGGTGGGGGTTGTGATAGTTGCGTGATGTTTTGTAATTTTGTTGCCCTAATGATCGATTTGGGTTTAAGTGTTTAAGTATAATTATATGGTGCGACATCTAATTTCTCTTTCACTTTTTATGGCGATGAGCTTGCTGAGCAGCAAGTGCTATGCCGATGAAAACGACTCCGACCGCAACCGCCATTGGATGGGAAGGGTGGAGGTGGCTTCGTTCAACTCGCTCGACTGGGGCGTGGAACTCGGTGTGGATTACCGACCTATCGAGTATGTGGGCGCTGGCGTGAGCCTCTGCGTGGCTGGCGACTTTGGCGACACCTACAATTCGTTCACCCACAATGGCATGTTTTACAAAACGGAGGATTTGCACAATGCCGTGTGGCTGCGATGCGCGCTCCAGTTGCAGAGTCCTGCGCTGTGGCGCAACTCCGACGGCTCGATGCGCCTCTGCATAAAGGAGGACTGCGGCATCACACTGCCTGTGCCTGCCAATGCGAATGTGAAATACACGGTGATGCCAAGTGCACCGGGCGTGTACGTGACTGGCGATATGTTCCGTGCCAAAAACCACGGAGCAAAGTCGTGTTTCTATCATTTCAAAACCTCGCTGGCGCTCGACGTGAATCCGTGGCAAATATGGCTGGGCTACACATGGAGCAACATGGACGCATATAGCTCAGCGCGAAACGTAGTGATTGACGGCACCCCACTCTCGCTGCCAAAGAAAAAACAATTGCAAGGCATCCATTTGGGGGTTGGATATAAATTTTAGGTTAGCAAGCGAGGGACTATGGATCAGTGGAAAATTTGTGGAGATAAATTATGCAATGTTGCCGAATTGTGAATGGAATCAAAAACAAAAACATAAAAAACAGTCTTGGAGCAATGTGGAATGCTTCGCATTTGGCGGTGCGACTGTGCGTTTTGCGTCATTGGAAACGAGTTTCCATGCCGCCAACCACACAATCCCTCCGCCACCCTCTCACGAGGGCTCACCACATTGCCCCAAGGATAAAAACCGC
>SFGS01000043.1 GCA_004557565.1 Bacteroidales bacterium | reverse complement strand
AAACCAATCTTTAGAAATTTAAATTTACGTTAAATCAGATAAAAAGGCACCAAAATGCGTTTAACATGGTAGGACGCGATAATTCGCATCCGCGTCAAACGGCTAATTTTCAATATATTATCAACAATTATGAGCGGACGTAAAGTATCACGTCCCTACCATAATATTATTTTTATCAGGGGTTTTTCGCCGTGAAACGGCGAGCGGTTTTTATCCTTGGTGCAACGTGGATAGCCCTCGTAAGAGGGTGGCGGAGGGATTGTGCGGTTGGCGGCATGGAAACTCGTTTCCAATGACGCAAAGCGCACAGTCACACCGCCAAATGCGAAGCATTCCACGTTGCTCCAAGGCTGTTTTTTAGGTTTTTGTTTTTGATTCCATTCACGATTCGGCAACAATGCACAATCTATCCCCCAGTAATTTTCCACTGAGCCGTGATTAATTGGAAGCACGAATTACACGAATCTAATGAATTTGATTTTTGTGGGTTTTTATTCGTGTGATTTACTGGATTTGTGGTTAGACATTTTATTGATTTTGTTTTATAAAGCATTTTATTCTGCTTTATATTTGCATAATGGGATAATTGTTTGTAATTTTGCGAGTGTTTAGAAGAATGATATGGGTAACATTTTTATATATGATAAAGAGTTTGCGCTGGAGTGTGGGGAAATTTTGCCTTCGTTGAAGGTGGCTTACCATACTTTCGGCAGGCTGAACAATGACCGCAGCAATGTAGCGTGGGTGTGTCATGCGCTTACTGCCAACAGCGATGTGGCTGACTGGTGGCCCGGAACAGTGGAGGCTGGGCGTTTTCTCGCCCCCGACAAATACTTTGTGGTGTGCGCCAACATATTGGGCTCGTGCTACGGCACTACTGGTCCTGCCGAAATCAACCCTGCCACTGGCGAGCCGTGGTATGGCGATTTTCCGAAAGTGACGATTCGCGACATGGTGCGTGCGCACCAACTGCTCGCCGAGCATTTGGGCATCAGCCATGCGAAACTGTTGATTGGCAGCAGTATGGGTGGCTTTCAATGCCTTGAATGGAGCGTGATGCAGCCAGACTTTGCCGAAAATTGCGTGTTTATCGCCACTGGTGCGCAAGCCTATCCCTGGGGCGTGGCGTTTAACGAGAGCCAGCGCATGACTATTGAAAACGACCCGACTTTCGGAGAGCGCAACGAATCGGCTGGACTACGGGGCATGGCTACGGCGCGAAGCATCGCTTTGCTCAGCTATCGTGGTGGAAAGGCCTACGACAAGACGCAAGCCGACACCACCTACGATTCGCCATTTCAGCACCGAGTGCTCTCATATCAGCGCTACCAAGGCGAAAAACTGCGCCGTCGGTTCAACGCCTACTCCTATTACCGATTGCTGCAAGCCTACGACTCGCACAACTTGGGGCGTGGCAGGGACTGCGTGGAAAAGGCATTGCAAAGTATCAAAGCGCACACGCTGGTGGTGAGCATCACGAGCGACTTGCTTTTTCCGCCTGCCGACCATCAAGTGATAGTTGAAAACATTCCAAATTGCCAATACCACGTGATTGACTCCGATTTTGGGCATGATGGATTTTTGGTGGAAAGCGAGAAGTTGAACAATATTATTCAAGATTTTTTAGTTGACTAAAATTGACAAAAACATATATGGACAATAAGCAAATCAATATAGGTCTATTTGGCTTTGGCACCGTGGGCAAAGGCCTCTACGACGTGCTGAAAAAAATTCAGCCAGAGAATGTGAGTATCGTGAAAGTGTGCGTGCGCAATGTAGCGAAGCATAGCGCCGAGGCTCCGGAACTGAAGTTTACAAGCAATGCCGATGATATTTTCACCGACACTCGCATCAATTTCATCGTGGAATTAATCGACGACGCCGAGGCTGCTTACGGCATTGTGAAGCGTGCGCTCCAAGCAAAAATTCCGGTGGTGAGCGGCAACAAGAAGATGCTTGCCCGGCACATTCAGGAAATGATTCAACTTCAGCGCGACAACGACACGGCACTCCTCTACGACGCATCGGCATGTGGCAGCATTCCTGTGATTCGCAATTTGGAGGAATACTACGACAACGATTTGCTTATCAGCGTGAAAGGCATACTGAACGGATCGTCAAACTTCATTCTATCGAAAATTTTCAACGAGGGCATGAACTATGCCGAAGCACTCAAACTTGCTCAAGATTTGGGCTTTGCCGAGAGCGACCCCACGCTCGACATTGGCGGTTGGGATTCGCTGTTTAAGCTGATTATCATCACTATTCACGCATTTGGCGTGTATGTGGAGCCTGAGCAGATTTTCACTTTCGGCATCGGCAACATGAACGAACACGACATTCAGTTTGCACACGAAAAGCGCCGCCGTGTGAAGCTCGTGGGCTGGGCTGAGAAGGTGGACGAGGATAAGCTGATGCTGTCGGTGATGCCGCACTTGCTCTCGAAGCAGAAGTACATCTACAGCGTGGAAGATGAGTTCAACGGCGTGGTCATCAAAGGTTTGTTCTATTACAAGCAGTTTATGTTCGGTCAGGGCGCAGGAGGATTCCCCACTGGCTCTGCCGTGTTGAGCGACATCACAGCCCAACTCTACGACTATCGCTACCAGTACAAGAAACTGCAAAGTCCACATCAGCTGCATTTCACCAACGACTATAAGGTGCGCATCTACTATCGCTACGATAGCCCTGCCACCCTAAATTTGCTTGAATTTTCCACAATTCACGAAAGCTATTACAGCGACACATACAAATACGTGGTGGGCGACATCGAACTTTCACAACTCCAAGCGCAAGCCCAAAGCCTCCGCGAAAGTTACGAGGTCGGTGGCATCGCCAAAAGGATAAAAACCGCTCGCCTTCGGCGAAAAACCAACCCGGTAGGGACGTGATACTTCACGTCCGCCTATAATTGCAATATCATATTGAATATCAGTCATTTGTAGCGAATGCGAAGTGTCGCATCCTTACCATGCAAAATCGTTTTGAGAAATTTGATGCAGTTTTTTTACCAAGAAACCATTTTATCAATGGAAACTCGTTTCCAATGACGCAAAGCGCACAGTCGCACCGCCAAATGCGAAGCATTCCACTTTGCTCCAAGGCTGTTTTTTATGTTTTTGTTTTTGGTTCCATTCACAATTCGGCAACATTGCATAATCTATCCCCACTAATTTTCCACTGAACCAGATTAAACCCCAACCACCCATCATAAAAGGCGAACTGCAAGAAACCTACAGTTCGCCTTTTATTGTGAAAAAAAGCCCCATTTTGTGCATTTTATTCACTGTACTGCACAAAAAAGCCGATTTTTGTGCAGTACAGCACATTTATTGCACAAAAAAATCACATTTTTGAGTAAATCCCTACGCTATAGCGTTATCGCTTTGCTCCTTGTATTATTTCATGCCACGGGCGGTGAAGATGGCGTCTTTTGCCTTGTTGATTTCTTGCATTTTCTTTGTGGCGGCATTTTTCACCTCTTCGCCTAAGTGCGACACGCGGTCGGGATGATGCTGGAGCACCATTTTCTTGTACGCCTTGCGCACATCGTCGTCGCTCGCGTCGGGCGATACGCCCAGCACCGTATAAGCATCTTCAAGCGTCTGACCGCCAAGGGCAAACATTTGATTCACCACGTCGGCACCCAGCCCCATGTGATAGGCAATATTGCGCAATGCCTTGATTTCGGTGGCATCGGGGGTGCCGTCGCACTTGGAGATTTCGGCAAGGAATGCGATAATTTGCAAACGGTGCGCCTCTGGCATCAACTTGTTCAAATCACGGCACACTTTCTGCACCGAAGCATTCCAAGCAGCCACGCCACGCTGTCTGCGTTCCATTTTCAACTGCTCAAAGAACGTCATTCCTTTTTGGGCGGCCTCTGTGCCAAGTGCTTCGCTCAGATATTTGCGGAGAAAAACGGTTTCAGTCTGATATATTTTGCCGTCAGCGAAAATGATGTCGGCACTCAAATACATCAAATAATAGAGAAACGTGTCGTATTCGTTGCCCCGGCCATTGCCATACCCTGGTTGCTGACTGCCTGAGGTGACCTTCGAAAACTTAATTCCGTCAAGCACAGATCCAATCACATAACCAATGATGCCGCCAATAAAATTGCCAACAATGAATCCGATAATGAATCCTATGTATTTGTATTTGATTTTAAACATTACTTTTCAAGTAGGGTTTTTGCCATGTTTTGTGCGGCTTTGCGACCGTCGCCCATAGCGAGAATTACGGTTGCGCCACCACGCACGATGTCGCCACCAGCATACAGGTCGCTGATGTTCGACTGCATCGACTCGTCGTTCACCACGATAGTGCCACGGCGACTCACTTCAAGTCCATCGATTGAGCGAGGCACGAGAGAGTTGGGCGACACACCCACTGCCACAATCACCACATCGACAGGGATTTCTTCGATTGCGCCTTCCACAGGGATAGGTGAGCGACGGCCTGAGGCATCGGGGTCGCCAAGTTCCATGCGTTGCACCTTCATGGCGCGAACACGGCCTTTTTCATCGCCAATATATTCCACTGGGTTGTGGAGTGTCATCAGTTCCACACCTTCCTCTTTTGCGTGACCGATTTCTTCAAGTCGGGCAGGCATTTCGGCTTCGCTACGGCGATAAACCAAAATCACGCGCTTTGCACCCATGCGCAGGGCTGTGCGTGTTGAGTCCATAGCGGTGTTGCCACCACCAACCACAGCCACAGTGTCGCCTGTGATAACAGGAGTGTCGCCACCACGGCCAGCCTGCATCAGATTGATGCGAGTGAGGTATTCATTGCTCGACATCACACCATTGAGGTTTTCACCAGGAATGTTCATGAAGCGAGGGAATCCTGCGCCAGAACCCACGAAAATGCCCTTGAAGCCCATAGCGTGAAGGTCGTCGTAGGTGATAGTGCGACCAATGAGCACATCTTTCTGGAAGTCAACGCCCATTTTGCGCAGTCCCTCTATTTCGTGGTCAACCACAGCGTTGGGCAGACGGAATTCAGGAATACCATATTTCAGCACACCGCCAATTTCGTGCAGTGCCTCAAACACGGTGACATCAAAGCCCTTCTTCGCCATATCGCCAGCAAACGAAAGTCCTGATGGGCCACTGCCCACCACAGCCACTTTAATGCCGTTCTTTGGCTCCATCTTCACGACTTCTTCCTCACCGCTATTGCGTTGCCAATCAGCGGCAAAGCGTTCGAGATAACCAATAGCCACGGCTGGCTGCTTCATTTTCAGCCGAATGCACTTGCTCTCGCATTGCTTTTCCTGTGGGCACACACGGCCGCAAACGGCAGGGAGCGAACTTGTCTCCTTCAGTGTGGCTGCAGCGTCGGCAAAGTGTCGGCGTTCAATATTTTTGATGAATTTTGGAATGTCGATACCTACGGGACAGCCCGTCACGCATTGTGGGTTGTTGCAGTCGAGGCAGCGAGTGGCTTCTCTCACCGCTTGCTCCTCGGTGATGCCTTGATTCACCTCCTCATTGCAGGTGATGCGGTATGCAGGGTCGAGTTGGGGCATTTCCACACGCTCGATAGCAGCGCGCTCTTTTGGCGAAATGCTGCCACGCAATTCCACGCGCCATTCTTCATTGCGTGATACGTTATTGTTATTTTCCATTTTTTCTGTTTCTGAGTTTGTGAGTAGTGTAGTGAATTTATCCGCGGAGACGCATAAGGAGTTCGTCAAAGTCAATTTCGTGTGCATTAAATTCCGGTCCTTCCACACACACGAATCGGGTGCGGCCGCCCACAGTCACTCGGCAAGCGCCACACATGCCAGTACCGTCAACCATAATGGCATTGAGCGATGCCTCGGTAGGGATTTCGTATTTTTTGGTAAGGAGCGACACAAACTTCATCATGATGGCAGGGCCGATGGTCACGCAATAGTCCACCTTCTCGCGCTGAATCACTTCTTCTACGCCCGCGGTGGAGATGCCTTTCTTGCCGTAACTGCCGTCATCGGTCATGATAATCACATCGTCGCTGCTCTCACGCACCTCCTTTTCAAGGATAATCAATTCCTTGGTGCGTCCGCAAAGCACACTCACCACACGGTTGCCAGCGGCTTTCAGCGCACGGATAATGGGCAGCAGAGGTGCTACGCCCACGCCACCACCACAGCACACCACGGTGCCGTAGTTCTCTATTTTGGTCGCCTGACCGAGTGGACCCACCACATCGGTGAGGTAATCGCCGGGCTCAAGCGTACAGATTTTACGGGTAGAATCGCCAATGGCTTGAATCACCAGTGTAATGGTACCAGCCTTCACATCGCTGTCGGCAATGGTGAGCGGAATGCGTTCGCCTTTTTCGCCGCAGCGCACAATCACAAAGTGGCCAGCACGGCGTGCCTTTGCTATCAAAGGAGCCTCAACCACAAGTTTTGTGACATTCTCTGAGAATTTCTCTTTACTAATTATCTTGTTCATAGTTTATGATGCTATTTCAAATTGAAATACAAATTTAAGAATTATTTGCCGGAATACGCCACTCCATAGCCCACAAAATGGTCGTATCGCTCACCCATCGGGTGACTGTAAATCTTCACCAGATATTCGTTGATGGTTTGATATTTGTCGCCCTCGATGTAAGAGGTAAGCCCCACTTTTCCACCATCGGGCACAAACAAATACTGATAATTGTAATGCCCCTGCTTGAGCATAATGTCACAAGTGTAGGTGCCGCTTTCAGGCTCATACCTCAACTGTGTGGCTGATGGAGACAAACCTTGCGTAAACTCACCTTGCAGATATATCTTACCTTTTGGCAACATATCGTCAGGTTCAAGGGTGAAGTGGGTGATAATATAGTCGGCTTGGGTGTGACTGTCGTTCGCCTCAGCGTTTCTGATGGTGAAACGCCCGAATTGCGTTTGATCGTAAAGATACTGCGTTGCGGCACGAGGCTGGTCGGGATTGACGGTGGCGTGATAATATGGCTCGAAATACTCGATTCGGCTCACGCCCATGTTCAGCGCATTCACATTCACGGTTTCCATGCGGCGGTATTCGTTGCCGGCGTTGAATATGAGTGTGGGATTGTGGTCGTAGGTCACTTTGTTGCCACCCACCATCAAGGGGTTTTCCACCATCACGGCATTGTCGGTGCGTGAATTTTGTGTCACCAATGCCTTCAACTCCTGATATGGATTCTGAATGGTGCCAGGCTTGTATGTAACCTCAAAACTCACCTGCTGATGCGCATCGTTGTAGTCGATGTCGGTGCGTGAGGTGGTTCCCACAGCCACGTTCACCGTATGCTCACACACGCTGAAGCGAGTTTGAAACAACACATTGTCGGGGTCGTCCTGCTCGCTCACCTTTAGCAGATAGTTGCCACTTTTCAGAATTTGCATATCATCGTTCGGGAATGTGAAATTATAGTTGAAATAGTGGGTGAATGTGCCTTCGCTTTGTGCAAAGTCGGTGATGTCGGCTTGATTGAAACCGCTCACAAATTCGCTGTCAATCAGTCGCGACGGTTGCCAGTCGGCATTGCAGTGCGTGATGCTGTAGCGCAGATAGTGCGCATCGTAGTCTATCAAGTCGAAGTTCACATTCAACTGCTCATCGCTGCCCAAAGCGATGATGGGCACTCCGTAGGGTTTATCGACGGGCGCAATTTTCAGCGAATGAATGTTCTTGTTGAAGATGCGTATATCGGTGTCCATTCTTTGTGCAAAAGCGGAAATTGCCAAAACAAGGCAAACGGCTATGGAATAGAAGCGGATGAGCATAGGCTGTGGTTTTTAAAGTGGTTTATAATGCCAAAATCTGGTTGGCGGCATCTTTGGTGTTGACCTTGGTGATGATGTGCGTAATCACACCTTCCTCATCAGTCACAAAAGTGGTGCGGACGGTGCCCATATAAGCCCTGCCACACATCTTTTTCTCGCGCCAAACGCCAAATGCCTCGTTGAGTTTCAAGTCGGTGTCGGCAATGAGGATGAATGGCAGTTCGTGCTTTGCGGCAAACTTCTGATGCGATGCGGCACTGTCTTTGCTCACACCCACAATTTCATAGCCCGCCTTGCGCAGTGCGCCATATCCGGCACTGATGCTGCAAGCCTCAGCGGTGCAACCAGGAGTGTTGTCCTTTGGATAGAAATAAATCACGAGTTTTTTACCTGCAAAATCACTTGCTTTCACTTCACGGCCAGAAGCGTCGAAGCCGAGCACTTCAGGAATTTTATCACCTATATTCATAATGGCTCAATTATTTATGTTAGTATATATCTATATAATGCAAAACCGAGATGTTTATTTTATCTCATCAGCAAATAAATGGTGTAGGCAATGTAGCACAGCAAGAAAATCACACCCTCGGCACGGTCAAACTTTTTCTTTTTGAACGTGTAGGTCACAATAAATGTGGCGACCGTTGCGCCTATCATCACCATAAAGTCGATGGCGTTGATTCCCTCCACATGGATAGGCGTGATAGATGAGGTGAGACCGAGAATCATGAGAATGTTGAACACATTGCTACCTAAAATATTGCCTAAAGCCAGTTGCGGATTGTTTTTGCAAGCAGCCAACACCGATGTGATGAGCTCTGGCAGCGAGGTGCCTACAGCCACAATAGTGATTGAAATCACCGCCTCACTCATGCCCCATGCTCTGGCAAGATTGATGGCAGAATCGAGAAAAAGTTGACCGCCACAAAGCAATGCGCCAAGTGACACCGCTGCAATGGCCCAAAGCAGGGCTGGTTTTTTGCCTTCGAGCGATGAAGTGGCATCTTGATCCATTTCCTCCTTAGCCTCTTGCGGATTCTTCGCCTTGATAAACAAAGTATAGATGAAGTAGGAAATGAAGATGATGAGCAGCACGCCACCATCAAGGCGTGAGAGTATGTTTTCATCAATGCCGGGATTCCAACTGTCGTTCACAAACATGGTAAGAAGCACAGCGGCGAATATGCCGAAAGGTATGTCGGAACGATGGGTTTGCTTTTCTATGGCAAACGGACAAATCACGGCAGTCACACCGAGAATCAGGAGCAAATTGGTGATATTGCTGCCCACCACGTTACCCATGGCTATATCACCATGCCCAGTGAGTGCCGACTGTATCGACACAAACAGTTCGGGGGCACCGGTGCCAATTCCCACAATGGTGAGTCCGATAATGAAATTTGATATTTTAGCGCGTTTGGCAATGGCTACAGATGAGTCCACTAAATAATTTGCCCCCAAAAGAAGGAGAGCCAAACCCACTACGAGCAGTAAATAATCCATTAGTCTTGTATGTGTTAAGTTATAATCATGGCAAAGATACTCAATTTTGCGCTATTCAAGCCCATTCGCCTCCAAAAAAAGCAATTCTCCAGTTCTGTGGAAAATTTGTGGGGATAGATTATGCTTTGTTGCCGAATCGTCAATGGAATCAAAAACAAGAACATAAAAAACAGCCTTGGGGAACGTGGAATGCTTCGCATTTGGCTCTCTTTTTGTTCGCGTTTTCGGATAGTCTGATTTCTGAAGATTGGTTTTTCGCCGAAGGCGAGCGGTTTTTATCCTTTTGGCGATACCACCGACCTCGCTGGGGAGGGCGGCGTTGGTGCTGTGGTGTGGCTGATTCAAGCCTCGGCTTGAAATCAGCCATGCCACAGCACTAACGACAGGTGCGAAGCACTGGCATCGCCAAAAGGCTGTTTTTTTTATGTTTTTGTTTCAGTCCCACAGTATTTTTCCACTGAACCAACTATCCCCCACCACCATTCAATTACGAACTAGGGCAAAACAAAAGCACTGCTTTGGTGAGAAAGCAGTGCTAATATGGAATGTTATATAATAATCTCTATGTGGATTACTGGCGACCTGAAACAGTCACGTCGCGGTAAGTGCGGCCGATAAGACCTTGGAGCACCTTGCCTGGGCCTACTTCTACAGCTTCGGTCATACCATCGGCCTTCATTGCTGCCATGATTTGGCTCCAACGAACAGGAGCGGTGAGCTGCTTCACAAGGTTAGCCTTGATTTCTTCAGGATCGGTGTGAGGCTTAGCATCCACGTCTTGGTAGATTGGGCACACAGGAGCAGAGAAATTGGCTTCTTCAATAGCCTTTGCCAATTCTTCACGAGCAGGTTCCATGAGTGGAGAGTGGAAAGCACCACCCACCTTCAAAGGAAGTGCGCGCTTTGCACCAGCTTCTTTGAATTTCACGCAAGCGGCTTCTATAGCTTCAAAAGTGCCAGAAATCACCACCTGACCAGGGCAGTTGTAGTTTGCAGGAATGCAAACGCCGTCGATGGTTGCACAGATTTCTTCCACTTTTTCATCAGGCAAACCGATGATGGCAGCCATAGTTGAAGGAGTGGCTTCGCAAGCCTTCTGCATAGCGAGCGCACGAGCTTCCACGAGTTTCAAACCTTGCTCGAATGGGAGGCAGCCAGCAGCCACGAGTGCAGAAAATTCGCCCAAAGAGTGGCCAGCCACCATATCAGGCTTGAATTCTTCACCAAGGGTTTTTGCGAGAATTACAGAGTGCAGGAATACAGCAGGTTGAGTAACCTTAGTTTGCTTGAGGTCTTCCTCTGTGCCTTCAAACATGAGGTCGGTGATGCGGAAACCGAGCACCTCATTTGCTTTTTCAAACATTTCTTTGGCTTCTGCGTTGTTTTCGTAAAGGTCTTTACCCATACCTACGAATTGCGCACCTTGACCAGGAAATACAAATGCTTTCATATTCGTCTATGTTTAAATTAAAGAAATTTTTCTATATTTTGGGCAAAGATAATAAAAACTTTTCAACCCCACCCATAATTCTCTATAAATTTTCAAAACTTTCCCCACTATTCACCATCGCTTAACAATAGTGAGCGTAAATGGATTGTTTAACCCCCGATTCTTGTAGTAATTCGGAATTACAGAAGGATGTTTAATGCTTGTTTTAAAATGTTCTGATATGAGAAAACAATTTAATAAAGTGTAGTGAAAGAGGGTGATTTGTCAAATTTTATAATTATCTTTGTAACTATGTGAAGTAATGGTATTGGTACAAAACGCATTTACCTATGGAAGATATAAGAAGATACCCTATCGGAATACAGACCTTTTCTAACATTATTGAAGGCAATTATATTTATGTAGACAAGACTAAATATATTGCCGATTTCAGAAAGAAGGGGTTGAAATTCGTGTTTCTGAGCCGTCCACGTCGGTTTGGAAAGTCACTTTTTGCTTCCACACTACATGCTTATTATGAAGGGCGCAAGGAATTGTTCGACGGACTTGCGCTGAGTGAATATGAAAAGGAGTGGACCAAACATCCTGTTCTTCACTTCGATATGAGTGGAGCAAAACACTTCGACAAGGATAGTCTGAACGAATATCTTAACCATCAACTTCTTCCATACGAAGAGAAATACGGGCAAAACGACGATAAAGCAGAAGCGAATATACGCTTAACAAATATCGTGCGCCGGGCATTTGAGCAGACCGGGCAAAAAGTGGTCATCATTATTGACGAATACGATGCGCCATTGCTCGATGTAGTGCACGATGATGACAATTTGCGCAATCTTCGCCGCATCATACAGAATTTCTACAGTCCGCTGAAAATGCTCGACCCATATTTGGAGTTTGTGTTTATCACTGGCATCACCAAATTTTCCCAACTGAGCATATTTAGCGAACTCAACAATCTTTACAATATCTCGATGACAGACCAATACTCCGCAATCTGCGGTATCAGTTATTCAGAACTGACCACCCAAATGCGGCGTGATGTAGAGTTGTTTGCCGAGGCAATTGGCGTGAGTTATGACGAGATGCTCGTAAAACTGAAGGACTATTACGACGGTTACCACTTCAGCAACCAATCCGAAGACATTTTCAATCCGTTCAGCCTCATAATTGCAATGGCAAACAAAGAACTTGGCAACTATTGGTTCGGCTCCGGCACTCCTTCATATATAATCAACGTGATGAAGAAATTCCGTGTTGGCATTCGCGACATCGAGCGCAAGAGCACTACCATCGACGATTTTGATGTGTCGCCCGAACAGATGACCAATGCTCTGCCACTGCTTTACCAGAGCGGCTATCTCACGATTAAGAACTACAACCCCATTACGGGGCGTTACATTCTCGACTATCCCAACCGTGAAGTGCGCATAGGTATGCTGCGCAGCCTTGCCCCCAACTACCTTTCGCCCATTATGATTGACAATAGTTCTTTCCTCGGCGACTTCCTCGACTGCCTGTGCGACTACGATGTGGATGCGGCTCTTGAGCGTATGCGTGCCTATTTGGCAAGCATCAGCAACCGCCTTTCCAACAAATCGGAGCGTGATGTACAGACTGTGTTCTATTTAATTTTCAGTTTGCTGGGCGCACATGTGAGAGTGGAAGAAGCAAGCGCCATTGGCAGAGCCGATGTGGTGATTTACTTGCCCGACGCAGTTTTCGTTATGGAACTGAAATACGATGGCTCGGCACAGGCGGCTATTAATCAAATTGAAGAAAAAGGCTATCTCGTGCCATATTCAGCCGACGGCAGACGACTTTTCAAGATTGGCGTGAATTACGACAGCGAAAAGCGCACATTGGGCGATTGGATAATAGTAAAGGAAGCGTAAAAACACCTTCCCTGCTGAATTGATTCAGAAAAACCATATAATTTTAACCTACTGATAACTTACTAACCTGACGACAAATGATAACTCAAGTGTTCAGAGTGATTTTTTTCATTATTGGTGCAGTGGCTGTGCTCTTTACCGGTAATGCATTTCTCGGTTCGGACCGACTGTGGAACTATATCGACTATTCTGCCATTAGCGAACAGGCGGCAATCGACAGTGCTCGTGAAATTACGGTGTGTATGCCCACCGAAATGACGGTGAAGGGCACACACGATGTGGTGAAACTCAAGAAGGGCGACAAGGTGAAACTGCTGGCTCGCTACCAGAAGTATCTTGTGCCGATAGTGCGCAGCGACGACTATCTGCCTACATTCAATTTCGTGGTGATGCTGCCCGACAGCACCATCTGCATGGGCAAGTTGCCAGAGGCTCTGATTGGCGCCACAGCGGTAAAAATGGATTCTGCACCACAAGAACTTGAGATTACGGGGCTCAAGCCCTCCAATCATGTGAGTTATGAGCAAGGCGGCGAGAAAGCCACGAGCAAATACAACTTTTGGGTGGTGCTGAGCGACGGCAGCCGCATGGCGTTTGAGCAAGTCACATGGAAGCGCATAGGCTTCACAAGATACAATGCACGCGGACGCTGGGAATTGAGCGACACCGCCCAAGCACCTAAAGTGGTGATTGATCAAGAAGAAATGAATGAAGCGCGCTACAAACCCGACGACACCGTGGAAGGCGTGGTTGGCAGCCGCCCTGTGGGTTTCTACAAGTTGCGCAACGGCTTCACCGACAGTGGCCACTTCAAAACTTGGTCGGCGCGTGGTGTGGCTGGCGTGGTAGAAGCCATCATTCTCATCATCGTCCTCATATATCTCCCAATAATTGTGCATAAAGTGATTTACCGACTGCCGGGCAAAAATTGGATGATTATGTTCGTTTCGTGGATTACGTTGATAGCGGCGATGTATCTGCTCAGTTCATACGCCGTCACCTCATTCTTCAACCATATATTCTTCCTCTACACCATTTGTTCGATAATAATGGTCAAGAGCGACGTTGAGAGTAGCCGATGCAAATATTGTGGTGGTGTGGATTGCCTGCGGCAAATGGCTGGCACGCCAAAGAGAACCTACACTTGGTATGGAGGTTGGAAACGAAGCAAAAGGCAGGTGGCAGAGGTTGTGGAATCCACCATACAAGATGGCGTAACGGTTAGCACCACCCGCAAAGCCATTTACAAAAACACAGAAGAACGAAATCACGGAAGCACCACCACGTGGGGAGAGGCTTATTACTGCACGAAGTGCCACATGCGCTACGAATATACACGCAAAGAACATTCGTCAAGAACCGAATCGCGCGACCTTGAGAGCGACGGACAAGCCTTGAACAGAAATTCATGGGGAGCTCATTAATACCACAAGCCCTAACGACCAATTTGGATTAAAGCGAAAATCACATATCAAGTGTCTCCCACCTCCGAAATTGGGGGTGGGTCTTTCGTATTGGCGAAAAAAATATTATCTTTGTCTATTATTTTTTAATAATTTGCAAAAACTATGTTAGATTCTATACTGTTGCTGTTCAATCTCGGCACTGGCGAAATTATTGTTATCGTTCTCGTGATTCTGCTTCTTTTCGGAGGCAAGAAAATTCCCGAACTGATGAAGGGCGTTGGCAAAGGCGTGAAAAGTTTCAAGCAAGGCTTGAATGAAGTGGAAGACGAAATCAAAAAGGCTTCCGACGATGACACCAAAGGCAAATCCGCATCAAATCCAGCAGACAAGTAAACACCCATTCCCCTGCCACGCAAAATACCACTGCGTGCAGGAGAAGTGTGCCTAAAAAACTCTATTCGGAACAGGCTAACGAACAAAACGTAGGGATATGCCTTGGGCATGTTTCTTACGCAATCACCGATATATCAGCGCACCACCAACATGCCAAAGGCGTGTGCCCTCGCTATTGGTGATCACACACGGCTGCTTTACGATTTTCACTAAGAAATGGCTGACGAACAAAACAAGCAACTTCAAGAAATGTCGCTTTGGGACCATGTAGATGCCCTGCGAGCAGTGCTCATCAAAATTGTGGTGGTGCTCGTGGCGGTGGCGTGCGTGCTGTTCGTGTATATGCCTGAAATCTTCGACAATGTGATACTTGCCCCCTGCAAGGGCGATTTCGTGCTTTATCGCCTTTTCGAAAACATCACGGCAGGTATTCCTTCGTTTCCACAGTTCACCACCGAAGGGTTTGAGGTGAAACTGATAAACATTCAGTTGGCATCGCAATTCTTCATTCACATGTCGGCATCGTTCTGGCTGGCACTGGTCATCACCTTCCCTGTGATGATTTACCTGCTGTGGACATTCATCAGCCCCGCACTGTATCCCGAAGAGAAAAAGGGTTTCAAAAAGGCTTTCGCCATCGGCAACGTCATGTTTTGGATTGGTGTGGCTGTAGGTTATTTTCTTGTGTTCCCCATCACATTACGATTTTTAGCCGACTACCATGTGAGCGAAATGGTGCCCAACCAAATCTCGCTCGACAGCTATATGGACACATTCCTGATGCTCATATTCATTATGGGTATCGTGTTTGAAATGCCACTGGTGGCGTGGCTATTGGGCAATGTGGGCATACTGCACCGCGAGTTTTTCAAAAAATACCGCCGTCATGCCATCGTCATACTGCTCATTCTCGCAGCAGTAATCACCCCTACTGGCGACCCATTCACCCTCGCCATCGTATTCCTCCCCATCTACCTTCTCTACGAGCTGAGCGCCTACCTCACCTCCCCCACAAAAAAATCCTAACCACCACACCCCCTCTCCACAAAATAATCTGTGATATTTGTGACTGATCAAAACCACGAATATCGGTTCAGTGGATAAATGCTGGGGGCACAGAAACAAAAAACATAAAAAACAGCCTTTTAGCGATGCCAGTGCTTCGCACCTGTCGTTAGGGGTGTGGCATGTCTGATTTCAAGCCGAGGCTTGAATCAGCCACACCACACCCCTAACGCCGCCCTCTTACGAGGTCGGTAGCATCGCCAAAAGGATAAAAACCGCTCGCCTTCGGCGAAAAACCAACCCCGGTAGGGACGTGATACTTCACGTCCGCCCATAATTGTAATATTATATTGAATATCAATCATTTGGCGCGGACGCGAAGTATCGCGTCCCTACCATGCAAAATCGTTTTGGGAGATTCAGCTTTTTTACCAAGAAATCATTTTGTCATCAGGGGTTTTTCGCCGTGAAACGGCGAGAGGTTTTTATCCTTGGGGCAAAGTGGATAGCCCTCGTAAGAGGGTGGCGGAGTGATTGTGTGGTTGGCGGCATGGAAACTCGTTTCCAATGACGCAAAGCGCACAATCACTACGCCAAATGCGAAGCATTCCACATTGCTCTAAGGCTGTTTTTTATGTTTTTGTTTTTGATTCCATTCACAATTCGGCAACATTGCATAATCTATCCCCCAGGATTTTTCCACTGAACCATATATAGGCGTAAAAAAAAGTGGCTGCCTTGGGAGATTGCCACTTTTTAAGTATATGTTGGAGGATTATTCTTCTGCTCCTGATGCTTTAGCGAGGCGCTTGCGTTCGAGTTCGTCGAGAATGATTTTGCGCATTCTCAGGTGGTGTGGAGTGATTTCCACATATTCGTCAGCCTTGATGTATTCAAGTGCTTCTTCGAGGCTGAACACCACTGGAGGAATGATTTTTGCTTTTTCATCAGAACCTGACGCACGCACGTTGGAGAGCTTCTTGCTCTTGGTCACATTCACCACGAGGTCTTTATCCTTGCTGTGTTCGCCCACCACTTGACCAGCGTAAACATCTTCCTGTGGGAAGATAAAGAATTTACCGCGGTCTTGCAGCTTATCAATAGCGTAGGCGTAAGCAGTGCCACTTTCCATTGCAATGATAGAGCCGTTGGTACGGCGCACGATATCGCCCTTCCATGGTTCGTAGTCGAGGAATCGGTGAGCCATAATCGCTTCGCCAGCACTTGCTGTAAGCACATTTGTACGCAAACCGATAATACCACGAGAAGGAATTTTAAATTCGAGGTGAATGCGGTCGTTTTGGGTTTCCATCATGGTCATTTCACCCTTGCGGCGAGTGACCATGTCAATCATCTTGCTTGAATATTCTTCAGGCACATTGATAGTGAGGCTTTCGATAGGCTCGCATTTCACACCGTCGATCATTTTCACAATTACTTGTGGCTGACCTACCTGAAGTTCATAACCTTCACGACGCATTTCTTCAATAAGCACACTGAGGTGAAGCACGCCACGGCCAAACACATTCCAAGCATCCTCTCTTTCGGTTTTCTCAACGCGGAGAGCAAGGTTTTTCTGGAGTTCGTGTTGCAAACGCTCGTTGATGTGGCGTGAGGTCACGAATTTACCGTCCTTGCCGAAGAATGGAGAATCGTTGATGGTAAAGAGCATCGACATAGTGGGTTCGTCGATAGCGATGCGTGGCAGTGGGTCGGGGTTGAGAGGGTCGCTCACGGTATCGCCAATCTCGAAACCTTCCAGACCGATGATTGCGCAGATGTCGCCGCTCTTCACAGAATCGGCATGAACTTGCGACATACCTTCAAAAGTGCGCAATTCCTTGATTTTTTGTCTCACCACCTTGCCATCGCGCTGGCAGAGCGACACTTCCATGCCGTCGGTGAGTTCGCCACGGTGAACACGACCCACAGCGATACGACCTACATAAGAATTATAGTCAAGCGAAGTGATGAGCATTTGTGGCTCGCCTTCCACCACTTCTGGGCCAGGGATATGCTCGATGATAGCGTCGAGCACAGCGTTGATATTATCAGTAGGTTTGTTCCAGTCGAGGCTCATCCAGCCTTGCTTAGCCGAGCCAAACACGGTTGGGAAGTCGAGTTGGTCTTCAGTAGCGTCGAGGTTGCACATCAGTTCGAAAACGGATTCTTGCACCTCATCTGGGCGACAGTTTGGCTTATCCACCTTATTGATAACCACGATAGGCTTCAAACCAATTTCAATCGCTTTCTGAAGCACGAAGCGAGTTTGAGGCATTGGACCCTCAAAAGCATCAACGAGCAGCAGACAGCCGTCGGCCATGTTGAGCACACGCTCCACTTCACCACCGAAATCGGAGTGTCCAGGGGTATCTATAATGTTGATTTTGTAACCGTTGTAGTGGATTGAAACATTTTTCGACAGAATGGTGATGCCTCGTTCTCTTTCCAAATCATTGCTATCCAGAATTTGAGTGCCCATTTCTTGGTTAGCGCGGAAAAGATTTCCTGCTTCGAGCATCTTATCAACCAATGTGGTCTTGCCATGATCCACGTGCGCGATAATGGCGACATTTCTAATTTTTTGCATACAATTTTCTAATTATCGCACAAATTTACAAAAAATCACGCAAATAGCGAGTATCACAAGAAAAAATAGACCATATTTCTTATGTTGCCATAAACCTTTTGCACTAATTCGTGTCAAAAACAAAAAAAATAATCACTAACAAATTCAAACTATGAGAAAATTTTGTTTAGCATTAGTTTTGGCGGCTGTTGGCTTGTTCACCGCCAGTGCATCAGGCAACTTAGCAGTAGAAAAGGTGACCGTGAAGCGCACATGGAATGTTTCCGATGAAGCAAAAGAGTATGCTACCTATGACTTTACTCCCGGTGTAAATGTCACTGTGGATATGCCTGTGGGCAACTCTCGCTTGGCAACAGCCGTGAAACACTGGATTTCCAAAGTGCTGAGCGCCGACGAACTCGATTTAAAGACCGCTGAAGATATGGTCGATGCCATGGTCACAAAAATCAAGTCGGAGGACGGTGCCGACCAAACCGTAGATCTCACCATCACCAAAGTGTATGAGAATGCCAAAATTGTAACCTTTGTGGTGAATGGCTACGATTATCCAATAGGTGCAGCCCACGGTATGCCATACACTTATGGGGCAACTTTTAGAAAAAGCGATTGCAAAGAAATGAGCGAACGCCTTGTGAACAAGAAGGCAAAATTGAATTTGCTGATTTGGAATGGCTTGAAAAAGCACTACAAAGTGAAAAGCAATTCGAAGTTGAGAGAATATGTGAATTATAGCATGAAATCGCTACCAGCCCCAACAATTGCACCATGGGTGGTGAAAGAAGGCGTGGTTTTCCAATACGGATCCTACGAGATTGGTCCTTACTCATCAGGTATGCCAGCAGCCGTTGTTCCGGTGAAAAGTCTTCTTCCATACCTCACAAAAGAAGGGAGAGCCCTGCTGAAATAATCACCTCAGCAATCTGCACAACAGCAGATTACCATCATAACGTAGGGACAAGCATTCGGCATGTTTCAAACGCAAGCGCCAACCCGCATTAATTATATAATCAGTCCTACCTTTCCGCAACAGAGAAGCAGGACTGATATTCTTTGTCATGATATACAAGTTTTCCCTGTGAATATTTAGTGAGGATTGAAAAAATCCCGTAGGGATTTGATGTGTGTAGGCAGGTATGCAGAAAAGATGTAATGGAGCGAAGCGAAATGGAATCTTTTCGAAATGCCTGCAATAGATATACCAGGATGATGCATTCCAGCGGAATGCGACAACACCAAATTGCCCATTGATAGCGAAATCGCATCCCGCTGGGATGCGTATTTGTTATACGTATATTTGCAGGCATTTCGCTTCGGTTATGCTCCATTTCGCTTCGCTCATTTCGCATATCCTTCGCTGCATACCTGCCTACACACATCAAATTCCTAACGGAATTTCATCGCATATCTTCTTCGAGACAACTTGTATATCATTGCCTATTTTATTTCTTGGAAATGCGGATTGATTGGAGTAGCACTGGTAATTCTGTGCCGAGGTAGCCGATGCGCTGCACGGTGATGATGTTGCGTCCACGCATGAGTTCGGCTTTGATGATGTTCGACCAGCCAAAATTGAGCCATTCATCTTCACCACGGCATGGCATCACGATTGTGCCTTGGCGGTGAGTGTTGGCTTCAACGCTCACCGTTGGGCAATAGGCGTGGTTGAAGCCGTTGGCATACCGAATGTCGATGAAATAGTCGCCACCAGATGGCGCAAACACCTCAATGTCAATCTTTTTGTTTTCACTTCTGTTCATTTCCACCACCGTTTTTGCCTTTTCCCTGCTCACGAGCGCGGTGCCGGCTGGTGCAAAGGCTGTGAACGGAATCACTTGCGACTCCTTCATCACATAATGCGGCTTGGAAATGTAACTGTTGCCACGGCTTCCGATGCTGATAACGCTATTTACCGTAAACGCCGATTTTTCGGGCTGAAGGGTAAATAAGGTGTCGGAAATGCCATAGCGCATCTGTCCGTTAATCACCATGCGATATCGTGCGTTGCTTGAATAATTGAGCACTTTGTTGGTGCTTTTTCCCCACTTCACGATAGGCGTTTTCGGAATGTTGAAATTTTCGGTCATCACCGTAATTTGGCGGCGTGTGCGACTGCCACTTCCCATCTTGATTTCAATGTGATGTTTACCTGTAAGGTCGGCATCTATGAAATTATCGGTGGTTTCTTTTCCGTCGATGATGAATTTCTCAATGTTGCTGCCAGTGCCGTCGATGGTGATATCGAGTGTGGCATCGCGATATTTGAAGCCTTTAATTTCTTTTTTACCTTTCAAGAACACAGGCACAAAGGGGTTGAACTCTATGCCGTTGGGCAAGAATGTCATGCCGGCATAAATGCGAAACACCATCGCCAAATTGCCTGCGGCACTGCCAAGGTCGGCTTGCAGTGTGCTGAGCGGCATACCTGTGAATCCATTGTAAGCACCCTTGTTGCAGCAAAACAGTGCCTGGGCACGATACATGGCACCCAATCCGTAGCGAAGCATGGTCTCGTTGTCAGATTTTGCAGCGGCAAGGTTCCAGAATGCTTGCACCATTGGTGTCACCACCTCGCTCAAGTTGATTTGGTCTTCACTTTGATAATATGGGCTGGTGGTGGGAATGCCGTAGTAACTGATGGGAGTGTACATCATCAAGTTTTCTGCCCTATCGTCGCTTGCAATGTTCCACAGCACGCTCATGGCTTGGGCAAAATTGTCGATTACTGGCGACTGGACTGGGCTGGCGTAAACATAGGTGTACTGGAAATAATGGTGCAACTGTTCGTTCCACAATGCCTCGTTGATGGCATCTTTCAAGTTTTGCGCCATCGCACCATATTCGCTTTCAATGCCCAATTCGTCGCCCATGTCGTTGAGAATTTCAAATGCACGCTCAAAAAACACGTTGTTCGTCAGTGACGTACTCTCATAAATGTCCTTATATTCCATCCATGCAGGATAGAATTGCCCTTGCGAGAATGCGTATTGTCCGCCACCGTGAATCAGACCGGTAAAACTGTCGGCATTGATTTCGTATTCTTCCGTCACGGTACGCTTCACCACATCATACGACCACTTGAGCCAATCCCTGTCGCCCGTCACAGCGTAGATTTCCCAAGCCGCCATCGCCCACGATATGTCGTCGGTGTTGATAGGCCACAGACTGCTTTTGTGCTTGTGTGAAATCATGCCGTTTTCCACCACACTCTTGAGCGTAGCCATCGCCTCATTGGGGTTGAGATAAGCAAGCGAGAGCATAATAGGGTAACTCATTCGGGTGTGGTTGGCTTTGCGTGGGAACATCTTTTTTCCATCCTCACCATCGATGATGCCGTTTGACACATCGTTGATACTCATATTATACAGTGCATCAATGATGGGCATCGAAGTCTTGATGGTGGGATAATCGGGATTCTCTTTCTCTATTTTCCATTCCGAGAGATACGGCATAGGCTCGCGGCGCACACTCAGCGGAATAGTGATTTCATAAATGCCGGCTGTGGCGGTTTTGTGGAGCTTCAAATTAGATTTCTGCTCGAGGTTGAAAAAGTCCCACGACAGCGGTGGTATGTTGCCGGCAAGCCACACGCCCTTATATTCCTCCTTATATATAGTGTCGCCTGTGGGCGTAGCGAAGAAACCGTCGGCGTCGAGTTTCTCCTCCATTTTCCGCAAATCCACCTTCAAATGCCATTTCGTGGCTTCAATGTTGCCTTTCACTTTGGGGCACTCGTTCACCTCAAAAGCAGTGATAGTGGTGTCGGAGCCCATCACGGCATAATGGTAGGTGTGCTTCGGAAGTTCATTGTCGTGTCCGTTAAATGCCAGACGGAAGCGCACAATGCCGTTGTCGGTCAGCAATGTGGTGTCGGTTGGAGCGTAGTTAGTGATAATGTGTGTGGGCGAAAGCACCCTTGCCACCCAATCGCCTTCCTTCACGGAGTCGGCATACACGGTGAAGTACTTGTTTTGCACCACCACATCATTGCTCATTTGCTCTTTGCAAGCCACAAGCGTTAGGGCAAGCGAAGCAAACAATATATATATATATGAAAAAAATTTCATTCAGCAGTTAGCAGAGTTGACATTTCGTGAATATACACTTTAGCCAGTTTAGCAATGTATCGTTAATATGATGCAAATATAATAAAAAATACTAATTCATGCCCCTTGATAAATTCCTAAAAAGTGTGACAAATCGCCGATAGATGGGTATTAATATGCCTATAACTAATAATTTAAACGGAATAAACAGCAAAAACCACCATTTTGGCAAATGTGAAATAGGTACAAAAAGTGCATCAAAATGCGTGTAACGCTTGTGTAATCTGATTTTGTTGATTATCTTTGTATAGTGAAATGAGCAAGACAGTGTCAAATAGCACAATTTGTATGCAAGCTTTCACAGAGGGACCAACATTATTTTGATAAAAATAAACAAGGTTTGCCAATATCCGATGGCGAACTGATAAAGATATAAATTTGCAATCATAGCCTTTTGGAGCTGTGGAGCAAAATTGAAGATATTAACCTTAATTTACCTCATTTTATTCATACTATTTTTTTCCTAGGGCATCGCGAAGTGATTTCGAGGTGCTTTTTTTATTGCCCCACTATAATATTAAACACCACACAAAAATGGTTCAGTGGAAAAATACTGGGGGACTGAAACAAAAACATAAAAAACAGCCTTTTGGCGATGCCAGTGCTTCGCACCTGTCGTTAGTGCTGTGGCATGTCTGATTTCAAGCCGAGGCTTGAATCAGCCACACCACATTACCAACGCCGCCCTCTTACGAGGTCGGTGGCATCGCCAAAAGGATAAAAACCGCTCGTCTTCGGCGAAAAACCAAACCCGGTAGGGACGTGATACTTTCCGCCCATGATTGTAGTATCATATTGGATATCAACAATTTGTCGCGGACGCGAAGTATCGCGTCCCTACCATGCAAAATCGTTTGGGAAATTTGATACGACCTCCTTCCAAGAAATCATTTTGTCATCAGGGGT
>SFGS01000042.1 GCA_004557565.1 Bacteroidales bacterium | reverse complement strand
CCTATCCTATTGCTCTTCAAAATGTTAAATAAATATTAAATTACCAAAATCCCTTGGTTTACAACATAGAAGAACCGTCCCTTTGGTTTGTGGTTTGTGATTTTACATAATTTTTACATTGGCGTATTTACTTGGTTTTTAATCGATTAATTAGCGTCACCATCAAAGAAACTCCCTTTGATGGTGCGAGGGTGGGGATAATTGGGGAAATAGCAGTAACTTTGCAGCCGGAAATTCAAGGAAATTCAATTAGACTAAAAATTTGTTAGCGGTATGAACGAGAAAATGAAGTTGGGAAACTGGTTGGCGTTGCTCGGACTCTCTTTTGCAACATTTATCTTCAACACATCAGAGTTTGTGCCTATTGGCTTGCTCACCGACATTAAAAACGATTTCGGACTGACCGAAGCCTCGGTAGGTATGCTTATATCCCTGTATGCGTGGGCCGTAATGATATTGTCGCTGCCTTTGATGCTGCTGGTATCTAAAATGGAAATGAAGCGGCTGATGCTTTGGCTGCTGGGCATTTTCACGGTGTTTCAATTCATGTCGTATTTATCCACAAGTTTTGTGATGCTGATATGCGCTCGCATAGGCGTGGCGTGTGCCCATGCTGTGTTTTGGTCGGTGATTTCGCCCATTGCCGTGCGCATTGTGCCCGACCGCTACCGTTCTATTGCCCTAAGCATGGTGGTCACAGGGTCGTCGATAGCCATGATTTTGGGTATGCCCTTAGGCCGTGTGATTGGTCTGCATGTGGGCTGGCGAATGACGTTTTTCAGCATTGGCGTATTCTCTGCCCTCACCTTCCTCTACATAGCGTGGCGCTTGCCAAAGGTGCCGAGCGGTGGCGGATTTTCACCAAAAAAGTTGCCCGAACTGCTACGCCACAAGGGAATCATGGGGCTATACCTATTCACGCTTCTCATATCAAGCGCCATATATGTGGCATACAGCTATATTGAGCCATTCCTGAAGCAAGTGTCGCTCATGCCCGACGACTGGGTGACCACTGCACTGATGGTGTTTGGTGGCGCAGGGCTTTTGGGCAGCATCGCATTTTCGAAATACTACAACCGCAACCGCAAACTGTTTATCACCGTAAACGTGGCTGCCATGGCGCTATGCCTTTTGCTGCTCTACCCCGTGTCGTCGGGCTTTTTGCCCGTGATTGTGCTGCTTGCCGTGTGGGGAGCCACTGCCACAGCTTACAATGTGGCGATGCAAAGCAATATGATTCTCGTCACCACCCCCGAAAGCACCCCAGTGGCAATGTCGATTTTCTCTGGCATCTTCAACTTGGGCATTGGCAGCGGAGCATTTTTCGGTGGAACCATCTGCTCAGACCTCTCTATCTCCTACATCGGTTTAGCCGGTGGAGTGTTCGCCCTTATTGGGGTGGTGTATTGGGTGGCGAGGCTGGGCAACAGGCTGGAGCCAAAAAACACGCTCGACAAATATCTATAAATCCCCCAAAAAGCGGCCTCGGTCGCTTTTTTTGTGTGTATGGGAAGCACTCGGAGTGCTCGGAGAACTCGGAGAACTCAGAACTATCGGAACTATCGTCTTAACTTCTTAACTCCTTAACTTCTAAAATCTATCCTCTTATTTCTAACTTCTAACATCTTATTTCTAATTTCTTTTTGTATCTTTGTAGATTGAATAATTATATACTGATATGAGACATTTATTCTACATTTTGGTGGCGATGGCGGTGATGTGCGGAGCTGTGGCGTGCGGCAAAAAGCACTCGCCCAATAGCGTGAAGGCGCAAGTCCAGGCGGTAGATGCCGTGGCACGCCTCGTGGCTGTTGATTCCACCGACACGATGGCTATGCAGAGCGAACTGCTCAAAGCCGAAGCCATGCGCAGCCAGTTTCTGCTCGACGGCGACAGCGTAGCGGCACAGGACTTCGATGAAACTTTCCGCGAAACGCTCATTCAGAAGTCGCCACGAATGGCAAAAACTCTTTTTTCAAAAAACGATTAAATCCACAAAAAATATTTCCGACTATGTTATCTCTTGAAGAATACAGAAAATTGGCAAACGATGAAATTGCCGCCATTCCTTATCCAGCCACTCCTAATGGACTTTACGAACCTATCGCCTACACTATGGACTTGGGCGGCAAGCGTCTGCGTCCGGCATTGGTGCTGATGGCTTGCGAAGCCATGGGAGGCGATGTGAAAAAGGCTGTGAAGCCTGCTGTGGGTCTGGAACTTTTCCACAATTTCACCCTTCTTCACGACGATGTGATGGACAACGCCGATGTGCGCCGTGGCAAACCCACTGTGCATCGCCGTTGGAACGACAACACCGCCATTCTCTCTGGCGACGCAATGCTCACCATGAGCAGCCAGTATGTGGCGCAAGTGGACCCAGCCGTGCTGCCCGAAATAATGCGTCTGTTCAACCAGACCGCAATGGAAATATACGAAGGTCAGCAATACGATATGGACTTTGAGGTGCGCAACAATGTGACCCTTGAAGAATATATCGACATGATTCGCCTGAAAACATCGGTGTTGATTGGCTGTGCCTGCAAGATGGGCGCGCTCATCGCTGGTGCTTCCGAAGCCAACGCACAGGCACTTTACGAAACCGGCCTGTATCTCGGCCTCGCTTTCCAACTCCAAGACGATGTGCTCGACGTGTGGGGCGATGAAGCCACCTTCGGCAAGGCTATCGGCGGCGACATCATGAACAACAAGAAGACATTCCTTCTGATTGGCGCTATGCAAAAGGCACAAGGCGACGATGCCAACGAACTCCGCCGCTGGATCAACAACGAATACGCACTTCGCAGCGAGAAAGTGCCAGCCGTGACTGCACTCTACGAGCGACTGGGTATGCGCGAGGCTGCCGACGAAGCCATCAAGCGCTACGACGATATGGCCTTCGACGCGCTCAGCAGAGTGGAAATGAGCGATGAGGCACGCGAGGCTTTTGTACAACTCATTAAAGGCTTGGTTGACCGCAAGAAATAATGATTGACAGCCATAGCCACATCTATTGCGATGCTTTCGACACCGACCGCGAAGAAATGCTGCTTCGTGCGCGTGAAGCCGGCATCACACACATCGTGATGCCCAATGAGAACCTTGAAAGCATCAGCCGCCTGAAGGCAGTTTACGATGCACACCCCCAGTTTGTGTCGATGACCATCGGGCTGCACCCCGAAGAAATCGGCGACGACTACCACGAGCAGTTGCAGACCATGCACCAAATGCTTGCCGAGGGCACTATGCCCTTCGTGGCTGTGGGCGAGATAGGCATCGACCTCTATTGGGAGCAAGACAAGCGTGATGAGCAAATCGAAGCGCTCGACACGCAGTTGCGCTGGTGCAAGGAGTTCAACCTGCCATTCATCATTCACTGCCGCGATGGCGTGGCTGAGTGTCTGGAGGTGATGGACAACTTCGGCGAACCACTCCCCAAGGGCGTGTTCCACAGTTTTACCGGCACCCCTGCCGACATCGAAGCCATTCGCAAGCGCGGCGACTTCTATTTCGGCGTGAACGGCATTGTCACGTTTAAGAAAAGCGAGGTGAAAGCCAATCTACCCGTGATTGGGCTTGATAGGTTGCTGCTCGAAACCGATGCGCCCTACCTCGCCCCGGTGCCGAAGCGCGGCAAGCGCAACGAAAGCGCCTTCACCGCCCACGTTTGCAATTTCGTGGCGGCAGAAATGGGCGTATCACCAGCAGAAATCGACGAAATCACCACCCGAAACGCTTGCGAACTGTTCCGACTCAACAACAATTTATAATCACATATAGCAATGAAAAGAATAATTGCATTTTCTCTACTGATCACTTTTGTCCTTGCGGCTTTCGCACAGCGATTGCCACAAAGCACCATGCCACCCAAGCGTGAACTGCGCTCGGCGTGGGTTTCGACGGTGTGGGGCATCGATTGGCCAAAACAGGGCGCACCTGCCGAACGCCAAAAGGCAGAACTGGTGCGAATGCTCGATTCGCTGAAAAACAACAATTTCAACGCCATCAACCTGCAAGTGCGCTCCATGAGCGACGCATTCTACCAGTCGAGCTACGAGCCTTGGTCGAGTTATCTGACCGGCACCCGTGGCAAGCATCCGGGCTACGACCCACTCGCCTTTGCCGTGAGCGAATGTCACAAGCGCGGCATGGAAATCCACGCATGGATCAACCCCTACCGATTCTGCATCACTAAAATGTGGAACACCGAGCGCGACCAGGAGGCAAAAAGGCATCTGCTCCGATGGGGCAAATTCTATATCCTCGACCCTGCCCAGCAGTGGACCATCGACCGCATCGTGAATGTGTGCCATGAGGTGGTCACCAAATACGATGTCGATGGCATTCTCTACGACGACTATTTCTACCCCAACGGCATCGCCTCGTCGGTGGCGGCTCCCGACTACAAGGAGTGGCAAAACTCAGGCACCGACCTGAGCATTGGCGACTGGCGACGCGAGAATGTGAACCGAATGGTGAAAGCCGTTTACGATATGATTCAGTGCGAAAAGCCGTGGGTGCGCTTCGGCATCTCCCCTGCCGGCGTGGCTTGCACCAGCCAATCGCTTGCCAATAAATACGGCATCGACCCATGCCCATCGGGCAGCGACTGGCAGTATAACGGCATTTTCTCCGACCCAGTGTCGTGGCTGAAAGGTCACCTTATCGACTTCATTGCCCCACAGGTGTATTGGAAAATAGGCTTCAAGCGCGCCGATTTCAGCCTTGTGGCACCATGGTGGTGCAAAACGGCGAGAAAATTCTCGCGCCAGGCTTTCGTGTCGATGTGTATCGACAAGTTGATGACCACCAGCGAGTTTCCCGAATGGGCAGCCGAAATGGAGATTTTGCGCAGAAATTGCGCTAAAGACCAAGGTGGCACCATATTCTGGTCGGTGCGTAACCTCTACAACAAGCCCGGTTTGAGCGAGCAACTCTGCCACTACCTCAAGCGCACCGTTTACCAATACCCATCGCTGATGCCGCTCACCCCTTGGCGCAACAATGTGGCACGCAAAGCCCCAGTGGTGAATTTCCTCAAGCAAGAGGGCAATAAGCTCACTTGGCAACTGATTCCACGCTGCCGCTACACGGTGTATGCGTTCCCGAAAACGGTTGACAAAGCCCAGTTCGGCACCGAAGTGAAATATCTGCTCGGCATGGTGTATAACCCAGAGCGTGGCGGCGAAATGGTGACCTACACCATTCCTGCCCATCTGCGAGCAGCCTACCAGTTTGCCGTTTGCCCACTCGACCGCTACGGCAACGAATACGCCCCTTCCTTCACTGAATAATCCCTTCGTATTACTATTCAAATATCAACTTTTATACTTTTATACAAAATGAAATTTAGACATTTATTTTTCGCCGCTTTCCTCCTGCTCGGATTTGCAGCACAAGCGGCTGGCACTTACAGCGTGCCCAAGCGTGAATTTCGCTCGGCTTGGGTGGCTACAGTTTGGGCACTCGACTGGCCTCGCGATGCCAACGACAATGAAGCCAACGGCATGAACGCCGAAGTGCAGAAAGCATCAATGATTCGTATGCTCGACTCGCTGAAGCGCAACAACTTCAACGCAGTGAACTTCCAAGTGCGCTCCATGTGCGACGCTATGTATAAGTCGAGCTACGAGCCATGGTCGAGTTATCTGACTGGCACTCGTGGCAAGGCTCCAAGTTACGACCCTCTGCAATTTGTGGTGGAGGAATGTCATAAGCGCGGCATGGAATGTCATGCGTGGGTGAATCCTTACCGCTTCTCCACAGGTGCCAACTGGACCACCGCAGCCGACAATAAATTGAGAGAAGACGGTCACTTGCTCACCTACGGCAGCACCATCATTCTCGACCCGGCACAGCAGTGGACCATCGACCGCATCACCGATGTGTGCCGTGAAATCATCACCAACTATGATGTGGACGGCATTCTCTACGATGACTATTTCTACCCCGACGGCATTCCCTCTAACAGCACCGCTGAAGACTACGACGAGTGGAAAAACTCTGGCACAAGCATGAGCATCGGCGACTGGCGACGCGACAATGTGAACCGCATGGTGAAATCAGTTTACGATATGATCCAAACCGTGAAGCCTTGGGTGCGCTTCGGTATCTCTCCTGCCGGTGTGGCTGCCACAAACGGCTCAGTGGCATCGAAATATGGCGTTGAGCCTTGCCCATCTGGTTCTTCCGACTGGCAATACGACGGTATTTTCTCCGACCCTCTGGCATGGATTTCGAGCCAAACCCTCGACTACATCTCTCCACAGGTGTATTGGAAAATCGGCGCAAAAGCCGACTATTCCACCATCACTCCATGGTGGGGCAAGGTTGTGAAGAAATTTGGCCGCCATGTGTATATTTCCACCTCTATTTCCAGTATGAAGGTTGAAAGCGATGCCAACACCTATGTGGAATATGCCAACCAAGCCGAAATCAACCGCACATCGTCGCTCGACGGCGCATTTGGTTCGATTTACTATTCTTGCAAGTACCTCTACATGCGCAACCCCAACTCGCTGGCAAGCTACTTGCGCAACACAGTTTACACCCGCCCTGCCCTTGTGCCTGCGCTCCCTTGGAAGCAAGGCAACAACCCTGGCTTGGTGACCAACCTCGCATACAGCGGTGGCACACTCTCTTGGAATGGCTACGACAATGTGCGCTACTCTGTGTATGCCTTCCCAGCATCAATGAATCCTGCCACATTCACCAAGCAAGTGGAATATCTGTTGGATATGAGTTACACCACCAGCTACAAAATTCCGGTTGAATACCAAAGCAACGAGTGGCAATATGCCGTGTGCGTGGTCGACCGCGTGGGCAACGAATACGAGCCTGTGTTCCTCGGCAGCAGTTTGAAGGCTCTCGGCAACCCTGCGCTCATCGGTCCTGCCAACGATGCCACAATCGACATGCCTTTCACTTTCTCTTGGCATAAGGTGAAAGACGCTGCCAACTATGTGGTGGAAATCAGCAACGATGCCGACTTCGGCAATGTGGTGGAACGCTACACTACCACCGACACCATCGCATCTGCGCTCCAATTCTCACAACTTCGCCACGAAGCCAACCAATACTGGCGTGTGCAGGCTTGCGAGGCTAACCATTACTGCGGCGTGAGCGAAATCCGCACTATTGTGCCAAAGTTGCTCACTGTCACCTACCCTGCCGATGGCGAGGAGGAAGTGGCTCCTGATTTCACCGCTAAGTGGTATAATGTAAATTCCACCAACGAGGCTACAGTGGAAATCGCTGACGATGAAGCATTCGAAAAGATTCTCTACACCGGCAAATCAGCCACTGGCGAATTGGCTATCCCCGACGGCAAACTCGAATCGGGCATCACCTGCTATATGCGTGTTCGTCTCACCGTTGATGGCCAAGAAATGGTGTCGCTCCCTGTTCGCTTCACCATCGTGCACTTGGCAGCGCACCTGCTTCGCCCAACCGAAGGTGGCGAAATCTACATGGGTGAATATGTGGAAGTGAAGCCACAAAGTTGGGCTACCAGCTACCAAATTGAAATCAGCACCTCTGCCACCACTTGGGGCCGCACCCGCTTTGTGGAAACACTCAAAGACGGAGCCACTCGCACCTCTCTCACCGCCGACAACATCAAGGTGAACAGCAAGAAGATGGCAGACGGCAACACTTACTACGCACGCGTGAAAACGGCATACGAAGGACTCGACGGCGCAGCCCACACCACCGAATGGGGACCAGTGGTGAAATTCGTTTACCGCACCGAAAAGCCTGTAAGCGGCGACATTAACAGCGACGGCGAAGTGAACGCCTCCGACGCTACCGCCCTCATCAACCACCTTCTCGGCACCGAGTCATACCCAACCAACCTCTGCGACGTGAACGGCGACGGCGAAGTAAACTCAAGCGACGTAACCGCTCTCATCAACAAGATTTTAGGCAACTAACGACCCTTGTGGAAGCCCCCCCAACAGCCCCCCCGACAAGCCCAAAAGGCCAGTTTCGGTTCCAAAGGGCCTAAAGGGTCTGCTTGGGTCTAAAGAGTCCGACAAGTCCAAAATCAAAACACCTATTTAATCCATTAAATCCTATTTTCACCTATTTTATTTTAGGTGTTAATCGGATTGAAATCAGATTAAATAGGTGTTTTTTTTCACCCTTAGTGGTGCCCTTCTAACCCAAATCGGTCATTAGGACTTGTGGTATTTCGGAGTTTTAGAAGAATGAATTTTGTTTGTCTTTTAATGAGTGATAGCGAGCTATTGCGAATTAAAAACAAGCAAAAGGCATCTTATAAAAGCCGTAAGACCGCAAGAAGTAATCTAAAAAATCCTCATACGGCCTAATGACCGATTTGGGTTTAACTTAATTGCGAAATAGCATAAAGTGGAAGGATTCTCACGTGTCTTACAGCATCGTTGTCTTGATTGTCAATATACTCGAACTCTCCAAAATT
The DNA here is from genome assembly GCA_004557565.1 of Bacteroidales bacterium. Lineage (GTDB taxonomy): Bacteria > Bacteroidota > Bacteroidia > Bacteroidales > Muribaculaceae > Sodaliphilus. The sequence goes on along the minus strand of SFGS01000042.1, from coordinate 11,602 downwards.
CTCAAGAGAGCAACGAATGGCGTCGGTAAGGTGCTTTTCTCTCATAAACAGCCATAGACTTTTCATGCCGCCTTGTGTGCCTGATTTGACCTCTATTGGGGTGGGTTTAAGGTTTACTATCTCAAGATAATCAATCTCTGCTACACTGTTACCTTTTTTCTCCCAATAAAACATTTTTTGCCGTTGCACTGATGGCTTATTACGAGCAATCTCCAGTCCTGCCACCATTTCTGTAAGTCCTCCCTTATTGACAAGTTCTTGCGGACTACCTGCCATAATGAGTTGCACAAGTTGCTGCGACAAGCCGCCCTCAAGTTGCAATACAGCCAACAACAGCCCTGGGTCAAGAAACAAAATCTTCATATTTTTTTCATCGGCTTCCGCATCTAATGGAATGCCATTGCCAGAGGTTGCCACCACAGGGGTGATGATGCCAGCCAAAGCGAGCAGACGAAGGGCTTCGCGTATTTGTGAACTTTGATGGTCGGCTGACACTTGCCTAAATGTAAGCTTCTCGCCTACTTGATGACAAACTCCACGCATTGTGATTCGCAACAAATCAGGATTAACTCGCTTTTTATACTTACTAAAATCGTCTTCATACGTTAAAACGATGTCTTCAAGAACACTTCTGCATTGATTAAAATCATGCGTTTTTATCCATGCAAGAACCGCTTCTGGCATTCCCCCAACCAATAAATATATGCGGAAATATTCCACCAATTTTTCATGAAAAGCAGCATCAAGTGGGTGGTGACTATCTGCTTCATCACGCATTTCTATGAGTCCAAATTCTTTGTTTGCCCTCAGAAACTCGTCAAATGTCATAGGGTACATAAACAAGGAATGGATTCTTCCTACGCCAAAAGTGGGCAATTCTTGGAGCGTGAATTCAAGGAGCGACCCCGCTGCCACCACATGCAATTCGGGATAATCTTCTTTAAAAAAACGCAGAGCCATAATAGCCTCTGGGCATTCTTGAATTTCATCAAGAAACAGAAGTGTGTTGCCTTCTTCGATAGGAACATTAATAAATCCTGCTATTTTTTTTGCAATCAAACGGACATCAATATCTCCTTCAAAAAAACTCTTAATAGATTTTTGACGCTCGAAATTGACTTCAGCAAAATATTTGAATTTCTTGCCAAAATTCTTGACTGCTGATGATTTCCCCACTTGCCTCGCTCCACGAAGCAATAGCGGTTTACGCATTGGATCATTTTTCCATTCCTCAAGTTGTCGGTCGATATTTCGCTCAATATATTCCCACATAATCACAAACATTTGATTTTCAATGGCAAATATAATTTAAATATCCAAATCCGACAAATAATTCGCGCTAAAATACTCAATTCCGACAAATAATTCGCACTAAAATACTCAATTCCGACAAATAATTGTAGGCTTCAACAAAAACGATTCCAACATCGCCATCAAAAGTAACCATATTCAGAAGTCCACAAAAAAGAAGCCCCAAGCCCAAAAGCCACCGCTTGGAAAAACACATCATGCCCCACGCCACTAAGCCTCCCAAGAAAGATGCCCAACCACAGCAATTCCATCATAAAATGCGAATGTCATCACAACCAATAAAGCAAAAATCCCCAGAGGTCATCTCCGAGGCAACGTTACCTTTGTTGAAAAAAGGTTGCAAAGGTAATACAATTTTCTGACTCCAAGAAGCCAATGTTTTATTATTAGAGTTAAATATTACTAAATATTAAAGCCATCTACTTGCGATTGAGAAAAATATTACTATCTTTGCATCAGCTCATCAACCACGTATTTGAAGGAGTTACGGAGGCGGCTTTAAAAAGGTTAGCCTCTTGCTTTTTTTATAGCCTCTTGTATTAATGCTATCAATTCATCTGGTGTATTGATATTTGCGCCTTCATTTTTCTTCCAATCTGTGTATTCCTTTATTTTTTTACTTGATTGATGACTATACTCAGATAGGAATGCTGTCCATAGAAGAACATAAGTGTCACGAACTTCTAACACGACAAAGTATGTTTCATCCTCAGTTTCAAGAGCTATGCATACACGATTCTTAGATCTTTGTCGCGTTTGTCTCCAAAATTTAAGCCCCCAATTTTCGACGTTTTCTATTGTTGGCCGAGCCCATGGCATACATTCACATCGTCGCAAATCGGGTTCTCGGTCTTGCTCAACGTCTCCCTTATGCGTCATGTGATAGAATGTATATGCTCTATCTTGAAATTTTGGATTGAACTTCAATGACAACTTATGAGAACCAAATTTGGTTTTATGTAAAATGAAATCACGTTCAAACACCGCATAAATTGCGTCAATATAATCCTTGTAGTTACCACCGTAATCTTCAAGGCATATCTTTTCTGGAATATTATTGTAGTCTACCATTACGATTGATGCCAAACAAAGATATTAAATTTATCCTCACGATACAAAGTGCTTTTAAGCAATGAATAGTGCGACAGTTTTTTAATTCTGTCAATTACATCAAGCTTTGTATCACTATCGCTCAAGTTACGGTGAACGTATGACATAGCACCTACAAACAAATCTGCTAATGCAACAAGCTCAAGTTCATGAGAACGTACCTGTTGAACTCTCTGAATAATATCACGATCAAAATCATATTGGTTTAGACAAAGACAATCATGTAGTTTCTTTACTTTCTCTTCTCCACGCGTATCTTTGATATCTATATATATATTATAATGATTCCCTGGTTGAAAGAGAGTTTTTAGAAGATTAAAATAGCACTTATAGTAGAACTCATCATGTGTTTGTCCAAAATCTTCGTGCTTTAATTGTGATTTATCAGGAATGACCAAAACACGAAAATGAAGGTCCGGATTGTTAAAGAAATAGTCTACTAATTCAAGAAAGAAGTCAAGTTTACTCTTTGAAATCTTGTTCCACTTTATTTCATATTTTGGATTAAGGTTATGCTGTACCTTAATTGCCCTGATTTCACGAGCAATTTTTTTTCGCTTATCATACGGACACCAAATGCCACCAAGAACCATTGCTTTTTGACGGTCATGCTCCAAGTGGCAACTTTCATCACAATATATGTTATATAAATTATTCATAATTTTTGAAATACTTAGGACAGAACGTTAAATATTTGTTCCGTTTATAATGTTGTTAATACTATTTATTATCTCAACAAATTCGTCTTTTCCGTTTGCCTGCATCATTTTTACCAATAATACAGCAAAAATCATTAAACGAAATAGTTGTGGCATCACTAATTCCTCGGAAATTTGTGATTGTGATACTTCTAATTTTCATGATTTTGATTAGAACAAATAATTTATAGTCCAAATAATTCTTTAAGCGTAGTAAAGTAACTATCGGCAATTCGGTTGCCAATACCTTTGATAATGGCATTTTGAACGTCGATGTTTTCAATGGTTGTCGGATCTGACGAGGCAAGATCGTATCCGATGTAGGTTTCATCAGGTTTTCGCACCGGGAAATTCTTTTCCATTAATTGCTTGCCAGTGAAAAGACGAGGTGCATCACCTGTGAGTTTGAACAGATAATATTTGTCTTTGTTATGCAAAAACAAATACTTGCAGAATTTTGCATTTGGCTCTAATCGGAGAGAACCATTGCGGAAGCCAGTACGCACATAGTATAGTCTATTTTTAAGTATTGCTTTTAAATGAGCTTCGCCATTGAAAAAGCCAACAAGAACAAATTCTTGTTCCAATGGTAATGCTTGTTCCACAAGCTCGGTCGAAAGTTGACTATCTTTAAGAATAGAATTTCGACTCACTTCACTATCATTGAATATTCGTTCAATAGTACCATATCTAACTTCAGATTCGGCAGCGAAGCGATCTACGAAATTATCTTGGAGAACGTAAGTTGCAAACTGCGTTCTCTCTTTCTGGGCGGTGTTTATAGTTTCGTCCACGTCTTTGCCTATTTCATATCCTTGGTGGATATAAAAATAAGGCTTAATCTCATCCAAAACTTCTTGATTTTCAACGGCTCCCTTTTGAAGTGCTAAAATCAGAATGTCTTTATCATCGTATGGGCGGAACACTTTGCCGTATAAGCGTTTGAAGTTGATGTCAATAGTGCGTTGCAGACTATAGCCCATACGAGGTTCAAGTACACTGAACTCGTACTGGTAATTTATAAGTTCAGCAATTTTGCTTTTAAACACTTTCTTAGCCTTTTCTTTGAATTGTTGTTTCTCAAATGTGTTTGAGCGAGCATACAAAGCAATGATATAAAGGAAGTTTATATCATAGTGCGACAGCCAAAGTGTATCGCGGTCGAAAAGGCGGTTTTCAAATTGGAATATTTGGTGCTTGTCTTTCTCGTTGTCACGAGGCTTAATAACATCATCAGCATAAGAGAGGCTATCCCTCACTTCTGCACTGATAAAGAAGTTAGGAGTGATGTTATAGCCCTCGGTGAGTTCGTCGCGGTAGTGAACCTTAGCACGGCGGTCGTCGCCTGTACGATTCTTCTGCTTATCTTCAAAGAACCAATCAATATTGAATTGAATAATGTTCTTTGCGTAGGTGTACTGCTTGTATATCGAGTTGCCACCGAGCGAGCCTCCGATTTTGTAGTATTTACTGTCACCAATATAATATATGTCGCTTTCGTTGATAAGCGAAGAATAACGGAATATGTGATCCACTATCTTCCCGTCAGGTTGGTCTTTGAGCGATGCGTCGATTTTTGTCTTGTCGTCGCCGATAAGTTCGTCTATGATAGACTCAAAAACAATATTGAAGTTGCGAGCAATGAGGTAGTCACAATCTTGCGCCAACGAATTGATTTTTTCGGCAGCTTCAAAGAACGTGTGGCACAAGTTCCAAAGTCGGAGAGCCTTGTCGGAGAAATATTTATATTTGATTTGACGAAGACGTATCAAGCCGTAGCCGGCAAGATAATTTTCAAACATCTCTTCGCTTATCAATTCATAATTATAATTGATAGGTGCACGGAAACCATACTTACCATTGACGTGTGCAAGTATGGAGAAGAAAATTACCAGCAGTTCTTCATCAAAGTTGATTTGCTTCTTTTTGTTCACAGGGTCAAGATAAATTGGCGTTTTGCGTTGCATAACGGCAGCACTATGCGAAATAGTTTTGTTCCAATTTATCTTGTTATATCCACTGTGGATATTCTTAATGGTGAACATGAAGAAGTCCTGGTTTTCGTTGTTGAAACGGATAAGCGACAGAATAATGTCGAGCAGAGTTGCGTCTTTCTCGTCTTCGCTGCTGTTAAGCAGAGAGAATGACTTGCTTAGCAAAATCTCGGAGTCGGGATTTAGGCGGTAAAACTCTCTTATTGCTCTGAAAATCCAAACAGAGAACTGCGACAAGAATTCGTAGTCGTCTTTCTTTACCCATTCATTTTGGAGAGCAACATCCAAATCGAGGATTTTTTCGGGAGTTAAATCCTCGTGGAAAAGGATTTCATTCTTCTCGTTCATCAACACCTTAGGCAGAAAGAATATGCAGTCGCCTATTTCTTTGCTGAAGAGATAGCCAACATGATCTATCTTGGTTTTTCCGTTCTTTGTGTACGGCTCAAACCCCTGCAGAATATGCTTAACGTCTGCCTCTTGGTATTGATAACCCTCGATTAGAATTTTCATTCATCATTTTTTTGAATGTCGCCCCAATTGTTGCGGCGACAAATGTCGATAAACTTAAAGAAGTTTTGGCCTTCTTTCTTTGCTCGCCATTGAGTGGTAATATGTATCACTTCACCATTTGCAAGAGTCAAAGGCGTTTGAGAGCGATTTGCAGAAGATTGACTTGCTTCTCTAACCCGATATTCTTCATCGGTTTCAACAATATGAGAAATGCCACATCCTTTGCAGGCTTCTATAAATGTATTTTTAATAGCTACTGCATTCAATAGAGGATTCGCTGTAGCATAATTTTTAACCACATTAAGTGCGATGTCTTTTAAAGACATTCTGGTGCCATTAAGAGTGAATTTGCTTGATGCTGAATTGGATGCTTCTGCCAATTCTTCTTCAGTAAGTTCTATTTCTTTGTTTTTCACTTCAAGCGCATCGAGGAAGGCTTTCACCACATCTACCTTTGGTTTACCGCTGAAATCAAAGAACAAGTGGAATTTTGCGAATGAGTCTTTAAAGATGGTGTTGCCACTCTTGCCGAAGTCTTTAAACACATCATTCCACAGGTAGAATATCACCTTTGACACAAACCGGTCGATGGTGATTTCCTTTTGCTCTGCACCATTTCCCATAAACCAATAGCCGAGTTTCTTGTCCTCCGACTGAGTCACGGATTCCACTCTATCATTAACTTTCTGCAAGAAGTCAGCCCACGAGTATTGAGTATCACCGCAAGCTATGTAATGGCCTCGGTCGGTGTAGTCAATAGGAATATAACGCCAATCCCAACGACGCTTGAACGCAGAGTCAATCGGGAAAAGCGATTGGTCGCTGGTGTTCATCGTTGCCCAAATATACAAGTTAGGTGGTAGTTGCATTTTCTTGCCTGACTTCACTTCTTCATCATCGATGTCCGTATAGGCAAACTGCTTGCGAATATAGTTCGCAAGGTCTTGGTCGGGAGTGGTCTTATATGAAGAATATCCGTATTCGTCTCGGTCGAGAAGTTGGAAAATGTCACCAAATATTTGAGCGCAATTTCCGCGATTGACTTCTTCGATTATTAGGAAAAATGGCGTCGGAGCATTTTTCCAAGCAGTTACATAAGCATTGGTAAATGCTTGTGGAGTGAAATCGTATGTGATTTCACCACTTTCTTCATCTTTTGTTGGTTTGTAACAACCTACAAAAGTTGAATAGTCGCTATCTGGGTGGAAAGTAGTGCGAATTGAATTTTGTTCGGTAATATTAGCATAACTATTTAATGTGTGCGATTTTCCTGTGCCAGGTGCACCGAACAAAATTTGCTGTATTGGAGCGTTAATCTTATGACGCTTTAATTGAGCACTGAAAATTTCAAAGAATGCTCTTTTGTTATTTCTGTCGACATCAATTTCCATTTCTTTATAATTTGGATTTAGTGTAATTGTATTACCCGAAATAGTGAAAAGCTTTGAATAGGATAGTAAAGTTTTTGTTGCAGTATAATTACCTACATCTTCTCGAATTAAATGCTTTAGAATTTGTTCTAAATCATTTTGGGTAGGATATTTTTCTAAATACTCTACTATTGATTTCTCCAAGAGAATTGGCTTATCGAGATTTGTAAAACCTCGTTTAGTATATGGATTAGGAACATAGTATTTTGTTACGACATTTTCCAAATAACGAGTAGCTTCTTCATTGTCAATATCGATTTTAAAACGAGGATAATATGTTCCGTCCACAACTGCATATAGCCCCAATTGAGCAGCCAATTGATAAGGAGTGTGCATAAAGCCGGGCATACGATTATCTACAATGTCGTAGAAATCGTTTTCAGGCATTTCTTCGTGAGGCAAAATGTCATTAACAAGTTCGACAACATTGTGCGGTCTTGCCGCTCTCCATTTACAAATAGGGTCTCCCATAATTTTACAGATTTAGAAGATAATTAGACCATTGTTCTGCTATTGCTTTTGCAAACCCTGGGAAAGTTTTACTTCTAAGCCTTTGACGTTCTTCTGGAGTTTTGGCCTTCACCAAAGCATCAGAGAACCACTTAGGTAAAGATTTGCCACTTGCAAAAGATACACGCTCACCTTTTCCTACAATTTTTGTCGGTTCAAGGTTTGGCAAATTTTTCAGCCAAAGACAAGTTGCTTTTGAGGCTTCGTCGCCAAACATATATGGCTGAACTATTTGATTTGGCTTTCTAAAGCGTCTGCTCATTATCCCTACTGGGTTTTCTATGGCAATATGCTCAATAGGTGCATTTGCCAAAGCCATAAAGAAAGCAGCACCATCTTCACGGTCTTTTGCTCGATTAGGAAATTTGGGGTGCGGTCGTCGTTGTTCGATTGGCAAATGTTTATCTTCTGGGTGATAATACCATTGTGCACCACTAACAGCTAAGTAAGTGCAGGGTGGGTGTGCGACCATTAAATCCCAATTACCATCAATATAGTATTCTTCTCCACTCTGAAGATGACCGCCACCGTTCTTTATAATTTCTAAGACATCTTGGTGGAAGTGCCATTCAGGGTGTCCGCCACTACATTCTTGCAAATCACAACTAAAAGCAATATGCCCTAAACGTCTAAATTCTTTGCATACTGCTTGGCTTTCTTCGCAAGCGACTAATATTTTTAGTGTTCTTTTCATTTTCTTTTTAATACGTCAGAAATAGCTAAAGCAATTTGTTTAGCAAAAGCAACAGGGACTGCGTTACCAATCATTTTAAAGCAATAGGCGTTAGAGCCTAAGAACTCAAAATCCATAGGGAATGATTGTAATAATGCGGCTTCACGGATAGTAATAGAGCGGAGCTGTTTAATATCCGGGTGAATAAACATCAAACCATCTTTATACAAATGAGAAACAACAGTTGGAGATGGCTTATCCCACTCCAATGCACGGTATTTTATGTGGTTAGATTTTATTCCAGTTATTTTCGTATAATATTTAAGTCTTTCCTCTGTAGAAGCGTGGTTCATATCCTTTGAAATCCATTCTTCAAAGACTTTTACATCTCTTGGACTATGGTATCTTGCATTGTGCAAAGGAATATGAACATCGCCAATAAGTTCATGAGATACGTTACCTCTACCAACTTTAATAGGTTTATCAAGTGGACGAAATTTAGGCATACATCCTAAAGCGTCTTTAACTGTGAAGATCTTACCTGATTTTCTATCATTTAATGCTTCGTAGAAATCATTAAGTTTAAACTCACTCCCTTTTCTTACGCCAAATATTATAACTCTATTTCGAATTTGAGGAGTACCAAAATTAACAGAGCAATAAACCGCATTTTTAAGTTCATCGGGTGATAGAATCTCGTAACCTATCGATTTGAAGGCGTCGTAAATTCGATACCGAACAGGTGTGTCGCCTGGGCAAGCACTTAAAAGTCCTGGAACATTTTCAAAAACGAATAATTCGGGTTGATAATGTTCCACAATTTTCACAAAACTCTCAAAAAGGTAATTTCTATAATCCCTTTTCATAGAATATGGATCTTGTGCTCTGCCTGCTAATGAATACGCTTGACAAGGAGGCCCCCCAATAATTAAATCGACTTTGCGATTTTTAATTATTCCGTCCAAGCCATACTTGATAACATCAGTATGGTTTGATGATTCATATTCATTTTTAGACTCATCGCTCCAATTACCATGAAATAATTCCTCTCTCTTCTGAACGTCAAATCTGATAACATGTTTAAAAGCATCATCTTCGCTTTCTTTCCATTTGGAAACAAGACGATGTCGAAGTGTATCTACCATAGGCTTTTCCCATTCAATATGAGCTAAAGCCTCATATTGACCGGATTCTAAAAAACCTTCAGATAGTCCACCGCAACCAGCGAATAAGTCAATAAACGTGTATTTCTTTCTTTTTGCCATTCAGTAAGATAGTCCGAATATAATAAGCGAAAAACTCCGATGTAGTGCTTGCAGGCTGACCAAAGCCTTTTTGACTACAAAGGAGTTTTCGTGTTGTTATAAAATACGCCGAGGCGTTATTTCTTCATTGTTTGGTCTATTTGCAAGCAGAAAGTACAATGTTCTCTTTTAATCTGCAAATATACAATTTTTTTTAATAGAACATCGAAATAACCTTTATAAAGTTATGCAAAGATAATGGGAAACGCGGGAAATATTATTGCACACGCAATATAAACAAAGTTTATTTAAGTTTATAAAATTTCGCTTGTTGAGATGCTGAAAGCTTCTCGGTATGGAAATTTTTCCGCTCCTATGTAGAGAGTGGCGAACATCCGCGTCCGATTTGCAGGTGGAGAGTGGCGAGGGAAGCAGATTCGTCCGAAGCAATAGTGCCCACTCCACTCTCCGCTACTTCGTTCCAATAAACCACCAATCTCTAATTTCTAATTTCTAATTTCTAATTTCTCACCTCTATTATGTAATCAATGGTTTCGGGGTGGGTGGGGATGGTGAGGGTGAGGGTTTTGTCTTTGGATTGCTTGAATGGGAGCTTTTGGGTGGTGCCGAACACTGATACCGATTTCACTTTGCTGTTTAATGTGAGCGTGAGTGGTTTTCCAGCCAAAGCGTTGTCGGTGATATGCACATATTGCACGTTGCCCTTACGGGTGATGGCGCCCCATGGCTGTGGCATCATGTCGCCAGCAGTGGTGCCGTAGATGGTCTCGCCGTATTCACGAAGCCACTTGCCCACGCCTTTCAGGCGTTCGAGAGCTGTGGCAGGGAGTTCGCCATTAGGTTGAGGGCCAATGTTAAGCAGCAGGTTTGCGCCCTTGCCCGAAGTGTTGATAAGCAGTTGCACAATCTGCGCCACCGACTTATAGTTCTGGTCCACCACCTTGTAGCCCCACATGCCGTTCATGGTTTGGCAGGTCTCCAAAGGCAAACGGCTCACCGATGCCGCTTTTTCCACAAATCCGGCGGTGTTTTCGCCAGGCAGGTCGCGCTCAAAAATCTGAATGTCCTCGCCGTCCTTAATCGCCTCGTGGTGGTTGTTGCCAATCAGGCACGCAGGTTGCAGGCGGTGAATCATATCGTATTGCGGACGAAGTTGCCAGTCAAACGGAATGGAGTCGCTATCGTGGTCCCAAAAACCGTCGAACCAAATGGCTCCAATCTTGCCGTAGCGAGTGAGCAGTTCGGTGAGTTGCTTGTTCATGAAGTCGTAATAGTGCGCCCAATTGGCGTTTTCGGGTTTCTTGCCAGTGCGCAAACCGGTTCTACCAGCAGGATAGTCCTCGCGCGTCCAGTCGATATGCGAATAGTAGAGGTGCAAACGCATGTCGGCATCGTGGCACGCGGCAGCCAGTTCGCCCACCACATCGCGGTGGAATGGCGAAGCATCTACGATGTTATAATCCGACGCATCAGTTTTCCACATCGAGAAGCCATCGTGATGGCGTGTGGTGAAACAAACGTACTTCGCTCCAGCGTCTTTAAACGCCTCCACCCACTTTTTCGCATCGAAGCGGTGAGGGTAGAATGCATCGGCGGCTTTCGCATATTCGTTGCGGTCGGTGCCTGAATTTTGCAAATACCATTCGCCTTGGGCAAACATACTGTAGATGCCCCAGTGCAAAAATATACCAAATTTCATGTCGGCAAACTCGGCGCGCGAACGCAGATTCTCTGCCGAAGGCTCGTAGGGAGCAGTTTGAGCCACGCTTTTTCCACCGATGCAAGCCAGCAACAGTGCCAAAGCCATCAACTTTCTCAATCTCATAAGCATTAAAAATTTATGTAATGGTGTAAAAAAACATTGTCTTCCACAAAAATACACATTTTCCCGATATCCACCATAAAAAAGTCAACAAGTCTACGAGTCAACAAGTCAACAAGTGTGGGGAAATTAGGGTTCAGTAGAAAATTCCTGGGGATAGATTATGCATTGCTGTCAAATCGTGAATGGAATCAAAAACAAAAACATAAAAAACAGCCTTGGAGCAACGTGGAATGCTTCGCATTTGGCGGTGCGACTGTGCGCTTTGCGTCATTG